>CALUTG010000004.1 GCA_944323615.1 Candidatus Gastranaerophilales bacterium
ATGACTATTTTTAACAATCAATTTGACTATTAAAATATTGAACAAATATCCTGATAAGTCGTTAGAACTCTTAATATCCTTAAGACTTTATTATCAATTATTCTATAAATAACCAAATATTTCTTTTTCAGAATATAAAATTTAACATCTAAATATGTAAAATCATCTCTTGTTTTTCCAAGATTGGGATGTTTGCATAAAGTTTTAAATGTTTTATAAAATAATTTCACAAATTTTATTGCAGCACTTTTGTTATCCTTAGCAATATAATCAGAAATTATTTCAATGTCATTATATGCTTTACTTGTAATTTCAAGTTTTAAATTATTCATATTTTTTAATTAACTTTTCCATAGCAGAATGACCGTCGAAGATTTCAGTATCATTCCATCCCTCTTCAATATCGTTATTTAATTGTGCTAATCTTTTTTGAGAGATACCTTCTTTTAATGCAAGCAATCTTAAAGCTTCTCTAATAACTTCGCTTACAGAATTGTAAAGTCCGGATGCGACCTTATCCTGTACAAATTTTTCTAATGTTGGTGTTAAAGATATGTTCATAAAATACCTCTTTTATAGCAATTTATATCAATAGAATAACAAAAATTGCTATAAATTTCAACTGTATCAATAAATATTATTAAATATTTCTACGTGAGCATCAAATGAGTAATCTGAGTAATTTGAAATTGAGATAGCCAATTAACTACCGCCTAAAAGCTTGATTGCTTCGGGCTGTTCGTCCTCGCAATGACAGGAAAACTTCTGGCAAAATTACTCAAACAAATACACTCACAGCCACAATTTTTTAACAAAAAATTCGGAGAAGGCGGGATTGTCTTGGTCGCTCGCGTTAGACGAGTCTGCGGTTTTTGCTTCAAAGAATTGCATTCTTTTCGCAAAAAACCTTCGCTCTCTGCTCGCTTCCGCTCAAACCCGGAAATGCTTCGCATTGGGGTTCGAATCCCACAGCCACAATTTTTTAACAAAAAATTCGGAGAAGGCGGGATTGTCTTGGTCGCTCGCGTTAGACGAGTCTGCGGTTTTTGCTTCAAAGAATTGCATTCTTTTCGCAAAAAACCTTCGCTCTCTGCTCGCTTCCGCTCAAACCCGGAAATGCTTCGCATTGGGGTTCGAATCCCACAGCCACAATTTTTTAACAAAAAATTCGGAGAAGGCGGGATTCGAACCCGCGGAGGGCTTTCACCCTCACAAATTTTCGAGATTTGCACCTTAAACCGCTCGGACACTTCTCCTTAATATTGATTATATCAAAAACAGTAAAACAGATTTATTATCTTTTACTTCAGGCGCTTAAAACTTTTTTTATTGTATAATTATCTCAAAGATTAGAATTGGAGAAATATAAATATGAGCAAATACCTGTTGGAAGTCGGAGTGGAAGAATTGCCGTATAAGTTTATTCCGATGGCAATTTCCCAACTTAAAGAAGGATTTAAAAACTTTTTAGAAACAAACAAAGTTGAATACAAAAATATAAAAGTTATGGCAACCCCAAGGAGATTAGCTGTTATTGTTGACGGTCTATCTGCTTCACAGCCGGATGTAGAAAAAGTTATCAAAGGTCCTATTGCTACAGTTGCCTATGACGAAAATAAAAACTTAACAAAGGCCGGTGAGGGTTTTGCCAAGAAAAACGGGATTGATTCTAAAGACTTATACGTAGAAGATAATTACCTTTATGCAAAAATTTCCATCAAAGGTAAAAATACAAAAGACTTATTGCAGGAAAATGTTCCTCTGATTTTCTCCAAACTTCAAGGTCCTCACTTTATGAGATGGGGTTCTAATGATGTTAAATTCTCCCGTCCTATAAGATGGGTGCTCTCTATTTTAGACGGCGAAGAAGTTAAAATTAAGATTATTGATAAAGAATCTTCTAACATCACAAACGGACATCGATTCTCAAAACAAAATATTGTTATAAATAATCCTGATGAATATGTAAGTAAACTCAAAGATGCCTATGTAATAGTTGATCAGGATGAAAGAAAATCAAAGATATTAGAACTTACTAAAATTGAAGCTGATAAACTCAATGCAGTGACAAAAATTTCCGATGATTTATTGGAAGAAGTAACATTTATCTGTGAATACCCGGTTGCGGTTACTTGCAGCTTTGATGAAGAATTTCTTACAATCCCGCAGGAAGTCTCGGTTACCGTTATGGAAACCCACCAGAGATATTTTGCCCTCTATACAAAAGAAGGCAAGTTAATTAACAAATTTGTCACTATAACAAATTATATCGGTAACGATTTTGAAAACATCAAAGCCGGAAACCTGAGAGTAATAAAAGCTCGTCTTGATGATGCGGTATTTTTCTTTAAAGAAGATACCAAAAAACCGCTGGAAAGTTATGTGGAAAACTTAAAAGGCATGACCTTCCAAAAGGGCATGGGCTCAGTTTATGATAAAACCCAGAGAATTATTAAACTCTCTGAAAAAATTTCTTCTGCTCTTAACGTATCCAAACCGTCAATTAAAAGAACAGCAGAACTCTGCAAAGCTGACTTAGCAACAAACCTTGTATTTGAATTTACGGAACTTCAAGGATTTATCGGGGCAGATTATGCAAGAGTGTCAGGAGAATCCGCCGAAGTTGCGGAAGGCATAAAAGAGCACTATTTCCCTCTCAATGCTGATAGTGAAACCGCAAAATCAATTGAAGGGCAAGTCGTCGGAATCGCTGATAAAATAGATACAATCTGCGCCGTTTTTGCATCAGGAAGAAAACCAACAGGTTCATCTGACCCGCTCGGTGTAAGGCGTGCAGCCCTTGGTATTATTAAGACGATTCTTGAATATAATTTGAAACTTGATTTGTCGGAATTGATTTCGGAAAGTCTTTTGCTTCTTCCAATTCAAGCTGATTGCAAGAAAGATGTAGAAGAATTCTTTGTCCAAAGATTAATCATTTTCTTGAATAATGATTACAAAAAGACAGTTCTTGAAGCATGCGCGGATAATAATCCTTGCAAAGACCTCTGTGATTATGCTGCAAGAGTTCAAGCCGTATCGGAACTTGATAATCCGACCTTGCTTGAGAATGCTAACCGCGTCTTAAGAATCTTAAAAGAAGAAGTGAAGACAGAGGTTAATGAATCACTCTTTACTTTTGATGCCGAAAAGAGTTTGTATAACGAAGTTAAAAAGGTTAATTTTACAGGTGATTACAAAAAATATCTGACTGATTTAATTAATCTTAACCCTGTTGTTACAAAATTCTTTGAAGATGTTCTCGTCATGGATAATGATGAAAGGATAAAAAATAACAGACTAGCACTATTGAATGGTTTGAAAAATAAGTATATAATATTAACAGATTTTTCCAAATTGTAAAAAATTGTAACAACTTGGCGAAAAAGAGTAAATTTTCACCTTGAGGATACTTTAATAGTGTACAAAGTGAAGGAAAGTGAAAAGAGGTCGTTATGTTTAACCCTAAATCATTTATAAAATCCTTAAAACAAGCATTAGATCCCAAAGCTAACTTGTTAACATTTTCAAGCGGGCAAAGGGAAGCTAATGAAGCATATATTGAGTCTCTGTCAAGTACAGAACTGAAAATCAAGACTGACGAACAAAGGTTGGAAGCAATGGTCAGACAACAATTGAAGGAGGAATTCCCGAACATCGAGAAAAGTTCTTCATACGATTTACTTGTGGATGCAGTTATCCATAACTACAAATCAAAACAGCTTCAAGCCACAGATGACGCTGAAATTAATAACTAAAAGTCATCACAACTAAAAAACAAAAACTGGCTGTCTGAAAAACGGGCGGCTTTTTTGTTGTAATTACAATTGAGAATGTTAAGCACGCATGTTATAATTAACAGGTAAATAAGTTTGAGTAGATGAGTTAAAAGAAAGGAATTAATTATGGCAAAATATGTATGCACTGTATGCGGTTACACAGCAGAAGGTGAAGCTCCTGAAAAATGCCCTATCTGCGGAGCTGGAAAAGAAGCTTTTGTAAAAATGGAAGAAGGAAACAAAAACTACGCTGATGAACACAGAATCGGTGTTGCTAAAGATGTTGATCCTGAAATCCTTGAAGGTTTAAGAGCAAACTTTATGGGTGAATGTACAGAAGTCGGTATGTATATTGCAATGGCAAGACAAGCTGACAGAGAAGGATATCCTGAAATTGCAGAAGCATTCAAAAGATATGCTTTTGAAGAAGCTGATCACGCATCAAGATTTGCGGAACTTCTTGGCGAAGTTGTTACAAATTCAACTAAGAAAAATCTTGAACTCAGAGCTGAAGCTGAATTTGGCGCTTGCGACGGAAAGATGAAAATTGCAAAACGTGCAAAAGAATTAGGTCTTGATGCTGTTCATGATACAGTTCATGAAATGGCAAAAGACGAAGCTCGCCATGGCAGAGGCTTCGATGGTCTTCTTGCAAGATATTTTGGTAAGTAAATATTTTTGTTGTTTAAATGTGAGGGCGGCGGAATTTTAATTCCGCCGCCCTCATTTTTGAAATTCTTTTAATTATCCAAGTACTAAATCGCCGTTTTTCTTGATATGTTCAATTAATCCGCCGTCTTCCAGAAGTCTTATCATAACATCCGGAAGCGGTTCTATCATAATGGTTGTTCCTTTAGTAAGGTTTTTTAAGGTTCCTGCTTTTATGTCCAAATCTAATTCGTCTCCGGCATCAATTCCGTCAGTGTCGCATTCTATAGCCAGAAGTCCGATATTTATTGCGTTACGGTAAAAAATTCTTGCAAAAGATTTTGCAATAACCGCTCCGACTCCGGCTATTTTGATAATTTGCGGGGCATGTTCTCTTGATGAACCGAGTCCGAAATTGTTTTCCGCAACGATAAAATCTCCCTTGTGCATATTTTTTGCAAAATTTTCATCCGCATCTTCAAGTACGTGTTTTGCAAACTCATTTAAATCAGAACGCAGGTGAAACAATCTTCCCGGTGCAATGTGATCTGTTGAAATATTATCTCCGAATTTAAAAGCTTTTCCTCTCATTTGTTTTTCCTTCTTGTATTGCTCCGGCGGAGTCGTTGGGCGCGTTACTCCTAACTTTCATTTACCCCTTCATTTACCCCTTCATTTACCCCTACCCCCTTAGTTGTACCGGCATGACGAGATAGAGATAATCTTCATCAGAGCACGGTACAAATACTGTTGCAGAAAGAGGTGTATTTAGTTGAACTTTAATTTCTTCTGATTCTGCAATCTTTAAGAATTCAAGAATAAACTTGTAGTTAAATGCAATAGTCAGCGGCTCGCCTGTGTATTTGATATCAATTGTATCCTGCGAATTACCGGCTTCCGGAGAATCACCGGAGAGCTTGAGGGCACCATCTGTAAACTCAAATTTAACAATACTGTTCTTTTCGCTTACCATAACTGCAACTCTTTCAAGCGCTGAGATTAAATTATTTTTATCTACAACTGCTTCTTTAGGGAAAGATTGCGGGATAAGCTGATTGTATTTAGGGAACTGTCCCTGCATAAGTCTTGTAATAATCTTTGTTTTATCAACCGTAATTACAATTTTTTTGAGTTCTTTACAGATTTTTATTGTATCTGATTCTGTAAGCAGGGAAATTTTTGATAATTCTGCCAGAACTTTTGATGAAATCAACATTTCAAAAACTTTTTCGGAATCAGTTGAATTATTTTTAACAACTTCTCTGACCCTTGCAAGTCTGTTTCCGTCTGTTGCTGCCATTTCCAGAATATTTTTATTAACTTCGCAGACAACACCTGAAAGCAGATTATTTGTTTCGTAACCTGCTGCGGCTGATACAACCTGTCTAATTGCTTTTATAAAAGGTCTTGTTTCAATTTCTACGGTATCTTCTTCGGATATATTTTCTTCAACAGGCGGAAATTCATTTGCGGAAATACCTATAATGTCAAATTTGGAATTTTTGCAGGTAACTGTAACCACGGAGCCGTTTAATTCCATCTTAACCAGTTCGTCCTGTAATCTCGAAATAATTTCACCGAGTTTTCTGGCAGGAAGAGTAAATTTTCCTTCTTCTTCAACATTAGCGTTAATAAGAGTTGTAATAGATAAATCAAAATCGGTAGCTGTTAATTTAATTCTGTTATTGTCTACCGTTTCTATTAAAACATTTGCCAGTACAGGCTGCAAACCTTTAACAACAGTAGCTCGTTCAACAATTCTGATACCATTTAATAGATCTTCTTTTCCTGCAACAAATTTCATATATCTACCCCGCAAATTGTCCTTTTTACAAAGAATATTCTAGTACAAAACCCCTAAAAGTACAAGAGTAATATAAATTTTGACTTATTAAAAAATATCATTAAAGAGCTATGTGTAAATTTTTGTAACAAACATTCTCAAAACTCTAAAGTTTTTCAAAAAAATGCCGATATAAAAGTCGTAAGCAAAAACTAAACGGTCAGAGAATGAATGCAGGAAAGGATTTAGAATATGCGTATTGAAAATGAAATGTTATCAAGATTTAAAACAGAAGATCTATCACTTTCTATGGAAAACAACCTTTCAAAAGAGCTTGATTTTTTCTTTGACAACGTAATGGATACAGTGGTTGATTATTTCCAGTCACGTGAAGAATTACTCGTAAGATAAGCAAACTCAAAAATAATAAATTTACCCCAATGGGGCGGGCCGGTCTAAAAAACCGGCCTGCTTCGTTTTTGTAATAACAGGCTCACGAGTTGAGATTCACAAGTTATTGTTACCTCCCTCTGCCCTCTCCTGTAAGGAAAGGGGGCTTAGTCACTCAATAATTACTCCGTCACTATCTTTGAGTCACAATTCACAACTTACTAATTTATCCCAAATATTAATTTTTTGTTTATTTTTTAATAATTTTCTGAAAAGAGTGATTAAATGTTAATAGTGAGTAGTGACTCGTGAACCGTGATTTAAAATTTTGCTAACGATTCAACATTCACCGCTTACACAATGGAAATAATTAATGAAAGGAAGATAAAAATGGCAAAAACAATTGGTATTGACTTAGGTACAACAAACTCAGTTGTAGCCGTTATGGAGGGCGGTAAGCCGACCGTTATTGCTAACGCTGAAGGTATGAGAACAACTCCTTCTATCGTTGGTTTTTCTAAAACGGGTGAAAGACTTGTAGGTCAGCTTGCTAAACGTCAGGCTATATTAAACCCTGATAAAACAATCGCTTCAATTAAGAGACACATGGGCGAAGATTACAAAAAAAACATAGATGGAAAAGACTACACTCCGCAAGAAATTTCTGCAATGATTTTGAGAAAACTTGCAGATGATGCAAGTGCATACCTCGGAGAAAAAGTTACATCCGCAGTTATTACTGTTCCTGCATATTTTAACGATGCTCAAAGGCAAGCTACAAAAGATGCCGGAAAAATCGCAGGTTTGGATGTTCTTCGTATCGTCAACGAACCAACAGCCGCAGCTCTCGCTTATGGTTTGGAAAAAGATAAATCAGAAAAAGTCCTTGTATTCGACTTAGGTGGCGGTACTTTCGATGTATCTATCCTTGAAATCGGCGACGGTGTTCACGAAGTTCTTTCTACATCAGGTGATACCCACTTAGGTGGTGATGACTTTGATAAAAAGATTATTGATTGGATTTGTGAAGAATTCAAAAAACAAGAAGCTATTGACCTTACTAACGATAAACAAGCTATGCAGCGTATTAAAGAAGCTGCTGAAAAGGCCAAATGCGAACTTTCATCTGTAGTTGAAACAACTATTAACTTACCTTATATTACTGCTGATGCAAATGGTCCAAAACATCTGGAATTGACTCTTACAAGAGCTAAATTTGAAGAACTTTCTCATGATCTTCTTGAAAGATGTAAAAAACCGGTTGAACAAGCTCTATCTGATGCAGGTTTAACTAAGAATGATATTAACGAAGTTGTGTTAGTCGGGGGTTCAACCCGTATCCCTGCTGTACAACAATTAGTAAAAGAATACACAGGTAAAGATCCTAACCAATCTGTAAACCCTGATGAAGTTGTTGCTGTTGGTGCTGCAATTCAAGCAGGTGTGCTTGCAGGTGAAGTTAAAGATATCGTTCTTCTTGATGTAACCCCTCTTACATTAGGTATTGAAACATTGGGCGGCGTTATGACTCCGCTTGTTCCTCGTAACACTACAATCCCTGTAAGTAAATCTCAAGTATTCTCTACAGCTGAAAATAACCAGACTGCAGTTGATATTAACGTTCTTCAGGGTGAAAGACCAATGGCTTCCGATAACAAATCTTTAGGTATGTTCAGACTTGAAGGTATTGCTCCTGCTATGCGCGGCATTCCTCAAATTGAAGTTACATTCGATATCGATGCTAACGGTATTGTAAACGTTTCTGCTAAAGATAAAGCTACTAACAAAGAACAAAAGATTACTATTACAAACTCTTCTAACCTCTCTGAACAAGATATTGATAAGATGGTTAAAGAAGCAGAAGCTAACGCTGCCGAAGATAAAAAGAAAAAAGAAGAAGCAGAAATTAAAAATAATGCTAATTCCTTAATTGCATCTTCTGAAAGAATAGTTAAAGATTTTGAAGGAAAAATCTCTGAAGATGATGTTAAGAAATTGACTGAACACAGAGAAGCTCTTCAAAAAGCCTTGGATGAAAACAAATCTGCTGATGAATTGAAAAAAATGTCAGAAGAATTGCAGCAAACAATGTTTGCTATTTCACAAAAAGCTTACGAAGCTGTTCAGAAAGAAGGTGGCGAAGCTAACAGTCAGGGCAGCAGCAATGAATCATCCGACAAAAAAGATGATGATGTAATTGACGCAGAATATACAAAAGAATAATTGAGTAAAACCATAAATTCTTAACAAAACGAGTGCGGCGGGCTAAAGCCCGCCGCATTCGTTTTGTTATTCAAAATAATTAAGCACTCAAAGGATTAACTTTATTAATCTCATCTTGTTTTTTTTCATAAACTGTATAAAGATCATAATAAACTTGAGCATTAAGCCAAAATTCCGGAGTGGTGCCGAATAATCTTGCAAGTTTGTGTGCCATTACAGGGCTAATTCCGCGTTTTTGGTTATAAATTTCACTTATTGTTTTGACTCCAACCCCCAGCAGTTTACATAATTGTTCCTGGGTAAGACCATAAGGTTTAACAAATTCTTCAACTAATATTTCTCCCGGGTGAGTATATGGACGATTCATAGTTTTATCCTTTCTTAATGGTAATCAGTTATCTGTACTTCTTTTGCAAAACTATCTTGAAATTTAAAAATAATTCTGTATTGATCATTTATCCTTATTGAACAATATCCCTTTAGATCACCTTTTAAACGTTCAAATCTTTTAGCGGGAGGGACGGTTAAATCTTGTTCCTGGAAGGCATAATGAATCATATCCAGTTTACGTTTTGCAATTTTTTGGATAGCTGAGAATTTTTTTGAATTTATGCCGTTAAAAATCTTTTCGGTTTCTTTATCTTTAAAAGATTTTATCATATTATCATCATATCACCATATGATAAGTTTGTAAAGTATAGAAGTATGAAAGAATGTTTTTACAATATTCCCCATCTTTTTCTGAGGCGGGGGATAACGTTCTTTTGTTTTAGATCCATAATTGCATAATCAAGGTTTTCTTTTAGCCGGATTGTTGAATTTCCTTTTTTGAACGCTATGCCGTATGGTTCGCGGGAATACCTTTTGGGAAGAAGTTTTACGGATTTATCATCATAAGCAAATCTGTTCAGAATTGTATCATCGGACGTAATTGCGTTGATTTGTTTTTTCTTCAATGCTTCATAAGCATCTGCATAGCTTCTAAAACCAATAATATTTGCGGTAGGGACGAAATTTTTTATATTATGTTCGGCCGTTGTACCAAAGATTACACCTACACTTTGCTCGGCTAAATCGGCAAGCGACTTAATTTGGCTGTCTGATCTTACAAGTATTGCCTGCCCTGCATAATCGTAAGGGATAGAGAAACTTATAATCTCCTGTCTTTGGGGAGTAATTGTAACAGTTGAGATAACGATGTCTACTTCGCCTGTTGAGGCTTTAATCAGCCTGTTGGAAGGGTTCACCGGAACAAATTCTACTCTATCAGGGTCTTTTAGAAGGTATTGGGCAATATATTTTGCCAAATCAATATCGTATCCAACAAGCATACCGTTAGGATCTACAAATGCAAACGGTTTGGAATCCGTATTTACTCCGACTTTGATAATTCCGCGGTTAACAATTTCGCGGTACAAATCACCTTCTGCAAATTCATCTTTGGAAAAAAATGAGATGTAAACTGCCGCTGCAGCGATAATTGCAAGAACAAGTATAAACCCGAGTTTTTTCATTATACTCCTTGTTTTTCTCTTGTCGGCATTCTTCCGCAGGATTTGTCTTCATCACAATAACCAAGACGTTCGCATTTCGGTACCAAGTAAGGTTTAAGCCATGGTTCTTCTGCGACAAGTGCTTCGCACATCATTTTAATCATTGTCCTAATTTCGTATTGAGCTCTTGTACAGAGTCTCAAGTTAGCCAGGTGAATCATTTCTCTAAGATTTAAACTTGCTACGATAGAAGAAGCAGCTGCATTTGGAAGAACGGCTCTTGCATCTTCGGCAGGGATGCCGGCTTCTGTAAATTCGCAGTACAGTTTTGAAATTTCTCCCATAAAATTGAGGAATTTTTCTTTTAATTCAGGATTCCTCTCAATTGTCGGCGGGATAATAAAATCAAATTGGCCTTTTTCTTTTACATATCTTTGTGATTTCTGAGAAAAAGACATGTGTCTGTGTCTTACGAGCTGGTGTGTACACGCTCTTGAAACGTTAGAAATTGCAAAAGTCACCTGGATATGTTCAATAGTTGAATAATGGCCTGAAGAAATTACGCGCTCAATCAGCTTAAGCATTTTTTCTTCATCATCAGTGCTGTTATAAATATTTATCGGAATATCAGCGCTATAGCAGGTTCTGCATGCTGTGTAAATCGTCTTAATCATGTTTTCCGGTTTAGAAATTAAATGAACAACCGGCTTGTTATTTCCATCCATTCTTAGTCTCTCTCCCTAATAAGTTTTTTAATTTTTTATATAGAAGTTGTTGAAAAAGCAGCAGCTTCTTCGTATGGGTTTTCAGCTCCGTTATCTTGAGCAATTTTGTATGCAGCATCAAACATTTTGTCGGAATTTTCTGCAATTTGAGGGTTTTCCATAAGTACTTTTAAGTCGTTATTAATATTGTCAGTTCCTTTAAACAACATGGAACGCCCTAGAGCTTCTGCCTGCATGTTGGAAAAATCTGTAAGCTGCTGTTTTCCGGATTCTGCCGGTTCTGCCACTTCAGGTTCCGGATTCTGCTTTTGTATTCCGCTGTAATTAAACTGATTAGCACTAATTTTGGGACCATTTACTTCGCTCATGCATTACCTCGCTTTATATATTCTTTTTTCATTATATCACTTCTCGTGTTTTATCAACCATCCATTTGTTCTAAAACTTATAATAAAATTTTTTTGCTAGTAAATGCAAAAAAATTTACATTTTTTTACTAATCTTTAAAAGACATTTAGTCTTAAATAAAAATCTTATTATTTACCTCTTATGCAAAATATGATAAACTTAAAATTAATATTGAATTTTATATAATAACAATTAAGAGGGTTTTATAAATGAAAAAAATAGCATTTACACTTGCAGAAATGCTTTTCACACTAACTATTGTGGGAATAGTTGCAGCAATTACTATTCCTACAATAGTAAGTTCTTCCCAGAATCAAAAAAATGCAGCAGCACTTTCCGTTGCAGTTTCAGATTGGGAAAGCGCAATGGCTGCTATGATGTCAAAAAACGGGGCAACGGACATATTGGAAACTTCTGTATGGAAAGAAATGCCGGATAAATTGGATAATTCCAGTTCTGATGCTGATATACAAAAATTTGTTGCAGGAATATCTGAGTATTTGACAATAGTAGATTATTATAAAGATTATGAGACTCTTTACGGAAGCAGTTCTTTACCAAAAGAGATAAATGGTACAGATGCTCCTAGTTTACAACCTGACGGTGTATTATTGGTATCCAAAAAAGGATTCGTCTATTGTATAGAAGTACTCGACTCAAAAAACGGGTATAAAACAGGTATTCATTTAATTAAAGATGAAGAAGGTCGTCCATTTGACTCTGAACATGTTGAAAATACCGAGGCTTCTGTATTAGAAGCAGGGGGAAGATTATACAATATTGCTGCTACTGTAACCATTGATACAAATGGAATCAATAAGCCAAATATGTGGGGAAGAGATTCGTTTCCGTTTTATCTAGGTTCTGATGGTATTTTATATCCAGAAGGCGGATTTGATGCTTCTGTTTTCTTTAGAGGAGATGACAGTGCAACCTGGAAGAATAATCGGTGTACTGATTCAAAACTCTTGACTGGACGAGAGTGTACGGCACGGCTTATTGAAAACGGATATAAAGTAGATTATTAATATAGAAAGGTATTTATTTTATGAAAAAACAAGGTTTTACTCTGGCAGAGGTTCTGATAACGCTTAGTATAATAGGTGTAATTGCAGCATTAACAACACCTACTCTGGTTACTTCAGTTCGAAACCAAACTAATGCGTCTAAGTTAACCTCAGCTATTTCTAATTTGGAAAATGCTTTTACATCAATTGTCGTAAATGAGGGGGTTGACGATATTAGTGATACAGAACTCTGGAGCTATTGGGGAAATGTTGACAATTTTGCAGGAGAAATCGGCAAGTATTTAAAAGTAATCAGCTATGACAGTGCTGAAGAAGCATCAATACCTTCCGGCTATACAAACGGAGTAAAAACAATAAGCGGAACGGCTCTTACTTCCATGCCAAATATAACAGGTGCATATATTTCTCTTACGCTTCCTTCCGGTGCTGTTGCTTATATTGCATCTGATGGCACTACTAAGACCACCGCTGAAGAAGAAACAATCCAGAAAGCAGGCGGAGCTTTATTCTCATCACCGGCTTATGTAACAATTGATGTTAATGGGGTCGAAGCTCCTAATAGAGTAGGTCGCGATATTTTCTGTTTTATAATGGGACAAGAAGGGAAATTCTATCCATTTGGCGGTAAGGATGTAGCCATATTCAAAGGTAAGGAGGCAAATTCAGTTTGGAACAACAATGACGGAATCTATCCTTGTACAGATACAACAAAAGGAAATGGTGAGGGCTGTACTGCGCGTTTAATAGAGGAAAATTTCAAAATGAATTACTAATATGTTAAAAAAAATTTTCGGGAAATTTTTAATACATACAGTTTTAATAATAATTTCTTTGTTGTCGGTATTTCCGTTTATTTGGCTTACCTCAACATCTTTTAAAGGAATTAACGAAGATATTTTTGCATATCCGCCTCAGATAATCCCGCAAGATTTTACTTTTATAAACTATATTGATGTCTGGCAAAAAGTAAATTTTATAGGATACTTTGTAAACAGTATGATAGTTGCGGCACTTACCGTGCTGCTAAATCTCATTCTATCATCTCTTGCGGCATACCCGCTTGCTAAAATGAGTTTTAAAGGGAAAAAGTTTGTATTCTTTTCTATCCTTGCCACAATTATGATACCATTTCAGGCAATAATGCTTCCGGTTTATATTATTACATTAAAGCTTCGTTTAATTGATAGTGTTAATAATGTTATGGGTTATATCGGACTTGTCATGCCTTTTGCAGTAAGTGCTTTTGGAATTTTCTTTATGAGACAAGCGTTTTTAAAGGTGCCTAAAGAGGTTGAAGAAGCTGCGATTGTGGATGGCTGCAATGTTTTTCAAATGTTTTGTAGGGTTGTTCTCCCTATGGTTAAACCGACCCTTGCTGTCTTAGCCGTATTTACTTTCATTGGCTCTTGGGGAGAATTTTTATGGCCAAGCATTTTGCTTACTAAGGATTCAATGTATACCCTGCCGGTCGGAATCAATAATCTGCAGGGAATGTTTTCTGCTAACTGGAGATTTATTGCTGCAGGTTCGATTATTGCAACGATTCCTATTATCATATTTTTCTTGTTTATGCAGAGATACTTCATTTCCGGAGAAAACGACGGGGCTGTCAAGGGGTAAAGTGGAAAAGGGGTAAATCAAGAATTGTATTTGATATACCGTAAAGGCGGGCTGATTCTGTATGTACTACAATACAGGATTTTCCAGCTCGCGTTTAATATCTTCTACTGAAACATGAACAATAGGGGAATTATCATCTTTTTTAAGGTATACATCTACAATTCCTGCCTGTACGATAAATCTCTTACATAGAATGCAAATAAAATCATGTCCGTAAATATACATTGTAGCCCCCATGGATCTATCCTGACCGGCCTGTATAATAGCATTTTGTTCTGCATGAATTGAACGGCAAGTTTCGTATCTTGTACCTGAAGGTATTTTATTTTCTATTCTGTAGCATTTGCCTCTTTCATAACAAGATTCGACACCGGAAGGAGTCCCATTATATCCGGTGGCCTTAATTTTTTTATCCTGTCCTACTATAACTGCACCAACCTGTGCACGTAAACAATTTGAACGAGAAGCACAGGTTTTTGCCATATCTAGAAAATAATCTGTCCAGGATTTTATAGCCATTTTTCTACTCCAACTTTTTTAAATCTGCTTATATTATACAGCGAATAAATAATTAAGTAAGTAATGAGGAAATAATGAACGATGAGTGCTCTAACTTTATTTCCTATGTTACACAAAAATTATTGTGGATTATAAATCAAGTAAAATATTTTCTAAATAGAAGCTACAATAATAAAGCATGTACTAGAACTAAATTTTCAGGAAAAATCAATATGTAATTTTCCCAAGCACGGTTCTTTTTCCCGCCCCGGTGCAGCAAGGAAGATTGTTCGGAATATTATAATAAGTACAATAGCCAAGGAGGGCAAAAGCCATAACTTCTTTAAAGTTATTGGAAATTCCGTACTCTTCATGAGTTTTAAGTTCTATCCTTTTAGGAAGATGACTTCTCAAAAACTTCATCATTGTTTTATTATACGCTCCGCCTCCGCCTATAACAGCTGTATCTATATGGATTGAGGGATAAATAAATCTTTCGTATGCCTGTGCAATTGTTTTTGCGGTTAATGCAGTAAGAGTTGCAATAATATCTTTAGGGTCAGCCGGTGCGGTTTTTAGAATATTTTCTATATACTTATTAGAAAAATACTCTCTTCCGGTTGTTTTGGGCGGTTCAATAAAATAGTATTCATCCTGTAAAAGACAATCAAGCCAGCTTTCACAAACCTGCCCCGCAGCGGCAATTTCTCCGTCTTTGTCGTATTTTTGTCCGAAGAATTTTTGTACACAGTAATCAATCATAATATTTCCGCATCCTGTGTCAAACCCGAATGTATCGCACTCATCGGAGACAACGGTTACATTTGAGATTCCGCCGATATTCTGTATTGCAAAGTTCTTGGAATTTTGGGATTCATCATGTGCCCATATTCCTCCTTTACCCCACCACTTTTCATCTGCAAAACACACAAGCGGAGCTCCTTGACCGCCGTAAGCGATATCTTTCTCACGGAAATTAGAAATCACCATACATCCTGTTTCTTTTGCAATAACCGAGCTTTCACCTATTTGAAGGGTGCTTTTCAAAGAAATATTATCAAGTTTTTCGTCATAAGGATAATGATAAACCGTTTGTCCATGAGAAGAGATAAAATCAGGTTTTCCAAACTCCCCTATTAAAATATTGGCAGCATCTGCGAAACATTTTCCGACAGCAAAATTCAGCTGGCAGAGTTCTTTAATATTTATCTCTCCGCGAAAAGCCTGAAAAAGTTTGGCTCTTATATGTTCGGGATAAGGATGATTTATTCCCTTAAGGAGTTTTACGCTCATATCAGGCGCAACTTCGCAAATCCCCGCATCAATTGAGTCGCAGGAGGTTCCTGACATTAGAGCTATAACCGTTTTTGATTCTTTTTCCATCACTTACCTATACAGAAATTATCAAAAATATTATTTAGAATATCATCCGTAATCAATTCGCCCGTAATCTCGTCCAGTGCAAGAATCGCGGATTTTACATCAATTGAGATTAAATCCTGCAGCTCTTTCAATTGAGCACCCAAAAGCGCTTGTTCAAGGGCAGTTTTTGCTCGGGCAAGGCAGACTTGCTGGCGGGAATTGGTTACAAATTCAAGATTATCCGGTTCAATATCACAAACCTGTTTTGTAATAAGTTCTTTAAGCTCGTTTATTCCTTCGCCTGTCTTTGCGGAAATATAATGAAGCCCCCCCTGTCTTTCTGATACCAAATCACACTTGTTTGCGATTACAATATGTTTTTTATCTTCCGCAAGTTCAAGAATCTCTTCGTCTTCTTTAGTCATACCGGCTTGAGCATCATAAACAAAAATTACCAGATCAGCATCTTCCAGTGACTGTTTAGAGTATTCAATCCCGATTTTTTCCACCTTGGAAACATCTTCATCTTCTCTTATTCCCGCTGTATCAATGAGTGTAACAGGGATTCCCAAATCAAGAGTTTCCTTAAGTACATCTCTGGTTGTGCCGGCAATATCGGTTACTATTGCGCGGTCGAGGCTTAAAAGTGCATTAAAAATTGAAGATTTGCCGACATTCGGGCGCCCTGCAATTGTGACAGAAATCCCTTGTCTTAGTATGTTTGAAGTATCGGCATCCAGAAGCACGGAATCAATTTGGGAAATTATTTTGGTAAATGTTTCCGTAAGATAAGAATACTCCGGCTCTTTAACATCCTCCGGAAAATCAATTCCCGCCGTGATTCTTGATAAAACCTCAAAAATCTCGTTTCTTATATCATTAATTTTTTCTTTCAAAACCCCGGAAAGGTTTTTCATTGAAACCTTTGCAAACTCTTTGGTTTTAGAATGGATAATATCTGCCACGGCTTCTGCCTGAGATAAATCCATTCTTTTGTTAAGGAAAGCTCTTTTAGTGAATTCTCCCTTCTCTGCCATTCTTGCTCCGTTTTTGAGTACGAGATTAAGAATATTTCTTACAACGTTAACCCCGCCGTGGCACTGGATTTCTATAACATTTTCTCCGGTATAACTGTTTGGGGCGAAAAACGGAAGAACAATAACTTCGTCTATTTTAACTTCACCGTCTACAATCCATCCGTGGTTAAATTTTCTGGGCTCAAAGTTTGGATTTGAAAATATTTTTTCGATAATTTCAAACGCTTTTTCGCCGGAAATTCTTATTACTCCAACCCCGCCTGTGCCGAGCGGAGTTGATATTGCAGCAATTGTGTCAAATTCTTCTAAAATATTCATAAATTAATTATACAGGAAAAGCAAGAAATATGGGAGTCGTGCTTAAGTGACTAAGTGATTAAGTGATTGAATGACTAAGCCCCCCTCTCCTTACAGGAGAGGGCAGGAGTGAGGTGTCAATAACTCGTGAGCAAACCAGATTCAGGCTCGGGGGTAAATGGAGGGTCAGAATACCTGCTGCGGTGTCAATTTGAAATTATTTTCTGTGGTTAACAATTACTTCTGCAATCTTATAAAACAAAGCCAATTCTTCATCAGAGGCGCAGGAAATAAGTCTTGTAAGCTTATTTCTCACCGGATTTGGAGCGGGGGTATTTTCTATACCGAAATCTTTGATATCAATAGGCAGTACACTTATAATCTTGAGAAACGTAGGCAGAGACGGGATATAGTCGCCTGTTTCAATACGGGATAATTGTTTTGAACTTATACCGATTTTTTCGGACAATTCTGCCTGGGTAAGCCTGGCTTCTTTTCTGGCTAACCGGATTTTCTTGGCAATAAAATATTTGTCATCGAAAGCCATCGCCACTCCTACCCCTTAATCTGTCTTATTTGTTAAAAATACTATGTCAGCATAGATTAATAA
This sequence comes from Candidatus Gastranaerophilales bacterium, assembly GCA_944323615.1. GTDB lineage: Bacteria > Cyanobacteriota > Vampirovibrionia > Gastranaerophilales > Gastranaerophilaceae > CAG-196. Next base: position 17,902 of record CALUTG010000004.1, read on the forward strand.
ACACTGTATATATTGAATATTACAATATTTCTATTTTTACATTGACAAAACTCCTAGGCTAAACTAAAATCCATGGTATGCTTGCATGGAATATTTTAGAAAGGTAACGCATGGAAAGAGATTTAAGCTCTGTTAAAGTATCTGTAATCGTTCCTGTTTATAATGCTGAAAAGTATGTTTCAAAATGTTTTGATTCACTGGTAAATCAATCTTTAAAAGATATTGAAATTATAGTTATTGATGACGGTTCAACCGACAAAACCCCGGAAATAGTAAAAGATTATGCAAACAAAGATGAAAGAATCAAAATAATAACTCAGACTAACCAAAAACAGGGTGCGGCAAGAAACAGGGGATTAGAAATTGCACAGGGTGAGTATGTAACCTTTGTAGATGCGGATGACTGGATTGACGGGGATTATTTGGAAAAAATGTATAATGCCGTTAAAAAGTATAATGTAAATTCTGCTATTTCCTCTATGCGGCGTGAAAAAAAGAATAGGTCAAGATGGCATATAAAATTCAATGAAGAAAAGTTATGCTATGGTCTAAATGAAATTTTAGAGGCTATAAACCTGCATTTGGAAGCAGGCGGCAGATTATATAAATTTTCAGAAATAAAAGATTTGCGTTTTGCGGAAAACAGCTATTGGGAGGACGGATTTTATACAATACAGGCTTTGTATAAAGAGAAATCTCTTATAATTGTTCCGGATGCAGTTTACCATTATTTTTCAAATCCTGGCTCCACAATCAAAAAGAAACAAACTATTAAAAGCATAAAAGACTTAATCACAGCCAGAATGAATATAATAAACTTTGCTGAAGAAAAAGGTATAAAATTGTTAAATAAGGTTATATACAAGGAGCGGAGAGGATTATTTACTATAAAGCATTTTAAGCACCGTAAAGATTACTATTTTGGCGGAATAAAAATCTTTTCGAGAGAAAAAGTCTTTAATGAAGAGGATTTAAAACTATGCGAATAAATTTTGTTCAAGAAATAATTGATTTATTTAGGCATAAAATTCCGACTCTTAAGACCCTTGTTAATAAAAAACAAGGATATGAACAAAAAGATTCTAAATATATAAATACACTAATTCTTGGTTCTTCTCATTTAGCTTGCGGATATCGGGCAAAAGCCGGAGAGTTTAATTTTGCCTCCCCTTCTCAAGATTTGTACTATGCCTATAATCTCTACCGCACTTTTAATACCGCATCCGTCAAAGATATAATCCTTTCATTTTCTGTTTTTACCCCGGGACATATTTTGATTATGACGCGTATGGCAAAATTTTGTGTTTTGTACAAAATTATTTTTGGAATTGAATATCAAGATGTTAAAATCGCGGAAAAGAAGGGGCTTATAAAGCTGGAAAAACGATACAGAAAAGAAATCAATAGATATATAAAGAAGGAAATGCCGGATTTAAAAAATTATTATGGCAATCTTCAGACCTATCCCAAAGACGAATTTGCAATAAAAAAAGTAAGAGAAATAGCATTAAAACATTATAAAAATAATCAAAGAAACAATAATCAGATGGATTATTTAATAAAACTTCTGGATGATGCCAGAAATTGCAATCAAAAAGTATGTATAGTTATCCCTCCCGTAACCGAAGAATATAGATCCTTTATTCCATCTGAAGACGTTTTGTTCTCTAAACTTTATAAGGCATGTGAAGGATATAATAATGTAAAGATTTTAAATTTTTACAATAGTAAGGATTTTGAACACTCGGATTTTTGTGACGGAAATCATGTCAAACTAAAAGGTGCGGAAAAATTAACAAATTTAATACGTGAACAAAAATCGTAAACTGTTTGAATTTTAAATAATCTTTATATTTACTCTTTAGCTATTTTCCTGTAAAATATAGACACTATTTTGAGGTTAGGATGGCTGAGAGTAAAGTTTTTTTAGTGTTTAATACCGCATATTTTGGAGATGTACTGCTTTGCAATACCCTCTGCCAGAATATTAAACTTATTTATCCTGATTCAAAAGTTGTTATGATTGTGGATAAGCCTTTTTACGAGGTTGCAAAATACCAAAAAGATGTAGATGATGTTGTAATCTTCGATAAAAAAGGAGAACAGAAAGATTTTAAGGGCATTTTGGAATTTATACTTAAATTCCCTTACAAAAAGCCTTACTGCTCATTTATCACCTATACAAATGTAAGAAACAGCATAATCTCAAAATTTATCGGGACAAAAAAAGTTGTATGTTTGCCTAAACACAGCCCGATAGAGCCTGTTCAGAAAAGGTCTCTCGGGCTTTTGTCAAGGATTACGGATAAATCGCTTAAAAACCTTCCGATAAGATATATCGTCTCTGATGAGCCGCCTGCAAAATTGGATTTAGACCTGACAAAAAAATATGTCGGGCTTTGCACTTTGAGTAAACGCAAGGAAAAAGACATGCCGATTGAGACAGCGGTTGAACTTATCAAAAAGCTTAATAATACGGAATATGAAGTAATTTATTTTGGCGCAGGCACTGCGGCGGAAGATTATGCAAAATCTCTTGAGGGCGCCGGATGCAGGTTTGTGAATCTTGTTAATAAAACAACGATTTATGAAATGGCATGTGTGCTGAAAAAATGTAAGGCTCTGATAAGTATTGATACGGGAACAATGCATCTTGGATGTGCCTTAGATATTCCGCTGATTTCTGTGTTTTATGAAAACAATATGACTTATTATTGGGCGCCGGATGATAGAATTTATAATTGTAAATTAATAAAAGAAAATCAATCTTCGGATAATATTTGTGATAAACTGTTTGAGTTATTAAGCAGGAGTAAGTAGATGCCAAAAGTTTCAATAATTACACCGGTTTATAACGGTGAACGCTTTCTGGAACGGTATTTTAATATGGTTCTTGCTTTTACTTACAAAAATTTGGAGCTAATCATTGTTAATGATGCATCGACCGATAGAACAGATGAGATTATTGAACAAAACCGCCAAAGAATTGTGGAAAACGGAATTGAGCTTAAGTATATAAAACTTGTAAACAACGAAGGTCCGGCAGGGGCGCTGAATCACGGATTACTGGAAGTTACGGGAGAATATCTTTCCTGGCATGATGTGGATGATATTTATTATCCTGAATGTATCTCAAAAAGTCTGGAAATTTGTCTGAAAAATCCGGAAATTAAGACTGTTTTTAGTAAGTTTGCAATAGTAAATGAAGAAAATCTGGATAAGATTCTTGCAGAAAAACCTAAAAGAGGATTTAAGCATAAAAATATGCTGTGGGATTATATTTGGGAAAAAAATATAATCCTGACACCAATGAGATTTGTGGAAACAAAAGCGCTGTTTTCTGTTCTTAAAGACAGGTCAATATATATTTCAAGAGGAGGGCAAAACTGGCAGCTTTTAATGCCTATAACATATGTTTACAAATGGGGATATGTTGATGAAGTGCTTTCAAAATATATGATTCGCAAAAATTCTCATTCTCATGTGGTTGACTATGGCAGGCATTTTAAAATGCATGAAGATATCTTGCTTAATACAATCGAGAGAATGGATATTCCGAAAACTAAGAAACTTTTCTATCAAAATGCGGTAAGATTTAAATACCTTATCAAAAGAATAAATAAGTTATTCAGAATAAGTATAAACTTCAAAACACGAACATTGTTCATAATTATTTTGGGTCATAGTTTCAGCCGGAGGTTTCAATGAAAGAAGTAACTGTTCCTGAAAAATGTACGGGCTGCGGTGCATGTTATAATATTTGCCCGTCTGCTGCCATAGAAATGAAAGAAAACAATGAAGGCTTTCTTTTTCCGGTGATTAATCAGGAAAAATGTACTGACTGCGGACTCTGCGCAAAAACATGTTTTGTATCAAAACCGAAAAATTTTCCTTCGGAGACTCCGGACAAAGTTTATGCCTTGAGTGCTTCTGATGAAATAAGAGAAAAAAGTTCTTCAGGCGGAATATTTACTCTTATTGCAGAATATATCATAAGCTCAGGCGGTTATGTTTGCGGGGCGGCTTTCAGTGATGATTTTTTGAAAGTTGAGCATATTCTGATTAATAAAATGGAGGATTTACATAGACTTCAAACTTCAAAATATGTACAAAGTAATACCGGCAATATTTATAAGAAAATAAAAGAATTACTGCAAAATGATTTTCCGGTATTTTTTACGGGAACACCTTGCCAGGTAGAGGGATTAAACCGATACCTGAATAAAAAATACGACAATTTATTTACGGCAGATATCTTATGCCATGGTGTTCCGTCATCAAAGGTATGGGCGAAATATTTGGAAGAAATTTCCCGCGGTAAAAGAATAAGCAGTGTAAATTTCAGGGATAAAACTAACGGCTGGAAATCACCTCTATTACTTACTATTCAATATGAGGATGGTACTTGTTTAAGTGAACATTCAAAAGAGAATTTGTATTACAAATCATTCCTGCAGAATATTAACCTGAGACAAAGCTGTGCTTCCTGTGAATTTACTAATCTTAAGCGTGCTGCGGATATAACTCTGGGTGATTTTTGGAAAATAGACAGATATAATAAAAAATTTAATGACAAAAAGGGAGTCTCTCTTGTTCTTGTAAATTCTTCAAAAGGACAATCTCTGCTGCAAAATATAAAATCAAAACTCAAGGCTTGTAACGAAGTTCCCGTAAAATATGCGATAAGAGGGAATTCTGTTCTGGTCAAGCCGCATAAGTTAAACAAAAACAGGGATACGTTTTTTATTCAGGCGGGAAATAAGACTGTATGCGAAGCCATTCTTAATAGTTTAGACGATAAATATGACGGTGTCATTGCTAATCTTTGGGATTGCAATTATAACTACGGAGCAATATTGACTGCGTATGCCCTGCAGCAGTTTTTTAAAGATAAAAATCTGGATTTCAGGATTCTAAATTGTAATCCTAAAAAAAATTCAAAAAAATACAGGCATTCTTTTGTAAAAAAATTCGCAGACAAAAACCTTATTTTAACGAATTATATTAAAAATCCAAAAGCATTACAGGAGCTGAATTATTCTGCTGAAACTTTTGTGGTAGGTTCGGATCAGGTTTTTAAAGACCATTGTATGAAAAAATACTTTAATCAATTTCTGCTTCCTTATACGGATTTTTCTAAGAAAAGAATTGCTTTTTCTGCAAGTTTTGGGAAAGAAAATTTTGATGCCGATGACAAAGATAAATATGTTATTTCAAAATATTTGAAGCGTTTTGACGGAATTTCGGTAAGAGAAACTTCCGGAGTCGAGCTATGCAAACGAGAGTTCGGGGTTAGGGCGGAACATATTCTTGATCCGGTCTTTTTGACAAAAAGAGAAAATTTCTTGAAATTCGTTGATAAAAATAATACAAAATATCAGGATAAAATCGTTTGTATGTTTTTGGATTCATCCGAAAAAATCAAAAATTCCGTAAAAAAACTTTCCCAAGATTTATCGGCGGAAGTTGTTAATATAACCGGCAAAAATCTCCCGGTTGAAGAATTTCTTACTGCGATTTATTCATCAAAATACTTTGTTACAGATTCATTCCACGGAACATGTTTTGGAATCCTCTTCCATAAAAACTTTGTCACATTAAGAAATGAAGATCGCGGAAATGCGCGTTTTGATTCTCTTATCCAAACTTTCGGGCTCAAAGATTGTTTTGTTACATCGCCGGAAAATATTACCCCGCCAGTATTTAATCAAAGTATTGATTGGAATAGTATTGAAAATATTATTTCTAAAGAGAAAGAAAAAGCAAATCTATGGGTAGAAAATATTCTGAACAATCCGCATCCGTACGGAGTAATTGAAAACGAATTTGATATTCAAAAGTATGCAAAATACAAATTGTTTAAAAATACTTGGGCATTCTTTTCAATAACAAAAAACAATGTCAGAACAACAATCCAGATTCTTGGAATAAAATTCAAAATTAAAAGGAAGTAGGAATGTTCAGAGGGAATAAAATCTTTAAAGTTGATAGAAAAGGAAATAAAAAAAGGGTGTTTTTCATTCCGGGTCTTTTTGTTCGTTTTAAGGGGAAAAATGCTGCCGTAACAGTTTCAGAACCTTATCCGAAATTTGATAGATGTACCGTGAGATGCGGGGATAATGCCGATGTAAGAATCGGCTCTTCCGGCAGACTTTTTAGAAGACTCAATATTTATGCAGACGGAGAATCTTCTGTTTGCCATATAGGAGACGACTTTTCTACCCATGCGTGCTCTATATTTATCAGATCAAAGATACCTACTAAAGTTGTAATCGGCACCAGCTGTATGTTTGCAAGAAATGTTACCCTGAGGACATCTGATTCTCATTCCGTTGTGGATATTGAAACAGGTGAAACAATCAATACCTGCAAGGATATCATTATTGGAAATCATTGCTGGCTGGGAGATAATACGACCGTTCTTAAGGGGGTAAATATTGCGGATAATTGTATTATAGGTTACGGAAGTCTTGTAACAAAAAATTGTGAGCCAAACTCAGCCTACGGAGGGGTTCCCGCGAAACTTCTTAAATCAGGGGTTAACTGGGAGCGGCAAATGCCCGGCGAACAAAGGAGATATTAATGAAACTTAGTGAAATTGTTGAAGCAGTTAAGCCTGAAATTTTAAACGGAAGCGGTAAAGATTTAGATGTCAATATTTCTACTGACACCAGAACTATAAAGCCCGGGGATTTTTATTTACCCCTTAAAGGCGCTTCTTTTGACGGTGAAAAATTTATTCCGCAGGCAATAGAAAAAGGTGCTGTCGGATGTTTTACAACCTATGCTTCTGTATACGGAATAACTTTTCAAGTACCTGATACTCTGGAAGCTTATCTTAAACTTGCAAATTACAGAAGAAGGAAACTTAACTTTACTGTGGTTGCAGTTACCGGAAGTTCGGGAAAAACTACAACTAAAGAACTTGTGTCATCCGTTTTGTCAGAAAAATTTAAAACATTTAAGACCCCTTTAAATCACAATAATGAAATCGGTTTATGCCAGACAATTTTTGAAGCGCCTGATGATACCCAGGTTCTTGTGCTGGAAATGGGAATGCGCGGGTTGGGCGAAATCGAACTTCTTTCTAAATATGCCGAACCGGATATTACGATCATATCTAATGTCGGAACTGCTCATATAGGAAGACTCGGTTCAAGAGAAAATATTGCGAAAGCCAAGTGCGAGATAGTTAAGCACCAGAGAGGGGATACTTTTATTGCGCATGACGACGATTTAATCAAAAGAACAGTAGATTTCTCGGGTGATAAAGTATTTTATTCAATAAACGATATAAAAATTCTTGAAAAGGATACAAATTATTCTAAATTTGAATATAAAGGAACGATTTATGAACTGAATGTCGGCGGGGATTATAATATTGAAAACTCTCTTGCGGCAATTAATACGGGTTTAAAACTCGGAATGACAGAAGAAGAGATTCAAAAAGGGCTAAAAAGATACCATCCGATAGAAAAGCGCTGGGAAGCGGTAAATGCCGGCGGGTTTGAGATTATAAACGACAGCTACAATGCAAATCCTGAATCCATGAGGGCTTTTGTAGATACAGTTTTTGAGCTTTATAAAGACTATGCCCTCGTTCTTGCTGATATGGGAGAGTTAGGGCAAGATGAGACTCGTTATCACAGAGAACTTGGAGAATATATTAATAACCATCCGAAACTAAGCTCTGATGCGGATATTATTTCTATCGGAACTCTTTCCGTATATATAACGAATGAAGTTAATAAGGCTAACAGCAAACATTTCCAGGATATAAAAACGGCGGCAGATTATATAAAAAATAATGTTTCGAAGGATAAAACCTTATTTTTAAAGGGCTCCAGAAGTATGAAGCTTGAAGGCTTGATAACCGCTCTAAGCTAAACCATGCCAACATCTTTACAAAACTTAATCACAAAATCAAGACATGAAAACATGCTTCCGGCATGGGTTTGCATGACAAAATTTATCGCAAACCATGTAGGCATGGGAGTTTTAATTGCCTTAAAACAGCTTAAAGTCAGTAAATACAGGGGTTTAGATATATGTAAAAAAGTGTTTACAATTGGGTTTTGATGGGTTGTAAAAGCTTTCTTAAGCCATATAATAAAAGAGTAGTTGAAATTAAATTATTCGACATTGGGGAATATAAAAAGCACTGGATGTGTATTTTTGGAGGAATAAGTGTTTAAAAGTCGTGATATGGGAAGAGCTATTGCTGTAAAAAGGTGGACACCGACAGCATTGGAGTGTTATAAAAGAGGTTGTAATTGTGTAGGCTGTTTTTACAGTGATTTTTTCAGCGCAACAGCACAAAAATGCCAGATGAAAGCTGCAGTTCTTGAGTTAGTCAGAACTATTGGCGCTCCGGACGTTGAACTTCCTCAGATTTTAGAGTAATCTTTGCCTTCTATTTATGGTTTATCAAGGTTTTTAAAGTAAAAAAATGAAACAAAGCACTTTAAAAATCTGCTGACATGGTGTACAATAGAAAGGTAGCACATTAGGAGGTGTAAATGTATATACACGTAAATGGTAAAAACATTGAGATTACTGACGCTATCAAGGCTTACGTCAAGGAAAAACTCGGTAAAGTGACTAATCACTATGATCAGATTACAGGTATTGATGTAATGCTTTCGGTAATCAAAAACCCTGCTGCGACAGGCAGACACGTTGCAGAAGTTTCTTGCAAAATGAATACGGGTGTTCTTCGCTGTGAAGAATCTGCCGAATCAATGTATGCAAGTATTGACCTTCTTGCAGACAAACTTGACAGACAGGTTAAAAAATTCAAAAACAAAGCTTTGTATTCTGACAAGTCTACTATCCGTAACTCGGAAGAACCGGCTGCTGAGGAGGCAGTAGAAAGTTAATAAACCGGATTTTTCAGCTTGTGCAGACAATATACTAACTGAGAAATAAAATAAAATGATTAACGGTAAAAAAATAGTAGTAATAATGCCTGCATATAATGCGGAAAAGACTTTAGAAAAGACATATAATGAGATTTATCAAAATTTCGTCGATGAGGTTATTCTTGTCGACGATTTCTCTTCTGATGAGACTAAAGAGATAGCCAAAAGGCTTGGGATAACAACTATTGTCCATGAAAAAAATCTGGGCTACGGCGGGAATCAAAAATCCTGCTATCGTGCAGCACTAAAAGCCGGTGCGGACATCGTTATTATGCTTCATCCGGACTATCAATATACACCGAAGCTTATTCCGGCTATTGCTTCTATGATGGCATTCGGAGAATATGATGCTGTTATTGCATCCAGAATGCTAGGTAATTCTGCCCTAAAAGGCGGAATGCCTTTGTATAAATTTATTTCAAACAGGTTTTTAACAGAGTTCCAAAATCTTGTAATCGGAGAAAAATTATCTGAATATCATACGGGATTTAGAGGGTTTACAAGAGAAATTCTGGAAAATTTACCTTTGGAAGATTGCAGTGATGATTTTATCTTTGATAACCAGATGCTTGCTTTAATTTTATTTAACGGATATAAAATTGGTGAAATATCTTGCCCTACCAAGTATTTTAAGGAAGCTTCATCAATAAATTTTATACGTTCCTGCAAGTACGGGTTAGAGGTTTTGCTTGTGAGTTTGTATTATCGCTTGGCAAAATGGAAATTCCCTATAAGGTTATTTAGCAAGTCGGGTCGAAAATTGGAGTTAGGCAAAAAATTAAATTATTACAACAAAAAAGATTCTTGATTTTTAATTATTAGGTAGTAAGATTATTTGTACCAGTCGAAAAGGAGTACAATAATGAAAGTAACTTTCACCAATCAATCAACAAACAATTACTATGCAAACGCATCGTTTAAAGGTTCTTTAAGGAATGCATTACGACCTAGACCGATAGAAGATAAGTTTGTGAAAACAGCAACGAAAACATCAGAAAAAGCAACAGCTGGATTTTTGGGCTCTCTGTTATTATTCTTGGGCTGCCGTTCTGAAGCTAAAGAAAGCAAAGAAATGCAAAATATTATTCATCAGCAGACTTCACGCGGATTATACGGCGAGCTGTATATGCACCATCTGGAGTTGCCGGCTATGAAGCAAGCGCATGAACAGTTAAAAGATTATCCTAAAGTTTTAAAATACATACATCTTACTCAGAATGATGAGGGGAAACTCCCTATGCATTATGCGCGTGAGGGTGAGGCTGCGGAAATAGGAAAGGTGTTTAAAGATTCTCCAGGGGTTATGAAAAGAATTTATTTAACCAAGAATTATAAGGGCAAGACTCCGTTATTTTATGCTACGTCGGATATGATAGAAAATGTTTTTGAAACTTTTGGAAATGATCCGAAAACACTGAAGAAAATATTTCTTGTGAAGAACAAGAGGGATAAATATCCAATTCATGATATGAAATTAAACGCAATGGATATTCTTTGTGAGAAACTGGTAGATTATCCGGATATTTTGGCTGAACTTCTTTCGCCGAAATCTCTTGATAAATTTAAGTTTCAAACCGACGAAAATTCCGGTCTGACTACTTATGATATTGTTTTATCAGGGATAGATACGCTTTTATCAAATAATCTTCTTACTCTAAAACAATATAAACGGATTAAAGAAAGTGAAAGCAAGCTTTCAAGTGTCCAATAAATTTTAAAAGGAATACAGGTATAAGAAATGAAAATAGTCCTCGCTACATCAAATCCGAACAAAGTTCACGAAATTAATGAAATGATTGCAGGCAGAGGTATAGAATTTATACTGCCTCCGGAAGGGTTTGATCCTGTAGAAAACGGTGAAACTTTTGAGGAGAATTCTCTGATTAAAGCAAAGGCTGCTTGGGAGATATCTAAAACTTGGACACTGGCTGACGATTCCGGTTTATGTATTGATGCTCTGGGAGGAAAACCCGGTATTCATTCTGCCAGATACGCGGAAACTCCGCAAAAACGTATAGACAGAGTTCTGCGGGAATTAGTCGGAGTTGAGGACAGAACGGCTCATTTTGAGTGCTGTATGACTTTGATTAATCCGCAAGGGAATGTGGAAAAAGTTGTTAAAGGTATTTGTGAGGGTTCGATTGCTTATGAGCAAAGAGGAGAACACGGTTTTGGGTATGATCCGGTTTTTCTGCTGAAAGATTCGGATAAAACTATGGCAGAACTCACAGATGATGAGAAAAATAAAATTTCTCACCGTTCAAAAGCCCTTAGAGGAATTCTTGAATACCTCTCAATCAATGCTAGATAAAGGATTATGGCGGGCTTGCCCTAATTTCCTGTTTGTGGTAGTATCAAGGAAAACAGATAGTAATTACGTAGTTAAGGAGCAAGTATGATTTCAGTAAACGATTTAAAGAACGGCTTAACACTTGAATTAGATAACGGTCTCTGGACAGTAGTTGAGTTTCTTCATGTTAAACCCGGTAAAGGTGCGGCTTTTGTAAGAACAAAGCTTAAAAATGTAGAATCAGGCAACGTTATTGAAAGAACTTTCAGAGCCGGTGAAAAAGTTGCAAAAGCAATGCTTAACCGTAAAGAAATGCAATATTTATATAAAGAAGGTAAAGAGTTTGTTATGATGGATATGGAATCATACGAACAGTTACAATTGACAGAAGATCAGGTTGGCGACGGAGTTAAATATTTGAAAGAAAATATGATAGTTCAAGTCCTGACACATGATTCACGAATCATCGGTGTTGATATTCCTGCGCACGTTGAACTGGAAGTTGTTGATACACCTCCTGCAGAAAAAGGAAACACAGCTCAGGGCGGTACAAAACCGGCTACATTAGAAACCGGTGCAGTTGTACAAGTTCCGTTCTTCGTACAAAACGGAGATGTAATCAGAGTTGATACCAGAAGCAACGAATATTTGGATAGGGTTTAGTTCGTGAATCGTGCATAATGAGCCGTGAATCGATGTTTTAAAGATGATTTGGGCGCATAAAACATGATTGAGGAGAAAAAGATGAAATTTGAAACAGATTATATAGAAAAATTAGCAAAAATAATTACAGATAACGGACTTACAGAGATTTCTCTTGAGGATGGAGAACAGGCAATTACAATCAGAAAAGATTTGCCTGAAGTAGTAGCGGCAGCAGCTGTTCCTGCGGCTCCTGTTGCAGCAGCTCCGGCTGTATCTGCTGCGTCTGCGCCTGCTGTAACTGCTCAGGAAGCTGAAGCACCAAAAGGTAAAGCTATTACTTCTCCAATGGTTGGAACATTCTATTCTGCACCTTCACCGGATGCAGAGCCGTTTGTAGAAGTAGGTAAAACAATTTCTGAAGGCGATGTTGTTTGTATTATAGAAGCAATGAAGCTTATGAATGAAATTAAGTCTGAATATTCAGGTAAAATTATTCAGATATGTGTGAAAAACGGCGACCCTATTGAATATGGTCAAACGTTAATGTATGTTGAATAAAGTGAATAGTGAACAGTGAGCCGTGGATAGAATTGAAATTCTATTCACTGTTGTTTTTAAGGAAATAATAAATATGTTTAAAAAAGTTTTAATAGCAAACAGAGGTGAGATTGCAGTAAGAGTTATCAGAGCTTGCAGAGAGCTCGGAATTCCTACTGTAGCGATATATTCACAGGCAGATGCAACATCTTTGCACGTAAGACTTGCAACGGATGCATATTGTATCGGGCCGGCACCGAGTTCTGAAAGTTATTTAAACATACCTGCTATAATTTCGGCAGCTTTAATGACCGGAGCTGATGCAATTCACCCGGGGTATGGTTTTATGTCAGAAAGAGCTGATTTTGTAGACATTTGTACAAAACACGGAATTAAATTTATTGGTCCGTCTGCGGAAGCTATGCGCAAGATGGGTGATAAAGCTACTGCAAGAAGAACAATGATAGAAAATGATGTTCCTGTAACACCCGGAACAGGGATTTTAAATTCAGTTGAAGAAGCAAAGGAGTTTGCACATAAGGCAGGCTATCCTATTATTTTAAAAGCAACGGCAGGCGGCGGCGGAAAAGGGATGAGAATTGTCCGCAGCGATGAAGAGCTTGCTGTAAATATGGAATTATGCCAGCAGGAAGCTGAAAAATTCTTTGGCAATCCCGGGGTTTATGCTGAAAAATTCCTTGAAAACCCGAGACATATTGAGGTTCAGATTCTCGGAGACTCTTTCGGAAATGTAATCCATTTAGGTGAAAGAGACTGCTCTATCCAAAGAAGGCACCAGAAACTTTTGGAAGAAGCTCCGTCTCCTGCGATTGACGAAAAAACAAGAGCTGCGATGGGTGCTGCTGCCGTAAGAGCTGCAAAAGCTATCGGATACGAAGGTGCAGGAACTTGTGAATTCTTACTCGACCATGACGGAAAATGGTATTTTATGGAAATGAATACAAGAGTTCAGGTTGAGCACTGCGTAACGGAAATGATTTCTCAAATTGATATTGTAAGAGAACAGATTCTTGTAGCTTCCGGAGAAAAACTCGGATACGAACAAAAGGACGTACTGTTAAGAGGACATGCTATTGAGTGCCGTATCAATGCGGAAGATCCTGATAACGGATTTATGCCTTGTCCGGGTAAGATTGACGGCTATTTTGCTCCGGGCGGATTCGGAATCAGAGTGGATTCGCATGTTTATCCGGGGTATTCAATACCGCCTTATTATGATTCTATGATAGGAAAATTGATTTGTTGGGGCGAAAACAGAAATGAAGCCAGAAGAAGAATGTATCAGGCTTTGAAAGAATATGTTGTAACCGGTATCAAGACGACTATTCCTTTCCATCAGCAGATTGTTGAAGACGAAGTCTTTATGAGCGGGAATTTTAATACCGGATTTATTGAGGATTTTTATAAACGCAAAGGGGGACAAATATAGGAGTGTGAAAGGGTAATCAGAATTCAATTCTTTGGTATTAAAAGGATTGATAAATGAATTGCTCTAATTGTGTATTTCTCCCCCTGAAATGAAAATTAAATAACGATTCACGACTTTCGGGTCACGAATCACAAAAGTAAGCGGATGTAATTCAGTGGTAGAATGCAACCTTCCCAAGGTTGACGTCGCGAGTTCGAGTCTCGTCGTCCGCTAATACAAAACACTCATCGCTAGATGAGTGTTTTGTATTAGCGTGATGATAGTGACACGACTAGCTTTAAGCGAGTTGCGAGAGCGAGCTGAGGCTGGAGCATTTTGCGATGTGTTGAAAACACAGAAGCAAAATGCGGAATTGCCGTTAAACGCGAGCGAACAAGACGCGAGTCTCGTTGTCACTCATCACTAGATGAGTGTTTTGTATTAGCGTGATGATAGTGACACGACTAGCTTTAAGCGAGTTGCGTGAGCGAGCTGAGGCTGGAGTAGTTTTGCGATGTGTTGAAAACACAGAAGCAAAATGCGGAATTGCTATTAAACGCGAGCGAACAAGACACGAATCTCGTTGTCCGTTGATAAAAAAGGAATATTATTAAATTTTTAGTTTTTTAATGATTTTTTTATCTAAATAGTTTATTATGAAAATATAAAAAAATTATATAAAAATAAAGGGCAAATTTATGAATGAAATAATAGGACAATATAACAGCGCAAGGATTTTTACGGATAATATTGATAAACTTTCTCAAACTCAAATTAAACAACTCTGTGATTGTGACTTTATTAAAGGTTCTAAAATCCGTATTATGCCGGATGTTCATGCGGGAGCCGGATGTACAATCGGTACAACTATGACAATTACGGATAAAGTTGTTCCAAATCTTGTCGGGGTTGATATTGGCTGCGGGATGGAAACTATTTTAATAAACGAAAAGACCATTGATTTAGAAAAGGTTGACAGAACTATTTATGAAAACATTCCGGCAGGCAGAAATATAAGAAAATCTCCGCATAAATATAGTTCAGATGTTGAAATTGAAAAATTAAAATGCTTTCACTATATAAATCGTGAGCGTTCAGTACGGAGTATCGGTACACTCGGAGGCGGTAATCACTTTATTGAAATAGACAGGGACGATGACGGGAATTTATATCTTGTAATTCATTCCGGAAGCCGTCATTTAGGGAAAGAAGTTGCGGAGTATTATCAGGAAGAAGCTTATAAACAACTTAACCATTGTTCTAAAAAAATTCTTGATGAAGTTATAGAAGACTTAAAAAAACAGGGTAAGCAAGCTGAAATCCCGATTACAATTGCTAAAATGAGAGAGCAGGTTCTGACGGATATTCCTCAGCCTCTTGCTTATGCAAGCGGATATCTTTTTGATGAATATATTCATGATATGAAGATTGTACAAAAATATGCTGTATTAAACAGAAAGGCCATTGCAGATGAGCTTATTCAGGGTTTGGGTTTAACTGTTAGAGAGGAGTTTACGACTGTTCATAATTATATTGATACGGATTCAATGATACTCAGAAAGGGAGCAGTTTCAGCTCAAAAAGGAGAAAAACTTCTCATCCCGATTAATATGCGTGACGGCAGTTTAATATGTACCGGCAAAGGTAATCCGGATTGGAATTATTCGGCTCCTCACGGCGCAGGTCGTTTGTATAGCCGGGGACAGGCTAAAAAGAACTTTACGGTTGAAGAGTTTAAAAAATCTATGGATGGAATTTTTACTACTTCTGTCAATCAGGAAACACTAGATGAGTGTCCTATGGTTTATAAAGCGATGGATGAAATTGTAAATAATATATCTCCTGCGGCGGAGATAATTAAGGTTATAAAGCCGATATATAACTTCAAAGCCGGAGGAGGATAAATTATAATCAAAATGAAGTATTTGAGTAAGTGGGTGATAGTATAAATTTCGAGTCTGAAAAAATATATCAAAACCGGCAAAAAAATATTTTAGAGTTTTTAAATAATTAATTCGGGAATTTGATATATGATACTTGGAATAAACTATATAGATACAAAACAGTCTCATTACGGCAAAATTGGTTTTAAAGCGCATCCTGATTTTAGCAGATTAAAACAACATTATAATGTAACAGCCTCCAGTTATTTTCGCAGAGGAATGCGATATGGAACTCCGGATGAAAAGTTTGCGGATATTGTAAGAGTTTTCTCAGACATTTTTACAGGTAAGATTAAAAAAGCAAAAAATATGCTTATTGCAGGGATTGCAGATTCACAGGAGCCTTTTTCTTATCTTGCTGTTATTCAAAATATTCTGGGGAAAAAGTCTCTGGACAAAGCTGTGGACTTGCATATAATAGACTTGCAATCAAAGCCTGATGAGGTTAAGTTGTTTGGAGATTCTTTTTTGGATGATCCTTTTGAGCCGTTGTTTGCTAAGGATAGTTTTGTAAAGGATGAGGTTTGGGTGTATGGTTTTAAAGATAAGACATACAGATCATACAGAGTAAAAGATGAGATTTATAATTATTTAAATAAAACTTATAATAATCCTAAAAAGTCCATATGGGATGCAAGGGTTCAGGATGCTATTAAGGAATTTCCGGATGAAAGTCTCGATGTTGTTTCTATCAATAACACATTTATGTATATAGAAGATTCAGAAGAACTTCAGGCTACGCTTGATAATGTTTTTCGGACTTTAAAAAAGGGCGGGTATTTTATTACAGATCCATATAAAAACAATTCTTTTGAAGCATCTAAGATTTTTGATAATATGGATGATATTTATATGGGAATTTATAAGAAGAAATAAGCAGCCGGATTTATAATTAACAAAAATTTACATTCTAAATATTATAAAATGCTATAATAAAACTATGAAGAAATATTTATTGATTTTTGCGTTTTTATTGTCACTTCCTGTTTATGCCGATGAGCTGCAGGATTTCGGTGTGACTGTCCCGGAGTGGAAAGATTTTGCGCCGTCTGCCTATGTTGATGTGGAAGAACCTAAAGGCTTGGGTAAATTGAATGAAATCGTAACATACTGGTATCAGAGAAAGACTGATTTTGAAGCAGGTTTGGAAGAATGCAAAGCTCTTGAAACTAATGATGACAGATTTAATTGCTATGATAGGCTGAAGGTTAAGCAGTATAAAGAAAACAGTGATTATAATGCAAGAATGGAAGCCCGCCAGAGAGCAGGCGCTAATATCAAAGAAATGAACAGCATGCAGGATAATATGCTTCCAATCAACAATTATATAAACAATTTTACCCGTTTCCAGCCTAACGAAATAAGATAAACACCGGGGGTGTTATGTTAGAGAATAAAAATATACTTATCGGAATTACAGGCGGAATTGCTGCATATAAAATATGTACTTTAATCAGGCTTTTTAAAAAATCTGGTGCAAATGTGAGGGTTGTTTTAACCCCTAATGCACTGAATTTTGTAACCAAGCTTACTCTGCAGACTTTAAGTAATAATGAAGTTTATGTGGATAATTTTGATGTGGATAATTTCAAGCCGGAACACATCTCTCTGTGCGATGAAGCGGATATTTGCGTGGTTGCACCTGCTACTGCCAATACTATTTCAAAAATTGCAAACGGAATTTGTGATAATCTTTTGACATCAACTGTTTGCGCATTCTCTAAACCGATTTTACTTGCTCCTGCAATGAATACAAATATGTGGGAAAATCCTTTTGTGCAGGAAAATATGGAAAAGCTCAAAAAAGCCGGATACTATATTGTTGATCCGGGGATTGGTTTTCTTGCCTGTGGAACTTCCGGTGAAGGCAGAATGGCAGAGGTTGAGGATATTTATGACTCTGTTGTTAAAATTTTTAGCGAAGGACAGAAACTTAAAGGAAAAAGAATCCTTATAACTGCAGGAGGGACAAAAGAAAAAATTGATCCGGTGAGATATATTTCAAACTGTTCATCCGGGAAAATGGGGCTTGCTCTTGCGGATACGGCTTACAATATGGGAGCGGAAGTTACTCTTGTTTCAACATTTAAGGCGGACAAACCGTATAAAAATATTGTGACTGAAACTGCGCTTGAAATGGAAAAAGCCGTGAAGGAGAATCTTCAAAACAAAGATTGTGTAATTATGGCAGCTGCAGTTGCGGATTATAGAGTCAAGGAACCGGCAAAAGAAAAAATGAAGAAGGGAGAAGATGATTCATTAACCCTTGAGCTGGTTAAAAATCCGGACATTTTGCGAGGTATTCCTAAAGGTCAGTTTATAACAGTCGGTTTTTGCGCGGAAAGTGAAAATCTTCTTGAGAATGCGAAAGAAAAAATTCAAAAAAAAGGGTGCGATTTTCTTGCGGCAAATGATATTTCAAGAAAAGATATCGGATTTTCAAGCGATATGAACGAAGTTTATCTTCTGGATAAAAGTTTGAATATTATGCATTTTGAGAGAGACACAAAACAAAATATCGCAAAACAAATTTTGGAGAAAGTTTTTGAACAAGTATGAAATAACACGGAAGATAGAAAGCTTTGCACCTCTTGAAACTCAAGAGAGCTGGGACTCAAGCGGCTGGATTGTTGATCTTGAAAAGCCGGAAGCAAGCAAAATAATGTTTGCGCTCACAGTAACTAAAGATGTTTTTCAGCAGGCGTTAGCTCAAAACTGCGATATGATTATTTCTCATCATCCCTTGTTTTTTGTTCCGTTAGAATATCAAAAAATTAATATGTATTGCGCTCATACTAATCTTGATAAAGCAAAAGGCGGAACAACGGATTTAATTCTTGAGAAATTAGGCTGGCAAGGTAAAGAATACGGGGATTTTGTCAGGATAGTTGAATTTGATTCTCCGATAAAGGTTGAATATTTGAGAGAAAAACTTTTAAATATTTCGCCTAATTTAAGATATGTGAACAACTGCGGCGCAAAAACCGTCCGCAGGGTCGGTTTTTGCGCCGGCTCAGGCAGCGAGTTTATAGAGGAAACTCCTTGTGATGCTTTTGTAACAGGAGATTTAAAATACCATACCGTATGTGAAACCGAAAAAGTTGTTTTTGATATTGGACATTTTGAAAGCGAAATTTTTGCAAAAGAGCTTTTAATGAAAATTTGCGGAATAGAAGGAGTTTTGGCAGATGAAAAAAGTCCTTTTATTTAGTTTGTTTCTTCTTTCTACTTTGAGTGT
This sequence comes from Candidatus Gastranaerophilales bacterium, assembly GCA_944323615.1. Lineage (GTDB taxonomy): Bacteria > Cyanobacteriota > Vampirovibrionia > Gastranaerophilales > Gastranaerophilaceae > CAG-196. Next base: position 36,905 of record CALUTG010000004.1, read on the forward strand.
TTTTGCTTATGAGACGGTTATTATAAAATATCCGCCGGAAGAATTGTGGCAAAAGGTTTATTACAGAAAAGTCGGAAATGAAGCAATATTGCAGCTTGTTCCGAAAGGACAGTCATATCAAAATTGGACAAGGACTATTATTGTACATGCATATAATTTTGCTGAATATCCTATCGGGGTTTTTATGGCGAATAATATTGCTAAAATGCAAAAAAACAATCCCAGCGGTAAATATAAATATTTACGGGTTCGGGATAATGATATGATTGCCGGCAGATGTACGGAAAATTATAACGGAATACAGGCTCAATGTGAAATTTTCAGAGCATCAAGAGCCCATGAGGGTATAATAAGCATACACTATATCAACAGGAATAAAAGTGAATTTATGCGGGAATATAACAAGTGGTACGACATTATTCGCAAAGCTAAATATTATAACAGTTACTACAGGGATGAGAGAATTCTTGATAAAGCAGAATTTTATGAGCTCTGGTAGTTAAAATCTACATTGCGTAATAAAACTTTACAAATTCCCTAATTCAGGCAATTTTTTCCATTCATTAACGTTACCAAAAATGTGAAGTAATTAAGAAGGATAATTTTAGTATGAAAATTTTACCCTCAAACCAATATTATTCAAGTAGAGAATCCCATCCGGCATTTGGTGCAAAAGTAAATAAAAAAGTTGTTACTGGTGTTACGGACGGACTTTTTCAAGAATTATCCGGTGCGGTACAGGCAGATGGTTTGGCGCAGAAAATCCGTGAACAAATAACAAATCCAAAGCAAAAGAATATATTTTTTGCGACGGTTGCATCCTTGATAACAGCTACAGCTGCACAGCTTACAGGTATTTTAACAGGAGAAGCCCCGGCAGAAAATACTTCAGATTCAGACATAATTGAGACTAAAAAAACTCCTAAAAAAGTTGAAAATTCCGACGGGGATGTTTATGAGGCTGCAGTTAAGAATGAGGACTCAAAGGAAACCAAAACAGAACTTAGGTTATCCAAACATAAAGGAATTTTGACGAAAGTTGAGACAGATTTAATTGCAACAGTAAATCAAATTTCAAAATCAATGAAGCTTCAAGAAAATGTAAATGCCAAATTGGCAGAGATTTATAATAAGTTTTGCGGTGCAAATTACAAAGGAGCGCATTATTCTGCTGAGAATGAACTGAGACAAAATAAAGATATTGCGCAGGATTTAAATAAAGAACTTACACAATGCGGGACAATTGAAGATTTAAACAATGTAATTTTTAGGTATAATAAGTACTCTCTTGAACCTGATAATACCAATTCTGAGACAATAAAGGTTATACAGGATTATAATAAATTTACAAATGCTTATATATCTTTAACCAGAGACAAAAAGAATGAAACAAAGCAGCACCTTGTTGAAGAGTTTGTAAAAGATATTAATGCTTTACCTTTGCCAAAAAGCATTAAACAAATGCGCTTAAAAAGTATTAATGATGAGTATAGCGATAATCTGCCTCAACTGGTATCTGTTTATTATGAAATAAAGAACAATTCTGCTGATTTAGCAGAAAAATTTCTGACACTCATTAACAGTAAACGAATTTCAAATACAGCTTTGCAAGACTGGAACGGGTTTGCTTATAAAACTTATTTAGATTTTTTTGAATATAATTCTATGGTCAAAAATGGAATAGATGAAGCTTCTATTAAAGAAATTGCAATGCAAAAAAGAAATACAAAAATGGAAGATTCAATAACTGTTACAGATAAGGAAAACTTTGCTTTAACACCACCGGCTAAATTTATTGATAAAAATTTCCGTTTTATAAATACTATTTTTAAGTTGGTACATAGTAAGGAAAATTATGCTTCGCTTAATGTAAAAGAGCCTGAGACATATACAATTGCTGATATTGAATCTGAAATTCTAAAACGTTCCGATTCATATCCGAACCTGATAAAACATCTTACAGTAACAGACAAAACATATTTGAATCAGGGTAAAATGCAGAATCTTTTAAATCTGTATTATGGTAACAAGGTAAATACAAATATGTTTACAATACATAGCTACCTGAGATTTATTGAAAGAGTGGTATTTCCAACTATTAATGAATATCAGGGGCTTGAAGATACTAACTGTAACATAATCAACACGACATATATCAATAAAATGAAGGATTTTAGATGTATATTGCGTGATGCTTTCAAACAACCTTTGGAAATCCAGACATATATGCACAATGATGTTAAGGCCCCTCAATTTGAAATTCCGATGGCTAATTCCGAGGGTAATAATTTTGTTATTACTATTAATGCTGCGAATAAAATTCATACTATTTTCTAGCCTTAATCCTATATTGAAGCAACAAAAAAAACGAAATTTACTTTTATAGTTATTATTCCCGAACGGGAATAATAACTTGGCAATCTACGGAAAAAGTATATAATATTCCTGTACGGTAATATTTAGGTGAATATAATAATAAAATCGGCTCAAGATATAGGAAAAATAGTAAAGTAAGCCCGCAAAAAACAAAATTTTACACAAGTGCAGCTTGCCCGGCTTTCTAATACCGGAACACACTTTTTTGTCTGACTTAGAAAATGATAAACCGACTTGCATAATTAATAAAGAAATAAAAGTTCTGCCCAAATATAGCTAATCTATCGAAAATAATAAATCTATTATTTTAATAATACTTAACAATATATTGTATAATTTAATATGAAATGGTATCCTCTTGCTAAAAAGGAGTACATATGTTAATTCAACCAATTGCAAAAACAAATTTTATTAGTGGCAAATGTTTAAATCAAGCAAAAGTTAAAAATATTTCTTTTGGAGATGGTCCCGGTATGGCACAAAATGCCTTAAGAACAACTACATATTACCCGGATTATGAAAAACTAAATATTTTAGGTAGGACGAAAAGTCAATTAAAAGATTTAGCTGAATATTTTCATAAATCATCTCAGTCTGAAATTGAATGGTATTGTGGAAAAGAAAAATTCTTTTTATCAAAAAGTATTTTTAAAAAACGAGTGGCAGTTTTAACCGCTGCTATAGCACCTGTTGTTGCAAACAGATTAGCAATGGAGAAAAGAATTTCCGAATTGCAGGGGAAGAAAACTGTCGGTGCAGCAACAGTAAGTGATCATCAAGAAAGATTAACATCATTATTTACAAATTTAGTAAAAGCCGAAAAATCCAGAATCAAGGATGTTCCAATCACTAATGGTATTTTGATTCATGGAGAATCTAAAAATAAAAAAGAAATAACAAATTGGTTAGCTAATACTTCTGGTGCTACATACAAAAAAATATGTTTTGATAAATATAATCCATTAAGTACTATTCAAAAGATTGTAGATATCTCAGAAAATGCAGAAGCAAGTTTTAAACATTCCGGTCAAAGAACCTTACTAGAGGTGGAAAATTTAGATGAAATGTTAACTAATAAATCATCTCGGGATGGTATTTTAATGATAGGTAGGTTCAAAGGTTTGGCAGAAAGATTATCAAAAGACTATCACACTACATTATTAATGACTACCGAGAAACCTCTTGAACAATTTGAAGCAGCTTCTATTGCTCCGCATAGATTTGGTATCCAGTTGGAAATGAAAAATGGACTAACCGGTTCTGAAGAAAATGAATTAAAAACATTACAAAAAGAAGTTGCCAGATTAGATGAAAAAGCTGAAAATTTAAATAATGAATTCCGTAAAATCAATTGGTTTGCATCATAATAATTCTTTATTGTCATCCGATTTTTGTCAGACTACATTTAAGCAAAAATCAGATAATAAACAAGACAATAGATGCACAAATAGTCTTTTATATAGCTCCTTGGCTGCATTAGGTGCAGTTTCTTTAGGGGTGTTGTTTATAAGAAGGAAAAAACAAAATTCTCAAAACAAAAAGCTTAGTGTGAATGAAATTTTAAATAGTTTACCGGCTAATATAGCAGAAAAAGTTCGATATGATTATGATAATCCGATGCATAAAAATATTATCGAGCATATTATTGACAAAGAAGAGTTTAATAAAATCAAATTATTTTTGGCTCTTTTAAAAAATAATTGTTTTAATACTGCCCCCCCTCCTAACATAATTAAAACCAACCTGGACGAAACAAATTCTAAAATGTTGAGTAACATTCTATTCCGTGATTGTGGTCAAAGTGTCAAAAATTTAAAGTACACAAAAGATCCGGATAAATTTGTGCAGGCTTTAGATATAACCGCTGATAATCTTGAGAGTTCAAATAAGTTTTTGGGCATTTATATTGAAAACTATAAGGAATTTATTAAAGATTTAAATAATTTTTCCGATAAAAGTGTAAAAAATAGGTTTCAAAATTTATTGGAACATGTAAAAGATAAAAATGTAACTTTTTGGGTTAAAGATGATTTAAATAATAACAATCACGATTTCAGTAATATAGTATTAAATTTTGATAATAAAATTGATTTAAAAAATATAAAGGATGCTTATGAAAATTCTAATACTCGTGAGGTATTAAAATTCTACACTGTTGCTGATTCAAAATTACAGGATTTTGTCGGAGACAAAAAAACATTAGCACAAATTGATTGTATATCGAGTTTGTATGCTCATGAGCCTGTTAATACAAATTTTTTAATGGTTAATCAAGATAAATCAATGGTAAACACATTTCTGCAAACCTTGACCTCTGATACAAAGAATAACATAACAGAGATAGACACTTCTAAACCAAAAGACGAGTTGTTAAAACAGTTAAAAGCAGTTGAGGCAAAGGCAGAAAAAGATTTTTATTGTACCGGCAAACTAACTGTTTTACATTATTCAGATTTTAAATTAATTAATAGCGTTAATGAAATACAAGACCAAATAAAATGTATGCAAAATAAAGAATATATAATTAATGTCTCGGAAACAGCAAACATTAAAGAAATACCTAATAGTTTATTAGATAAAAATTATGTATTTTTTATTAATCAAACTAACGATGATTCCGGTTCAATTCTCAATGAAATTATTGAAAAAAATATAGAACAACCTTTCAAATATATAGGTGATAACGGTAATCATTTTATTAAAACATTTTTAAAACCATTGGCTTATGAAAAAGCCGGAGAATCGTATTACGAAATTCCCAATGGCATATTATTTTATGGTGAAAATAGAGAGCATCTATTATCAACTATCGATTCTTTAAAACACTGCTGCGGTGTTAATTATAAAAAAATACACTATTTCGATGAACAACCATTGAATGTTATTAATGAATTAGTAAAAGCTGCAGAAGAAGCAGAAGAAGTTTTTAACCAAACTGGTGTAAGGACAATAGTGGAAATTGAAAACTTAGATTCAATGCTAATTAACCAAAAGAACCGGAATGACATAATAATGATAGGTCGGTTTAAAGGCTTGACAGAAAGATTATCAAAAAATTATCATACTACAATTGTTACTGCAACAACCAAACCGTTGGAATTATTTGAACCGGCAAGCATTGCCCCCCATCGATTTGGAATACAAGTGAAAATTGACTAAGAGGAAAAGATGTTAATTCAACCTATATCAGCTACTTTGATAAACCCAAACAATTATCAACAAAATAAAAAAAATTATGCTAAAACCAATCTTACATTTGGCAATACAATTCAGGCAAACCGAACGCGTTTGAAGAACCTGCTCAAGGAAACTTTAACCAATTCAAGTACTATTTTGAGCGGAGATTCCCAGTATATTATGCTGCATAAAATAATTCAATACAATAAGCAGCTAGTATACTTGGAGCAAGAGTTCAATAAGCTCAATGAAATTCTTTTTAAAGTAAAAAAAGAAACCGATCTTGCTAATATTGAAAAATTTTTATCAAAAATGACTGAACTAAATAAAGACAGGGGGTTCGGAAGACTAATTGGTTATGATGATATTAAAGTATTATTAACAAATAATTTTATATTTGACTCTATGATGAAAGATAAAACTTCTATCGCCACAAAAGTTCCCAATGCAGTTTTATTTTTTGGACCAAATAGCAATGGCAAGTCAACGTTTGCAATTGCTCTTGCAGAGCAATCATTAGCAAATCTAAAAATCTTAGATGCCGCAAATCATAGCGAAGCAGAATCTATAAATATACTGAAGATTTTTTTGCAAAAATCAAGACAAGACTATTTGCTAAGTGGTTGTGAAAAACAAAGAACGATAATTTTAATAAATGAAGCTGAATTTATAGAAAATCCTGAATTTGAATCAATCGCAAGTACTTGTTCTGAGAAATACAATGCGACCTTATTCCTTACAACTAATCATCCGGAATTTATAAATAAAAATTTATTGGACAATCAAATAACACCAATTAAAGTTGGGATTGCCCCTCCAGACAAAGATACAGCTTATGCCATATTAAATAAAAAAATAGGAACAAAAGATGGTATTGAAGAAATTATTAGTTTATTATTTGCAAATCCTAATAAAAGATATTCAAATGGAATGATATGTAAGTTAATTGAACACGCACTCATGGATAATTCCAAAGATATTGTTAGAGGTATAAAAAAGAATATTAACAGGGATTTTTCACCAAATATTACAGAAGAAGAAATGAATTTGTTTAATCAGTACAAAACACTGTTAAAAGCTTATTAGAAAGATATAAACATTAGCGAGTTATATGTTTGAACTAGCTCTCTAGCAAACAAAGGATTTTATTATAAATAAACACTAAAAAGCAGAGAATTAATCCAAGGTTATTATGCCTACAAATAGCACTAACAGCGTATCGTGTGCTTGATAGAATTAGCCTCGTCTCTCTAAAGAAAACTGAAATCTGGAGATGGCGGGAGTGTCTTGGTCGCTCGCGTTTAACGGCAATTACGCGATTTGCAGCGGAGATTGCCTCCTTGCAAATCGCTCCAGCCTCAGCTCGCTCCCGCTCGAACCCGTTGACGAGGCTTCGCCTTGTCGGCAGGTTTTTTGCTTCTACAGCTACATGCTAGTCGTTTTATCTATAAGGGTGACAAGAAGTTATTATATTAGATTATAGAGTATATCTTATGTCACCCGTCAAAATAATCTTTTCTTTTTGATTACTTTTTCTTTTTAGTAAAGAAAAAGTAATTGGAGATGGCGGGAGTCGAACCCGCGTCCATCGTGGATAAAAACGAACTTCTACGAGTGTAGTAACTTATTATCTCGTCCTGATACGGAAAGTTACCTAACCTGAATCAGGACAAAGCTTTTTTGCAGAAAGCTAACTTCCAATGGCAAATCTTGATACGCATACCATCATTTGCGCACTGCAGCTTGCATAATCCTCATTCGGCCAAGCGGCAAGCTGGCCTGACCGAAGGGCTGAACTGCTATAATTAAGCAGCGAGTCTTTGTGCTCTGTAATCAGCTAATGAAACAACTTTGTTGTCATTTCTTTTGTTTGCTCGTTGATAAACGGGAACAGCGCCCGTACTCGCAATCCGGATCTACCAATCACGGCGTCAAAACCATTACATCCCCATGGAATTATTTAGAGAGAAGACGGCTCCGCTCGAAAAACCTGCTTGCATTTGCTTTCGCAAACGCAACTCCGTTTTTCTCGACTCCACCTCGGCGGTTTAACCGCCTCGGCTTGCCCATTGCCCTCGCCGGGCAGGCGTCAAAACCATTACATCCCCATGGAATTATTTAGAGAGAAGACGGCTCCGCTCGAAAAACCTGCATATTCTAAGGAATATCCATCTTGCTCCAATTCTTTGATCCTGGATTTCTCTGTTTTTTCAATGTTCGCAGATACAGTATAAGCTATTTTTCCTTCCTTTTCAAGCCTTCTAATTTTTGCTATCTTTCAAAGTCTGACTTTTCCTTATCTGCACTTGAAAATTTCCAAAAATAGGTTAAAATAAGAATACAGGCATGGGTGACGCTAACACCCATACCCGCATCCCTAAATAAGGGATTTGGTTATGAGAACTAATACAATAATAAGTATTAGTTCTTCTTCGTTGATTTTAACTATCATTTTAACCTCCTTTCTTGATAGTTAAAATGCGTGTTAAAATCTTTAGCCTGTATTCCATTTCAATGTATAAAATAAATTATACATAATACAGGATTTTAAAGAATCATTTTTTTAATATATTATCCAACCGGCTCAAAATCAATTGCGCCATGTTTACATATCGGGCAGATGTAATCAGGAGGTAAAACTTCGCCTTCATATATATATCCGCAAATCTTGCAGCGCCAGCCTTTTTTATTGGTTTGCTGCGGCTTTGGCTTAACATTATTCTGATAAAAATCGTATGTCATCGTAGGCTTATCAGTCAGGCTTTGTGCTTCTACCAGTTGTGCAATAAATAATGTATGGGTTTCCAGATCAATTTCCTGTTTCACATACGCAGAAATAAAAGCATTTGCACCTTCTGTCACATATAAAACACCATTGGGGCTTCTTTTTGCCTGTTCAAAAGATTCAAACTTATTAACATTTTTTCCGCTCTGATATCCGAAGTGTTTAAATTCAGCAAAATCAGCTTCTTCAGATAAAATAGAAAGATTAAATTTTTTTGTTCTTTGTATCATTCCGTTTGTATAATTCTTTTTATTAACCGCTATGGCAATCTGCAATGGATCAGATGTAACCTGCATAACGGTATTGATAATGCATCCGTTGTCTTTTTCATCCTCTTTTGCTGTTAATACATACAATCCGTAGCCAATTTTAAATAAAACGCTTGTATCCATTCTAATCCCTCTTTTTGCTTGTACCATTTTAATTAATATATGTTTATATTACCACATAAAGTGCCAAAACTGTTACATTTTAATTTAAACAATATTGACTGATAGCTGCTCTAAAGTTATATAATTTTAAATATAGGAGAAAAAGTATGAAATAATTAAAATTTAAACTGTAAAGAAATTGTAACAATAATAGCAAAATAATTTTTGTTTAACCTTTCTTACAAATACTACTAACAAGAAAGGTTTTTTTTTATGTTTATTAATCCTATTTCTATGAATCACAAATCAACAACCCCGGCTTTTCAAAAAGGTCTAAATCCTGAAGTTGCCAGAAATCAGTATAAAATACTTTTAACTCAGGATATTTGGGCTGAAAAATTAAAAGTTAAACAACCGGAAAATTCTCTGGAAAAAGAAGTTTTGCTTGAAATATTACAAAACAGATTAAGACTTGATAGATTTGCACGTTTAAATAATTTGCTTGCTAAACTAAAAACACAAGTAAGTTATATTAACTCTCTTTTCGAGCAAGATCCTTCTAATCCCGAATTACCATCTTTAATACAGGAAGTAAAAAAACAGGGAAATTTAGATTCAATATATAAAACTCTGCATAAACAAATTGAACGTGAAGCATCTAAAAATAAACCTTTTTTAGACTATTTTAAAAATATAGAGAAATTGGAAGATGATTATTTAGAAAAACATTTGATGAAATATTCAAAAATGGAAAAATTCTGGTATCAAATTAATAAAAATAATATCAATAAAGATGGGAATTATATGACTCAAGATTTAATAGATATTGTAACACAAGATAAGCTTCCTGTCGTAAAATCCGTATCACAACCGCTTTCTAAAAAACAATTACTGGAAAAAATAACAACGCAATACGAAAATATTCTATTAGAAAATTTAAATATATACTCTGAAGTGGAAAACCATACCAGAGAAGCGTATAAAGCAAAACAAACCCTGGCTGAACTGAATATTAAAGATTTAAAAAGATTCCCTGATATTGCTAAACAAGTGGGGAAAATATGTACTTTTATAGAAAATAAGATTACATATCAAGCTGATAAACTCGGAGATATTGATATTTATCCTATTGGAACAATTATGGAGGATATGAAACGTATTAAATTTGGTATTAAAGAAATGAAAAAAGATATCGTAATATTAAAAAATAAAATTATCGCTAATCCCGATAATCAGGCACTAAAAACAGAACTTGCAACTAAAGAAAAAGATCTGGAAGAAGCAAAATGTGATTGGGAACAAGGACTCAAAGCCTATGTAGAGTTTGAAAAGATTAATCATCAAAGAATGACTGATGGCGGATACGAAAAAGAATATAGCTACTTGACAACTAAAAGCAAAGAACTCAATAAATTTAAAGACCTTTATAATACAATGAAAAATTCAAATAATAAGATACCTGAAAATTTATGGGATGAAATTCTTTTATAATAAATAAACGAGTTGGGGGCAGATAATTGAAAATTATCTGCCCCCTTTACTCTATTTGTAAAAATTATTTTAAATAAGTTCTAAAGAAAGTTTCCAATTTATCAAACGGTATTTTATCTAAATTGTCATACAAATCAACATGACTTGCATCCGGAATTATAAGCAATTCTTTATTATCACCTTTGAGTTTCTTGAAAGCATCTTCCGAAAAATATCTGCTGTGAGCTTTTTCACCGTGCATTACAAGAACTGCGCTTTGAATCTCATCGCTGTACTGTAATATCGGCATATTAATCAGAGAAAGAGTAGAAGTCATATTCCAATTCCTGTTAGAGTTAATAGAACGTTTATGGAATCCTCTTTCGGTTTTGTAATAATCATAATAATCTTTAACAAACTGAGGTTCTTCGCCCGTTAATTTTTCTGGAAGCCCTGCTGCCGGAGCATAAGAACCTTTTTTAAAATCTTCCGTTCTCTGTTTATTCAAATTTTGTTTAAGTTCATATCTTGCTTTTTCGTCCATTGAATCAAAGTAACCTCTTGCACTAACTCTTGTCATATCATACATTGTGGATGCAACAGTTGCTTTTATTCTTGTATCCATAGCGGCAGCATTAATACCAAACCCGCCGAATCCGCATATACCTATAATCCCGATTTTTTCAGGATCAACATCCGGACGGTTTGATAAATAATCTACAGCTGCCGAAAAATCCTCGGTATTAATATCAGGAGAAGAAACATTTCTCGGTTCCCCGCCGCTTTCTCCGGTATAAGAAGGATCAAATGCAAGAGTTATAAACCCTCTTTCTGCCATTGTCTGGGCATATAATCCTGATGCCTGCTCTTTTACAGCACCAAAAGGGCCAGCTACTGCAATTGCAGGTAATTTTGAGTCAGACTTGTCTTTTGGAGTATACAAATCTCCCGCTATGGTAATTCCGTATCTGTTTTTAAAGTTTACTTTTTGGACATTAACTTTATCGCTTTTTTTGAAAGTCTTATCCCAATCCGTATTTTTTGCCATACTCATAGTTGTTCCTCCTACAGTTAACATAATTGCTATTAAAAAAAATATAAAATTTTTAAACATTTAAACTTCTCCTTCTTTTATATGTTTCATTTTTCTGGCCGGATTTCCAGCAACAATTGTATTTGCAGGAACATCCTTTGTAACCACACTTCCCGCACCGATTATTGCACCGTCACCAATTGTTATTCCAGGTAAGATAGTGCTATCAGAGCCTATCCAGACATTATTTCCGATTCTGACAGGTTTGGGGTAAATAGCTGCTCGATTATCCGGGTTAAAATCATGATTCAGCGTTGCAAGAGTTACGTTATGTCCGATAAGGCAGTTGTCACCGATTCTTATTCCGCCCTGATCCTGAAACTTGCAGCACGCATTAATAAATACGTTTTTGCCTACCCTTATATTTTTTCCGCACTCTGAATAAAAAGGAGGGAAAAGTCTGAACGACGGGTCAACTTCTACTCCCGTAAGCTTGGAAAACAATTCAACCAGCTCCTCAGGAGTATGATACTTATTATTAATTTCCATTGTAATCTTAAGAGCTTCCTGAGCAAGCTCATAGAACATACACTGGATTTCTGAGCCTGGGATTACAATCTTACCGCTTCCCATATATTCAAAAAATTCATTCATTTCCATTTTTTATAACCTTCTGTCGGGAGACATTCCATCTCCATTACTCACTTATTTTGTTTTTTCGGGTCTCCCTCTTTCGTTTTCCTACCAGAGGGTTCGCGCCTGTTTTTTAACCTTTTATCGGGAGTTCTTATATTTACCCCGTTCAGGATGACATTCTATTTCACAAGTCACACCACAGCCGGCATAAAGTGATTTACCACGCAGTCTAACAAAGTTTCCGCATACTCTCTGTGCTTGCCGTAGAAAATATGAGAAGCATCCGGAACTACAATGACCCGATTCTTTTCCGGATGTTTGCAATAAGAATTTATTTTTTCCATAAATCCCTTTGGGTCACCTTCCGTTAAACTGTCTTTTTCTCCGATAACAAATGCGCCGTTGACTTTTATAGAATTGAGTGAATTTGTTTCCCCTTCGCCGCTTATTACAGGACAGTTTTTGAGATTAAAAGCATTATAAAATCCCAAAACCGTATCGGCACACATCGGAGAAAACCCGCCGAAGAGTATTGGTAAAATATCCTTGCCTCTGCCTTCGGATACAAATTTTTCCGCAAGTTTTATACATTCCTGCACTCCCGGCATAACCTTAAACCAGTACGCTAAATCAACAGGTGAAGATACTATGAAATAATCTACCAGGTTATCATCTGTGTTTCCCAAATAATTAATAATTTTATTTGAGCCTAAAGAATGCCCTGCAAGAACTATATTCTTGAATCTGAGTTCTTTAGCATATTTAACATACGCTTCCGTATCTTCATAAACAAGACTGAAATCATCATTCACTACACCTGTATTTTTTTGTTTTCCGGTAGAAAAATCCGAATACGCAATAAACGAAAATGCATCCATTGCATGCCCCGCAATACAGGCAATATTATTAGCACTCAAAAGTTCTCCCGCTGCAACCAGTAAGTCATTTTGAAAAACATTGCTGCATATTCCGCTCATTATAATAACAACAGTGTCCATACTGTTATCGCCCCACATGGCGCCCTTGAGCTCAAGACCTCTCGGTGTATTAACTCTTATTATTTCCATTTTTTATTATCCTTTCTTCTATACACATTGTTTTAAACATTCTGCCGGTTTATTTAAACCGCGCAGAATAACTTTACCCTGACATTTCATTATTGAATCCTCAGAGATAATTTCACCCACACTGTCAGCCATTATCACACCTGATTTAGGATTTTTAACGGAAACTATATGTCCTTTTATATCAGCTTCTACATCAGAATATTCAAAAGACAAATCCGTATCTTCCATAGTGCAGTTAATAAGTTTTAAATTCTTGCAATAGCATAACGGCTGTGTGCCGATAATTTTGCAGTTAATAAAGGTCAAGTTTTCACTAAACCAGCCCAAATATTCACCCTTGACGACAGAATTTTCAACTATAATATTTTTGCTGTGCCAGAAGGCATCTTTTGTATCAAGTTTAGAATTTTTGATATGCAGATTTTTCATATACTGAAAAGAATATTTACCCGTCATATTTAAATTCTCTATCTCAACATCTTTTGATTCAAATAAAAAATACATAGAATCAATTGTTGAATTATTAATTTTTACCTCTTTGCATCTCCATCCGAATTCGGGAGATACAATATTACAGTCTTCTACCGTAATATTTTTACACTCTCTTAAGCATTTTATCCCGTCAATTTTACAATCCTCAATTCTTCCGTCGTTTGAATACCAGAGCGGAGCACGGGTTTTCTCGTCCATAGATGAATCCTTAAGCAAAAATCCTTTTGCATGCCAGAGCGGATATCTTAGTGAAAATGAGCAGTCAATTACATTAATTTTACGGCATTCTTTCAGAACGGATTCCCCATCTGCCGGACCTTCAAATTTACAATTAATAACTTCTGTATTTTTCAGATTATACAGCGATCTTTCTTCATCAAATATTTGATTTTCAACTCTGTTTTGCATAAGTTTACCTCACTTTTTAAACATTTTTTGTCTGCTCCAGATTAAAAATCAGATAGTCAAGACAGTCCAGTTTTTTCTGGCAGACATGCAGATTATCCAAAAGGATCTTTCTGTAACGATTGAGCAAACTAACCCGTTCTTTATCCCCTGCTTTAAGAAATTTTTCTATAAAACATGAATCACAATCAGCATCTTTAAGGTTTTGGATAATAGCTTCATTCATAATCTATCTGCCTCTTATATTTATATTATTTACCCATTTTTGAAAATAGCAAATACTTATATTACATACTTAAATATACTTGACAGGCATATTTAAAAACCATATCATAAATGTATGGAAATAAGAGTGCTCAAATATTTTTTAACAGTTGCAAGAGAAGGGAGTATAACGGGAGCCGCAAACTCGCTTCATCTTACTCAGCCGACCTTGTCCCGCCAGCTTCAGGATCTGGAAAAAGAACTGGGGCAAAAGCTTCTTGTAAGAGGTAAATACAAAGTCTCTCTGACTCCGGAAGGGATGATTCTCAAAAAAAGGGCGCAGGAAATTGTTGAGATGGTTGAAAAAACGGAAGCTGAATTCAGCTCTCTTACGGATGTCTTAGCAGGAGACATTTATATCGGCTGCGGAGAAACAGATTCTATGAAATACGTAGCAGCCGTAATAAAAGAGGTACAGGAAACCTATCCCGAAATCAAGTTCCATATCCACAGCGGAAATGCGGAAGACGTAACGGAAAAGCTTGATAAAGGCTTGTTGGATTTTGGTGTTCTTATACAACCGGTAGATTTATCCAAGTATGACAGTATGCCGCTTCCCGACAAAGATGTCTGGGGTGTTATTATGAGAAAGGACAGTCCGCTTGCTAAAAAGGATTATATTGAACTTGAAGATTTAAAAGGTTTACCGTTAATTAATTCAAGACAGGCAATGAGAAAAACCACTAATAAAAATGAATTTATTGAATGGTTTCAGGGCGAGTTTGAAAATCTGAATACCGTTGCAACAATAAACCTCGTCTATAATGCTACAGTGATGGTAAAAGCCGGTATCGGATACGCCATTACACTGGATAAACTTGCGGATACATCAAAGGAAAGTCTTCTGTGCTTCCGCCCTTTAAGACCTAAGCTTGAATCTGGATTGGATATTGTCTGGAAAAAGTATCAGGTATTTTCACCGGCAGCAAAAATGTTTTTGGAAAAACTCCGGTCAAGACTGGGTTAATTTTCTACAAACAGGTTCATAAACTCTATATCATCATAGTCTATATAAGCTGTTTGCATCAGGTTACGTCCGGTCTTAATTGTAACTTCGTTCGGCTGATTTTTCTTTATAAGCTCATTAGGAATTCTTATCCGCTGCCCGTCTCCGTTAATCTGGATTTCAGAAATTCTATTCCCGTTAAAATACACTTCCGGAGGAGAAGCAAAAGCATTTGCAATCTGGTTTTGTCCGATAGAACGCGCCATCTGGGTATCTATACCTATGATTGAGCCTATTACAAGATAAATCGGTTTATTAAATTTAACGTTCTTCATCTGAAACTTTTTCGTATAAAAAGGTCCTATGCTTGCCATTCTGAACTCTCCGGCATTTGCGGATAAATCAGAATAGTTATTATCACCCAAATGATACATATTATTATCCAGAACCATTGCATCGCCGTTAGATTTTTCTATCCCGATTACAATAGGTGCGGAAACAGTCCTGTCAGTAATTGTTACGGAAAAAGGTTTATAGTTTTCCTTCTGAACGGACATAATACTTGTGCCGTTTATGGCGGTATCAAGTTCAAAATACCCTTCCTCGTCTGTTGTTGTAGAATACCTTTCTTTAGGCAATGTTACTTTAGCCCCATCAATTCCGGCTCCGGTCTTTTTATCTACTATTCGGCTTGAATTTCCTCTTCCCTGCGCTGAAACACCGCCCTCAAAAGTCGCCTCAGCAAGTGAAGGCAGGGTAACGGTTAAGTATAAAATAAGAATAGTTAAACTCAATAATTTTTTCATACAATAATTATTTTTCCTTTAGTTGTGAATAAGTATCCGTCATATTTTCTTTTATAAGGATAATTTTTCGGAAGTAAAAATAATATTTTTTATTTGGACTTTTCTTGTATTTTTATTATTTTTCTGTTTTAATTGGTTTATTGACAATCCAATATGCCGATGTGATGGAATTGGTAGACGTGCCAGACTCAAAATCTGGTGTAGGCAACTACGTGCCGGTTCGACCCCGGCCATCGGCAAATAAAAAATACCTGATACTCAGGTATTTTTTATTTGCTTTATGTAAAAGTTTAGCTTGTTGCCTTAAACAGGCATTTTCCTTTTGGAAAATGCAGCAATGCGGGTTTTTCTTTCTTTGGGAGCATTTCTTTCTTTTTTCCTCGCAAAAAAAGAAAGAAATGCTCAAAACCGCCTGACAACTGCCTGTAAAAATAAAAAGGTTTGATTTTCTTTTTGTGCTAAACTGGTTTTGTAGTAGTTAGGGGGATCCGCCCCGGGGTAAATATATAGGCTGGTAGATGTGACTACAGGCTTGGAAGAAAATTTACCCGTAAAAGAAAGGATAAAATAATGGAAAAAAACAACGAAACTTTGGGTGTATTAAGACACTCCGCATCCCACATTATGGCACAAGCCGTTCAAAAGCTGTTTCCGAGTGCAAAGTTAGCTATAGGACCGGCTACAGACACAGGATTTTATTACGATTTTGACCTGACAGACGGACATGCTTTCACCCACGACGATTTGGAAAAAATTGAAGAAGAGATGAAAAATATCATCAAACAAAACCTGACGTTTGAAAGATATGAGATTCCTAATGTGGATGCACAAATTGCGGAATTTAAGGCAGAAGGCGAGATTTACAAGGCAGAACTGCTGGAAGAACACAGAAACGATAATCCGACACTTTATCTTACAAAAGATAAAGACGGAAATGTACTTTTCAACGATCTTTGCGCAGGTCCGCATATTCCGAACACCTCATTTATCAAAGGAAATGCCATTAAGCTTTTGAAGGTTGCAGGAGCTTACTGGAGAGGAAACGAAAAGAACAAAATGCTTCAAAGAATTTATGCTACAGCATTTTGGAACAAAGAAGATTTACAAGATTATCTGAACTTCCTTGAAGAAGCAGAAAAAAGAGACCACAGAAAACTCGGCACCCAGCTTGATTTGTTCTCCGTAAGAGAAGAAATAGGCGCCGGACTCGTATTGTGGCACCCTAATCTTGCAATAGTCAGAGAAGAAATTGAAAACTATTGGAGAACGGAACACAGAAAAAGAGGTTATGTAATCGTTCACTCACCTCAAATTGCTAAATCAAGACTCTGGGAGCTTTCAGGACACATTGACCACTACAGGGAAAATATGTTCTTTATCCAGAAAGATGATGATTCAGATGACCAATATATAGTAAAACCTATGAACTGTCCGTTCCATATCCTGATTTATCAGGCAAACAGACATTCATACCGCTCATTGCCGCTTAGAATGGCAGAATTGGGTACCGTTTACAGAAAAGAAAAATCAGGTGCGCTATCAGGTTTAACCCGTGTTCAAGGCTTTACACAAGATGATGCACACGTATTCTGTACTCCAGAGCAATTGGTTGATGAAATTAATGAAATTATCGACTTTGTCGCAGATACAATGAATATCTTCAATATGTCATTTGAAGTTGAACTTTCTACCCGTCCTGAAAGCTTTGTCGGCGAAATCGAAAACTGGGACAGAGCAGAAGCAGGTTTGAAAGCTGCAATGGACAGGCGCGGTATGAAATACGAAATCAACGAAGGCGACGGCGCATTTTACGGACCAAAAATTGACTTCAAAATTAAAGATGCAATCGGAAGAACATGGCAGTGTGCTACAATCCAGCTTGACTTTAACCTCCCTGAAAGATTCGGTATCAAATATCAGGATAGAGACGGCTCAATGAAAACACCTGTAATGCTTCACAGAGTTATTTTCGGCTCTATGGAAAGATTCCACGGTATCTTAATTGAACACTATGCCGGCGCATTCCCGACATGGCTTGCTCCGACACAGGTTGCCATTGTTCCGATTTCAAATGAAAAACATATTGATTTTGCGGAACAGGTATACAAAAAGATGCGCGATGCAGGTTTGAGAGTAAAACTCGACGACCGTTCCGAATCAATGAACTACAAGATTCGTGAATCTTTGCAGGATAAAAAGATTCCTTACGTTTGCGTAATCGGCGATAAAGAAATTGAATCAAATTCCGTTGCCGTAAGAAAACGCGGTGTAGGTCAGATTGGAACATTCGGGGTTGATGAATTTATTTCTAATATAGAAAAAGAAATAAAAGATAAAGCTCAATAGTTTTTAATGAAATTTCAGCGGGGTCGGAACACATTGTGTTCCGACCCCGCTTTTTTTACTAGCAAAAAAAATTTTTACAAGGTTTTAGTTAAACATTAGAATAAAAAAGGTGTGTGTATGTTACCATTAAAGGTTAATTTCTTAACAAATTCATATTTAACTAATAAATGCGATTTTAAAATGAACGATTTATTAAGGCAAAGATTTGCAGACGGCAAGCATCTTTCTATATTAAGACGGGGTTTGATAGCTGAAGATATGAATGCAAATGTCGGCGGTGCAATTATGACTAATAAGAGAGCATATATTTTTAATGTTGCACCTGAAAGACAAAGTCTGTCAAAAATAAAAACAATGATGGAAGAAAAAGTTTACGAACTAATGCAAGGCGGAAATAAGATATTTGGTTTTATTTGCGGAGGATGGAAAATTGATAAAAATAACGATATTTCAAAAAGAAGTTTTGATCTTTATAATACTTTAGCAGATAAAATGGACGATCTAAAAATCCCGTTTGGTATGATATGTGGAAAAGAAATAGGAAATCACTACGATAACTTTAGGCTCAGAGAAAATAATGTCTATATGTGGAGTGATCTTGTTGCAAAAAGATTTTCTAATAAGGAATCATTATCGCGCGGAGATATTTTGGAAAATCTCGAAAAAGATTACGAATTTGTAGAATTTGCTCCGGAGATACAATTGGTTTCGTCCCCCAAAATAGTTGAGCCTGGGAAAGAAGATCACTTTATAACACTTGCATAATGCCGGTTGTAAAAATCTTCAAACTCATCCTTTAATATCGCTTGACGGGCTTTTTTTGCAAAATCAATCAGGAATTTAATATTATGAATAGACATTAATGCCTGCCCTGTACCTTCATTACACTTGTATAAGTGTCTTAAATAAGCTCTTGAATGATTTTTACAGCAATAGCAATCGCAATTTTCATCAAGCGGACGCGGGTCTTCCTGATACTGAGCATTCTTAATCTGTTTTTTGCCTTCATAAGTAAAAAAAGAACCGTGTCTTGCATTTCGTGTAGGAAGAACGCAGTCAAACATATCAACTCCGCGTTTAATCCCATCCAGTAAGTCTTCTGGAGTTCCGACACCCATTAAATAACGAGGTTTATTATGCGGAAGTAGCGGGGCAGTAAGTTCGACAAAATGATTCATTGTCTCTTTGTCTTCTCCTACGCTCAAACCGCCTATTGCATAACCCACGGCATCAATTGAAGAAACAAAGGCGGCACTCTCACGTCTTAAATCATCATAAAAAGCTCCCTGACAAATCGGGAAAAGTGCTTGATTAACTGAAGTTTTGGCTTTTATACATCTTTCAAGCCACCTGTGTGTGCGCTCCATTGCCTCCTTTGCCGTTTTATAATCACAAGGATAAGGCGCGCACCAATCAAAAGCCATAATTATATCAGCACCGATTGCCTGCTGAATTTCCATTGAAATTTCAGGACTGATAAAATGTTTTTTTCCGTCTTTCGGGTCACGGAATTCAACTCCTTCTTCGGAAATTTTCCTAAGATGTGCAAGCGAGAATACCTGAAACCCGCCGGAATCTGTTAAAACAGGTTTGTTCCAATTCATCCATCCATGAATCCCGCCGAATTTTTCTATGAGTTTATGCCCTGCTCTTAAATAGAGATGATATGAATTTCCAAGAATTATTTGTGCACCGGTTTCATAAAGATGGTGATTTGTAACCAATTTAACAGTAGAATTAGTTCCGACAGGCATAAAAATAGGTGTTTCTATATCACCGTGCGGGGTATGTAATACTCCCGCACGCGCACCTGTTTTAGAATCTACGTGGACTAAATCATAACTAAAATTGTCAAATACACTAGCCATCGTATCTTTCTTCGTTATAAGTAATCATTTCAAGCATTGACTGCCAGTTGTCATAGATTTCTTCAGGCTTAAAGTATAGAGAGATTTCTCTTTGAGCACTTGCTGGAGAATCTGATGCGTGAATAATATTGTATTCCATAACCTGTGCAAAATCAGCACGTATAGTACCGACATCAGCCTTCATCGGATCAGTAGCACCAACTATATGACGAACACTTTCAATAGCTTCATAACCTTCAACAACCATAGCTACAATCGGACCGCTTGTAATATAGTGAATGAGTCTGTTATAAAAAGGTTTACCGTGATGTTCTTCATAATGCTTAGCAGCAAGTTCAGGAGTAACCTGTAATAATTTCATACCAACTATCTTAAATCCTTTGTCTTCAAATCTTTCAAGGATTTTACCGATAAGCCCTCTTTTTACGCCGTCCGGCTTAATAGCGACAAAAGTTCTTTCTTCTGTTTTCATAATCTCTCCTAACTATAATCAATACCTCTATTAGAGCACAAAAGGGGGTAAATGTAAACTGGTAGACTTTAATACCAGTTAGTCCGCATGGTGAAAGGGGTAAATGTAAACTAGTAGGCGTGAATCGTGAATCGTGAATCGGGAATTGATGATTGAGTAACTAAGTAACTCCCTCTCCTATTAGGAGAGGGAAAAGTTTACCAGCACGTATTGCTTGATATTCTCGGGAATTGTTCACGAAACGATAGCGGGAGGCGAAGCCGAGAGCGTGTTTGAGTGAATAATTCCCGATGGATAAAACTCAACACCTCACCCCACCCCTCTCCTCTTAGGAGAGGGAGTCACTAGTCACTAATCATGACTTTTCAAAAACCATCCTTATAAAAATATCATACAAACGGATGAATTTTTATCAAACAATTAAAAATCTCTTTAAATATACCGATATTACTAAAGGAAGGACGGTTACGAATTGTTTAACACAATGAACACAATACGCCCGAGACCCTATCCTCAAAGGGGAACAGGCAATTATAACGCAGGCAGTGACGGTACTGACAAGGACGGTCATAATCAACAGGGGCAAGATCCGAGAGAGCAGAACCATCAGGTAATCGCACGCGGACGGGCGGAAGATGTTCAACAAGGGCAGCAAGTTCAGCCGGTACCGATAAGACCGGCAACTTATTCACCTGCCTCCAATCCTTACCCTCAAAGATATCCGGTTCATACCCCGCCGCCTATCAGATACAACAATGTCGGAACTCATCAGATTAATCCGCAGCAATATCAAGCTGCTCAGGCAGGATATCATCAAATTCAGGAACAGCCGGCACAACATGCGCAGCCGCAGCCGCCGGTACAGGAACGTCCGCGCCAGAGAAGCAATAAAATTAATATTGCCCAGATTTTAAAAGATTTTAGAAACACAATAAAAGCTATTGCAACACCGGAAGATATTGAAGAACAGGTTAACCAATATCTTATAACCGTTGAAGAACAGGTAAGAAGCCCAAAACCGCAGGTTAACTTAATCCAGAGTAACCTGAAAATTGCAGCTTCATTATTAGACAGATATATTTCCGAAACTTTAAACAAAGATTCAAAAGTTGTTCAAAATTGGCTGGACGCTCTGTTTTTACAGAGAATTAATTACAGCTATGATGATAATGAAATTAATCCGAACTTTCTGGTAAAATTTCCGGACAGCGCCCCAAAACAAAAGCCGGAAGCCCCTCAGCCGCAAGAAGAAGCTCAAATTCAGCCGGAAGAAGCTGTTGCAATTGAAGAAGCTCCTCAGGAAGGAGTAATTGAGCTTGAAGAATACACACCAGAACTTACTGTAGAAGAAGAGTTTACGCAAGCACAGCAAAAAATTGCCTCCAAGCCTAATATCACTATTGTTCCGCAGGATACAAGACTTAAATCTTTGTTTATGGAAGCTAAAAAACATGCTTTCTCAAACAATCCGCAAAAAGCAATGGCAATATTTAAAGAAGCATTTAACCGCGCAGGCGAAATTAAAGATACGGAAACACAATCAAGAATCTGCCTTGAAGTCGGAAAAATTTATGATGACAATGATTTTGTTGTACAGGCTCTGAACAGCTATAACAAGTCTTTGCAGTACACAACAGATACAAACGTAAAATCAAGAGCACATTTTTCTATGGCACAGATTTATGATGACGTAAACCAGATAGAACCTGCTTTGAATCATTATATGACATCAATTTCTTATGCAGGAAAATCTGATGATTTGATCGGGCAGTCAGATTCATTGACAAGAGTAGGAAATATTTTTACGGATAAATATGACGAAGGTGCTTTTGATTATTATGATGTTGCCAAAAAACTGGTTGAACAAACCGCAGATAGTAATATGAAAGGCTATGTCCTTTCAAACACTGCAGATGCCTGCGTTCAGTTCAGAAAAAATGATAAGGCTTTAAAATATTATGCTGAAGCTGTCAAGAATTACGAAAAAACAAACGCAGTTGAAGAGATTGCACAGAATTACAAATCTGCTGCAGAACTAATGATATCTTTTAACAGTCCCAACAAGGCAAAATCTTTACTTAAAAAAGCCATGATTAATGCGGTTAAGACTCAAAATGAAGATTTGATTTCCGAGATTAATCTTCTGCTTACTAGTGTAAGTTAACTTATCTTGAATTGTACAAAACCTTTTATGTTATAATTTTCCATATAATACGAGGGAAAAGATATGGAAAGATTTTATACAACAACAGCCATTGACTATGTTAACGGTGCGCCGCATATCGGACACGCTTACGAAAAAATCCTTACTGACGTTATTTTCAGACATTTCACCCAGAGATGTGAAAATGCTTATTTCTTAACCGGTACCGACGAACACGGAATTAAGATTCAAAAAACGTCAGCAGCGCAGGGAATGACTCCGAAAGAACTTTGCGATATGAATGCCAAAAAGTTTCAGAACTGCTGGAAAGCTCTTGATGTTAATTATTCACAATTTATCAGAACAACAGACAAAGAGCATGAAGAAATTGTACAAAAGATTTTCAAAAAACTTGTAGACAAAGGCGACATTTATAAAAATTCTTATACAGGGCTCTACTGTTCCGGCTGCGAAGCATTTTTGAGCGAAAAAGATTTAACCGAAGACGGACTTTGCCCTGATCACCTCAAAAAACCGGAAGTTGTAAGCGAAGAAAACTATTTCTTTAAACTTACCAAATACAAAGATGCAATTATTAAACATATAAAAACCCATCCGGATTTTATTGTACCTGCATTCAGAGCTAACGAGGTTCTAAACCAGTTAGAAAATATTGAAGACATATCTGTTTCCCGGGCAAAATCCAACGTATCATGGGGAATTCCGGTTCTCGGCGACGATGAACAGGTAATCTATGTTTGGATAGACGCTTTGTCAAACTACATTACAGCTCTCGGCTACAATCCGGACGGGGAAAGCGGAGAAAAATTCAATAAATACTGGCCGGCAACAGTACAGGTTATCGGTAAAGACATTCTTAAATTCCACAGTATTTACTGGATTGCAATCCTTATGGCACTTGAGCTGCCGCTCCCTGAACACATTCTTGCACACGGCTGGATTACAATTGACCAGACCAAAATGTCAAAATCATTGGGAAATGTAATCTCTCCTGAATCAATTTTAGAAGCTTTTAATCTTGAACATCCGGATGCCCTAAGATATTATATGGCTTCTGCCGCCCCGTGCGGAAAGGACGGAAACTATTCTGACGAAGATTTTAAAGAAAAAGTTAACGCACACATTGCTAATTCTATGGGAAACCTTCTTAACAGAACTCTTTCAATGCTTGTAAAATACTTTGACGGCGATATTAAACCGGAATTTAAAGTACAATCAGAACTTTTTGACAAAGCGCTTGAAACTGTTAAAGCAGTAAAACATCACTTTGATTATTTTGAAGTTCAGGAAGCCTCCCAGAGAATTATTGAACTCGTTGATATTACAAACAAATACGTAACAGACAACGCTCCATGGACTCTTGCTAAAGAAGGTCAAATGGATAAATGCGGAGAAGTACTTGCTTCCGTTCTGGAAGTTATGTGTGTAATTTCTTCTCTTATTTACCCGTATTGTCCGAATATTGCGCAAGCTATGGCTGAGCAGTTATCTTACGATTTGAATACAAAGCTTGATAACGTAAGCTGTGACAATTTAAAACCGGGTCACTTAATTGACAAAGAAAATATTAAGCCTGTGTTCTTAAGAATGGATAGCGAGCTTGCAGACAAGAGCCGGGGGTAAGGGGTAAAGGGGTAAAGGGGTAAATGTAACCCAGTAGGCTTTTATACCAGTTAGTCCGCATAGTAAATAACCCGAAGCTCTCGACGCTAAACAATCCTAGTATCTGATACAAGATTTTTTATAAGTTCCGGATTGTAAGAAATTTTCTTGTCGTCCGGAATTTTTGTAATAATTTTATCAATTTCTTCATCCGTAAACCCTTGTTTTACAAGGTATCCGGCATAGTTAGGATGGCAGGAATGAATTGCTGCAATATAATACGGAGTAGAGTATCCCCACGGAGTTTCTTCATAGATTGTTTTTAAATCATCTATTATTTTTAAAAGCGGAGGAATTTTATAATCCTTCGCATAATTATCATTCAAATATTTTGTAATCAGTTCTGTACAAAGATTTCCAGCTCCTCGCCCCATACCGTATACACAGCTGTCTATTATGATTTCTCTTTGTATATTCATACCAAGAAGAGCTTTTGTATTAGAAAAAGAAAGCTGCAAGCTGTTGTGAGAGTGAAATCCAAGAGAAATATCAGAGTCCAAGTTTCCATCTATCAGCCTAAAAAGATTTATTACATCTTTTTCATACATGTTACCCAATGTATCGACTATTGTAAGGACATACGGTTTTATTTCGTTAATTTCGTCAATAAGGTATAATAATTCATCTTCGGAATACAAATTTGTGTGCATCGGGTTTGCTATAACATCGTAGCCAAGAGCTTTAAGGGCGGAAATGTATTGTATAGCTTCTTGCTGCTGCCCTTTTTTAAAAGCAACTCTGACCCTGATTTTTTTATTCTGGCAAGATTTAAAATTTTTTATTCCGTATTCACCAAAATTAACCATCAGAGTGTAGTTCCAATCGGGTCGATGTAATTTTTCCAACTCACCGATTGAATTAAAAAAAGTTTTCCCTCTAACAGGTTTTTCTTCTTTCAAAAACCCGCACTCAATATAATCAATTCCGGCATGGACAAGATTATTGACAATTTCAAAGATTCTATCTTCTCCGAAATTCCAATCTATAATATAGCCGCCGTCTCTTAAAGTACAATCGAGTATCTTCATTTAATTACTTTAGAAATTTCATCTGTTATATCATCACCGCCATATAGAACTACGCCTTTAGCGATAACCATATCATAACCCATAGCTTTTGCCTGAGCTACAATTGCGGCGGTAATATTTTTATCTATGGCAGCGAGTTTCTGCTGGTATTGTTTTGCATTAGCCTGTCTCTTGGCAGCAAGTTCTTTATCATACTTTTTAACAAGTTCTTGCTTCTTGACCGGGTCAGTCTGCTTTTTTATATCTTCTTTGGCTTTGTTTACAAATTGAACAAGCTCTTTGCGTTTTGCCGTCTGCTCTTTCTTTAATGCCTGAACCTGAGCGGATTTATTTACAACCTTTTGGATATCAACAACAGCAACTTTCTCAATTGCTGTAGCAGAAAGGCATAACGAACAAAATATTGCCAATGAAAGAATTTTTTTAATCATAAGATACTCCTGTTAACTATTCTAAAAACATGTTTATATTATACATTTTATTAACTTGAATTACAAATATTCTCTGTAAAATTTATTAAACGACTTCAGTTTTGCCCCACTTGTACTTAAATTCTTAAAAGGTTCTTTTTATATCGCGAGTTTTATTAGTATTTATTTTCGCAAAATAAAATACTAGATAACGTCTATTATTTGTATTTTTAAGGTCGACCTTAATATACAATAAAACGCTTATTCTCCATCTAAAAATCTGAATTATTATTACACATTTTAGTGTGGCTTTTTTTTTGTACCTTTTTGCTTTTTAGAAAGATTTTCAAACTTTTTTCTTAAAAAGTGAGGATGCGGAAAAACCCAAAAATTGATAAATTTTTGAGGTTTTTCAAATCCGACCTTAGGTGTGTGAACCTCAGGTCGTGTGCGGGATAGCACACAACCTGAGGTGAAACCGTTCCAACGAGTTTGCGAGAAAAATTTTAATTTTTCCGCAAACTCAAGTATTTACTTTCTGCAAAAATGATAAAAAATAAAATCAAACAAAATTAAGATTTTATACGGAGTATTGATTATGCTTACCTATTCAGATGTGCAAGAAATTTACAGCCGGAATCACGGCACAACACAATATTTGAAAAGACCTTACAACAATAATTTACTTTATACTGACGGGATAATGGACTTTCAGCGGAGTTTAGATGCCTTTTGGGTTGTTGACAATGTAATCAGCTATATGCCGAAGATTTTAGAACGTTTTAGGAGTCATGATACAGATTTTTTCGTTATAGAAATTTCTTTAGACAATGAACATAGCGGTCACATGGAAGTTTTTACAGAAGATTACAACATTGATGATATTTATGATGAGCTGGGGTTTATTTCGGACATTTGAATTGTAATTAATTAGCCTCTGTTAGCCGACACGTTGGGGTTATATCGATTTCATACAAATTGACTGTAATGTAACGAAACTGCTCTTTTTGTCCACTTTCTGTCACCAAAAAGTTCGGTATAAATCCGAGCAAATCGCTACAATTTAAATGTACTCTATATTATGGCGATGACAAAATCAAGACACAAAAGTCCCATTTGAAATTACAATTTTTCAAGTCGGAAGTAAGCCGGAAGAGTTTATCACTTTTGAATAACAGTAAAATCAGTACTCAAAACACATTACAAAATAATAAAAATTCGCTCTGAAATTTATTGTTTTCAGTCAAGTTATATAAATTTATATTAATTTATATTTATAATAACATTGTAATATGGACATAATCTATTCAATTGAAGCAAGAGATACAATTATATATAATATGCTATATGACTATTTGGGCTTAAATGCTAAAGAACTCCAAAAAGAAGCTATTGGGAACGTCAAAATGCTTAACGACGCATTAAAAGGAACAAACGTTTTGTATAACGATTTTAAAAATACGCTTCTTCCTTCTGATGGTAGAAAGTACTGTGAACAACTTTTCGCTTTTAGGCTTTATCCGGACGACAATAAGATCTATCAAGATATTGCAGAAAGTGTTGTACCATTATTCAATAAAGATAGCCGTTGCAATATTCTTATCGGAGATTTAATTTTATATCCATATGATTTTGATACAAAAAAGTTACTGATTAAATCTTTATATAGCACCATTGGGAAAAGGTTAAGTAAGAATTGGCGCAGTGATTATTTTCTTATTTATGTAAATCATATAAAACAAGAGAATATAGAAATAATAGATAACTTTTTTAAAAAGAAAAAATATTATGTAGGAACTGCTGATTTAAGTTTTGAATCAGCTTTTAAATCTTATATTTCAATTGCCTCGGTGCTAACTACGTATGTAAAAATAGGAAAAAATATTTTTAGTGCAGATGCTGATGTAGATTTTGATAAACATTCCCATACTGATAATGGTCCTTGGGATTGGGCTAAATATGGATACCAAATATACGGCATTCAAGATTCTCTTTTTCAAACGCTTTTAAAGTACAAAATTGATACATCAATAGGAACATCTTTGAGTAGTAATGATAGAAAGATTAATACAATGATTATGACATCTCAAGATAATCAGGATTTACCTATTGGTGATATAAAAATTGATGATAGGAAATTAGATTATCTTGAAAAACACCAACTTACGTTATTTGATAAAATAGAAGTTACAAAAAATAATCTTAAGAAAGAAATTATTAATAAAATTCAGAACCAAGCATTTTATAATATTAAATTCATGCCAGAACACAATGTTGTAACATTTAACATATTTCTTGAGTTTACTAATAAATATAATATAAAAATTAAATTAATAATCGCCTTAAAATATGATTTTAAATTAAAAGAAATTAGCCTTGTTACAATTTGCTAATATAAATTGATATAAATTTTTAAAACCCACAAGAGCTTTTTCAAAGGTTATAACTTCCGAATCTTTTGCATAGCTCATCGAACTTACAAAATCAGCATACTCTTTTTGATAAATTTTATCTTTTGTTAATTTATCAAGAGCAATTTTTATAAATTCCGGCAAAGTAAAGTTGTTATCAAAGCCACCACGACCTTTATCAGTATCAAAAGATTTTTGCAGAAGTTCGACAAATTCTTTTTTATAAAGCAAATCTTCCAATGCTGCAATATCGTGCAAATGGCGAACAATAGTCGGATCATTTTCTTTTGTATGCAATGGCTTTGTTCTGTCTTTAATATAAACTCGCCACATCAAAGCACTAAACTTATTTGCAATAACTTCAATTGGTTGAATACAATTAACAGAACTCGGTTCTTCATTTATAAATTGACCTATAAATGAAGATATTTCACAAGTTGTACTCGGTAAAAGCAAGTTTTCAAAAGTAAACTCTGCTTTTATATTCGGTCTTAAATTTGAACCTTCATATAATTTTTCGTATTCAATTTCAAAACTGAAAAAGTTATTTTCATTACCTTTTTTGATTGACTCAGGAATAATATGATAACATTCTTTATTGTCAAGTGCTTCCAAAATAAAATTACAAAAAGCCTTCTTTTCAGCTCTTGTAAAAGGTCTTTCGGTATGTATCCTAAAATCGATATCTTCAGAAAATCTTTGAATTTTATGATAAGCCTTGGATAAACAAGTTCCACCGGAGAAAACTATTTTTAAATCGGGATAATTTATTTTGCATATTTCGGATAATACTTTAACGACATAATAATCTTTTTCAACAAATTGCGGGGCTATACCAAATTCTTGAGAATAGTCATTAACTATATTTATAATATTTTTCTTTGTTTCTGACGGTTTCATAAGTGATATAAACTCCATTAAATCCGATTTTCCTTAAAATAGTTCCCTTAATTGCAATAACTTTTCCGCTTGGGACTTGTGTTGTTTTGCCTTCATTATACCACAGTTCATACCTGCTTGGCAGAACCTTAATATTAAGTTTCTCAGCTACAGCTTTTCCAATTTCTGCCAAATCTATCTGCGGAATAATCTTACCAGTCAGCTTGGATTCTTTTGCCTTAACATATACACCTTGTCCGACTTTCATAATCAGTTTTTTTGATATTAATTTTCTGAGTGCACGCATAACCTGATCCCTATCAGATAAATCTAAAAAATCCGGCAGCATAAATACGAAGTCCTTTGACTTCTTTATACGATATTGGATTCTTTTTTCTAAAATATCAGATATTGGCATTGTTTTCTCGCTTTTATATTTGTAAAGTACGACATTATATATTTATATTATACGACATATAAAATAATTTTTAAAGTGGTATGAGTAAATGTATTTAAAGAAAATTAACAATTTAATAAAATATACGAAATGTATTTTAATTGTTAAACGAAATTGCTAAACCTTAAATCGTCAATCATGTAATTTGTTAAACCCAGTTCCTGTTTTATTTTATAAAAATCTTTTCTTATTTTTCGCTTTAATGATTTCTTTTGTTGTTCATTGCCTGTTAAAATCGTGTTCAAAGGCTGTTTTAATATGATCAAATTTTGAATAATTGGTGTAAGATATGGATATTTTTTATTTGTGATCTTAAAAAGTTGTGCGAGTTGTTCAGATGTTAAAACGGGTTTTTCTCTTTTGGGTATTTTTGCGATTCTTTTTACTTCAAAAGTGCAAGTTTTTTCAATATAGCCTTCATTTTGAAAATGTTTAATTATCTGATTCAGCAAAGTCAGAATATTCTTTATCCTAGGTTCGCTTACTTTGTTTTCTTGCATGTGCTTTTTGAAATCTTGCATATCTTGTACAGTTATATTTTTAAGCAATAACTCTTTGAAATATGGAATAATTTTCGAATAAACAAAAGTTTTGTACGCCTGATAAGACATTTCACTTATAGTTTGTTGTTTTATTTTTAAAAACAATTCACAAGCTTGAATAACTGTGATATCAGAATTTTTGCATTCAATATTTTTATCAACAATTTTGAATTTTTCTTCCGTTTTTACTAATTCTACGTATTCAAATTTATTTCCGACAGGCTTTATATTTTCTGACCTTTGCAAAAATCTTTCAGCTATAGTGGGATCAATTTCACAGAACATAACAATATCTTCAAGGGTAAATGTTTTTAATCTTTTTGCGACTTTAAGAATTTTATCCACAAAGTACCTCCTTGGCTATATTTTCATCAATCTGAGTAAATCCATTTGCTTGAGCGACTTTTTCTAAAACATCTATACTATTTACAATTTGTCTGAAACTTTTTGCTTTGTTATGAATTAAGTGAATTGCATCTTTTGTAATTTCGACTTCAGAAATCTCTTCAACAATTTGTTTTATATCTGAATATTCAAACTCAGCAAAATTATAGATTTCAGAGATTCTATCAAATAAATGCGTATGTTTTTTGAGCTTGTGTTTTGCAAGTTGCATACCTACCAGAACTATCGGCACGCCTGTTTCGTCGTGCAAATCTCTCAAAGTTTCAATTGTTCTAAAATCAGCTAGCAAATAATCAATTTCATCAACTATTATCATCTGCGGATTTGTTATTAGTGCATTAACGCATTGTCTGAAAATATCAGCGGTATAAAATCTTGGAATTTCATCAAGCTCTTTTGCAATTTCTTCTAGCATCCACTTTGGACTCATGGAATTTGTTGCCCTGATATAGATTGCATCATATTGGATTGATAAATAAAGTGCTGTTTTAGTTTTGCCAAGTCCTGCATTTCCATATACCAATCCGATTTTAGTTATATTCTCCGGTTTATTTTTTAGGTTATGAATAAGATTGATAAATCCTTTGACATTCTTGGTTTTAACAAAAATCGGTTTCATATTCTTCGAACTCCTTTGATTCTTTATAACTTGCAAGCCATACTCTATCATCGTTTGAGGTGCAACCATATTCCATTAAGTATTCATATCGTTCTCGACTTGTTTTGAATAATGGTTTGACTGCAGGGTTATATTTTTCTGGTTTTTCTTTTTTGACTTCTATTTTTGGGGGTAAATATATCTCTTCAGCCTCATCTATCTCACACTTCAAAATCTCTAAATCCTTAATATTCAAAAACTCCTTGCAAGCTTTTATTGTCCTATTTTTAAGTTGTTTTTGTTTTTGAATTTTCTGCTTATAATCTTCAATATCCTTAATTTCGCCCGTATAATGTGCAAGCGGATGAGTGAGCGTTATTCTATCGGCTCTGCATAAAAACTTACCACTCGTTGTATAAACATTGATATAGCTTAAATCGAATAAACTATACTTTATTATCACCTTTTGTCTCAAGCCATAAAGTGCATCGTTGTAATAATAAGCTTTCAAAAATCTTATTCCCTGACTTGTGATGGTTTTGATTTCTTGAGCCATCATTAAATCATCAAGTTCCCTTGGATTAATTTCTTGTCGCTCAATACTATCAAGTATTTTTTTGATGCTTCTTGTTCTATCATTCGGACAAGGCAGAGAATTTTTGTACTCAAGCCAACTGTTTATCATCTGAATTGTTTGCTGAATAGTGGGAGTAAATTCAGTATGAATTTCGCTATGAAATTTTTCATTTCGGCGAAGTCTTGCAGGCTTATTTTCTATGCTTGTTCCAATGTAGCTTGGTAGCAGCTTTTCAAAACTTTCTTGCATTTCTAAAAAGAATCTTTCAATTACTTTTGCTCTGGCATTATATGGATTTGCAAAAACAGTTGTGATACCTAATTTTTCATAAATACCTTTTAGTCCAACTTCATTGAAGTCAGCTCTACCCATAAAGTATTTACCCCTGAAAGCCTTGCCGTTATCAAGATAAACAAACTTTGGTATTTTACCTAAATTCAAAATGGCATTTCTTAAACCTGATGCGATATTTTGTGTGTTTTCTTCAAGCATTATTTCATACCCGACCAACGCAGTTGATTTCCAATCCAAAAACCCGATTAATGTTGCTCTACAAGGTTTGCCCGTAAACGGATTTATTACTTGGAAGTTTAATCGTTTTCCGTCAGCTACAAGAACTTCACCAACTTCTATTTTAGAAATGTCTCTTTTAATATGTGGAATAACCTCTTCTTTTAAAGTTTTTTCGCCATCACGCAAAAGTGTCCATTTATCAAAATAATTCGCCTTATACCAATTTGCAAACCTTCTAAACGTAGGCGGAGCAGGTATATATTCAGCCCCCTGATTTTTAAGAACATATTGAGTCAAAGAAATAGCTTTTCCTATGCTAAATTTATTTGAGTGCAGGAGCAATTTCAAAAATATTTGTTTTTCGTATTCCGTAAGGCAAGTTCTTGAATAATCTTCATAATGATAATTTGGAATTAAAAGCTCGTAATTATTACTATTGCCTAAAACTCGTTTCCATCTTTGAAGCGTACCAATTGATACTTTACCAAGTTTTGCATAAATTCCAGGATACAAAACTTGTGCGTTGTAGGCACTCAAAAAATCAGTATCAAATTGTGTTTTATTTTGTTGATTTTTACGCTGATTTTTCCAGAGATTTAATAAATCTAACCTTGCAAGCGCAATTGTTTTAGCCTTATCTGGCTTATGGAAATCGATTGGAATCGGAAGTAGCTTTTTGTTATAACTTGGAATGATTTTTGAATAATATTTTTCTTGCATTTCAGGTTCAATGCTTGATAGCAAAATCTTAAAACTCTTTCCGCCTTTGACAACGACATCTTTGGTTTGATATTTACCCTTTGAAAGTCTAATAGCACGAGTGCTAACACCTTTAAGTTCTGCTAGTTCTACAATTGTAATGTATTTTTCTTCATTCATTACTTTGGGCTCCTGTGGGTATTTCGCCTGTATTCGCCTAAGTCGGCTTATAGGCTCAATTATCCTACGTCGCCATCGTAGTGCTCACGCACCGGCTACGCATTCCATCTATCACTCTGAAGCTGGAAGAATGGAAGTGTTTCCCAGTTACTTTGTATCATTTGAACACATAGTTGGAAAGAGTATGGGACTTGATGTTTCCACAAAACGAGTTAAGATGTGTGTACCCCAAGGAGCTACTAATGAAGAAAGAACTTAAAAAACAAATCCAACAGCTTGAACAAAAAATGGGAAGAAGCCCGAATAATATGAATAACGGCGGGAGTCATTTTCTTTATCATAGAGAACAGATGATAAGGTTTAAACTTATGCAAGCTGGTATCAGCCAGAAAAAACTTGCAAAACACTTAAACCTAACCGAAAGCTATATTTCAAAACTAATTACCGGTGAACGATATAACCAAGACTTTGAAATTTTCTTGAGAAAAACTTTACAATTTGATTATTGTTTTATTTAAATTGGCTTTTAAATATACAAACTTTTTAAGCTTAAAATATTGACAAAAACACAATTGTAGTGGGATAATAAATAATAATTTATAAAAATGACAAGTTCAAATTTAATATTAAATAGAGTTTTCTCTAAAAATACTTTAAAAGCGTTACTTGATGGTGATAAAAAAGCGGGTAATGCATATTATGCTGTAATCAAAAGATATTTAATATCATCGTTAAATAAAAAAAATAAAGATTTAATTAGTGAAATCTACAAAACATTAAAACATACTTATCGTAACGAATATTATTATAAAAATACCTTACTAAATAATTTGTTATTTAAATTTCACAATCCATTAAAAACTACTGCTTTGACAGAGATTCCCGTTTCTAAATCTATTGCAGACTTTATTTTGTTAAACGGAAAAGCTACTGTCTATGAAATTAAAACTGAATTAGATACTTTTGATAGATTGAATTCTCAATTAATTAATTACTATAAAGCATTTGATAATGTATGTGTTGTTGTCCCTGAAATAAAACTAGAGACAATTAAAAATAAATTAAAGAATCATAATATTGGAATATATTACATATCAAAACGTGGTGCTTTAAAAAAATATAGAGAACCTATTTCATATATTGCTGAGTTAGATTATGATACAATCTTTAAAATTTTACGGAAATATGAATATGAAAATATTATCTCAAAATATTATGAACTACCAGAAGTTTCACAATTTAAATACTATAAAGCTTGTAAAGAACTCTTTAAAACAATTCCATTAGATAAGGTGTATAGTGATTTTAAAGTGCAATTAAAACAACGAACTAAAATAAATTTAGAATTAATACAAAGTGTTCCGAAAGAAATAAAAAGTGTAGTATATTTTTCTAAATTAAAAGAAACTGAGTATAAAACCCTAGAGACCTTTTTAGAAAGAAAGTTTGGAGGTTAAATATATGTACTTCCCATATTTAAGAGGACGCCAATTTGAACTAATAGCATTAAGAGAATTAATTGAAAATAATCTAATTGGAAATCATATATATCCTGTTATTGAACCTGTTAAATTATCTAGTACTTTGACAAAAACTTTAAATGTTTTCAAAGAAAATAATAGAAATTTAGCTATTATCATGAACCCATGCGTTGGGAATCTTGATTTCAAAAAACTTAATGATTCAGAAGATAAAGTTTGTAAAACAATGAATGAAATCATTAATATTTCTAATATAAAAAAAGGCTTTCACCTTAGTAAATTTATTCCAGAATATACTGATAATATTCAAAACATTGTCTTAATTGTTAAAAATCGTGACACTATAAAATCATATAATGAAATCTATTCAAGAGAGATCGAACCTGAGTTTACATTAATGCTAGATGAAGCTAGAAGAATTATTCGAAATAGACATCGAGTTCTTTTAAATGATAATTTCAATAAACAAGAAAAAAATGCAAACTATGAAAACACTGATGAGTTTTATACAAATGATCATTTATACTATAAAGATGATGGTTACGTTGGTTTTTCAGATTTTTCTATTGTTGGTGATGAATATTCAGAGTCAGGTTTTGCACCATATGCAGTAGCGATACATATTGTTTATTTTGATGAAAATAACGATTTAAGAGTGAGACATTTTGTATCAGATACCAATGATGATTATACAGATACAACTGGAAAATTCTATGAAGCATTAGAAAAATTAATTGCTTGGAATCAAGAAATGAAATTAGATACATATGCTATGAGAACATTTCAAAAGCTATATGACGAGGAATCATATCCAGGTTTAGGAACTGTAAAAAAACTCTCTATTATGCATCATATAGAGCTTGTAAGCAAATTTCTTGATGAACAGGATCACTAGTATATGAAATTTTGTAGTAATTGTTTTAACGATACTGAGATTAAAAATATTATAAATAGTATAAATAATACGGATGTTTGTGACATTCATAATGTTAAATCTGAACATATATATGATACTGATAAACATGACAATTTAGTTCCTTATTTTGAAGCATTAGTTGATGTATATACTGTAGCGTCAGAATCTCAGATTGAAATTGATAAAGCAAAATACGTCCGTTTGAAATATGATTTACTTTATAATTGGAAGATTTTTAATGATGTTTGTAAACCTGAAAATGTCCATAACATTGTAAAAAGTATATGCAAGGAAAAATATGAAGAAAGTCCAAGTCTCTTTGATAATGATATTGTTATTGAGGAGTTATTTGACTTGGAATATAAAAAAGAATATTCTTTACTTAAAACTTATTCTTGGGATGATTTTAAAACTAGCTTGATAAAGAATAACAGATACCATACAAATATATTTAATAAAAAATTATTTGAACAATATTGTTGGGCAGCCCCTAAATTTTATTCTGCTGGTACAAAATTTTATCGTGGCAGAATTTCTGACAAGAATGGATATTCTTTAGAGGATATGGGGTGTCCTCCTTTAAAAAATTCTAAAGCAGGAAGAGTAAATGCAGAGGGAGTTGAGTGTCTTTATCTTGCAAATAACATTGAAACAACAATAAATGAAGTTAGAGCAGGTGTGGCTGACTATATCACAATTGCGACCTTTGAACTTCAGAAAGATATTATTATTGCGGATTTGAAAAATATAAATAAAATTAGTCCTTTTTCAATTCCTGATTCTAATTTTCTAGTTAATTATGCTATAAATAAGGTGCATCTTTCTAAAATTAATGAAGAAATGTCAAAGGTCGTTCGTTTAAGCGATACAAAATTAGATTATATTCCAACTCAATACATATGTGATTTTATTAAAACTCTTGAGAGAGAGGGCTCTACAAACGAAGTAGTAAGATTTGCTGGAGTAGAATATGATAGTACTTTAAGTTCGAATGGTTATAATATTGCCATATTTGACCCAACTTTATTTAAAGCTACAAATATTGAGATACGCCAAATTAATTCTTTAAAATACGAATCAACAAAAATTATGTAAACGTAAAATACATATTCTAGATAAAATGTTTTTTAATATGCTCCCCACAAAACGTTACATAATTGGTAACACTTTGCTAATTTTGTTACATAGTAAGACACGTTTCGTGGCTTCAGAGGTAATATGAACAACAGTAAAGGAGTATATTGATATGACAGCAGTAGAGCCAATTAGAGATAAAAGTTTAATAGATATGGTTAAACGAATTTTAAAAAGACAAGGTTCAAGAAATCATTTATTATTTGTTATGGGAATAAATATCGGATTAAGGATTTCGGACACTTTAAAATTAAAAGTCAAAGATGTCAGAAACAAGGATTATATCGAACTTTACGAACAAAAAACAAAGAAATTTAAACGATTTCCTATAGTTGATGCATATAAGCCAGATTTGGAAGATTTTATTATTGGAAAAGATGATGAAGAGTGGCTCTTTGCAAGTCGTAGAGGTGGTAAACCAATAACAAGAATACAAGCATATAGAATATTACAAGATGCTTGCTTTGAGGCTGGAATAACTGCAAGAATTGGTACGCATACATTAAGAAAGACATTTGGCTATCATTTCTATCAAGAGCATAAAGATATTGGTTTGTTACAATACCTTTTTAATCATTCTTCGCAACGGATAACCCTTTTATACATAGGTATTACACAGGAACTTATTGATAGTAAACTCCGTAGTTTTGCTTTGTAAATTGTAACAATTTTGTCCGAATTGTAACAATTTCTCGAAAAATCCTAAAGTTTTCACTAAAAAATGCCGATAAAACATGTAACACAATAGAAATTGTGTTACATGTCTGAGGTTAATGTGCTTGCATTAAAGTCTAAACAGCACTTTAAGACTTGACAGGAAAGATGATAAAGGTAGTGCAATGGCAGGCGAAGATTTTTTCAAATTTAATAAAGGCAATGAGTTTAGGTTTTCAAACTTTAGAGAAATAAAGGAAGAAGATCTAAAAGGTGCTGATGAAAAAACAAAAAAACTCTTTAATATTTTTGCAGGCGAAGATAAAATCTTGCAAGAAGTAGAAGCAAAGAGTTTATTTAATGTTTTAAAATCTGCTGCCGGAGATAACCAAGTATTAGAAGATAACGAAATTAAAGCGTTTGCAAAAGAACATATTGGCGAAGAAGTTGATACGAATATACTTGCTACTTTTGTTAATAATATCTTTGGGACTAAGGAAAAACCTCAAACCCAAGCTGTGCAAAATGTTCTAGCAAATGCACCTCAAAAACAACAAACATTCTTGGAAAAAGCAGCTTGTAAAGAAATCGTTATTGATATTATTGATGAAAACCTTTCTGAAGCTTATGAAATATTGAATAGCCAATATTTAGGCTCAATTTCAGGTTGGCACGATGAAAGAAAAGATAAGAACGATATTTTAAAAACATCTAACGTATCTAAAGTTTTGGATTACCAAAACGCAGGTATTGAATGGATGAATAAAGCTAAATTAGCACCTCCAAATGGGCTTACTAAAAAAGAATACTATGAAGGCAATAAACAAAGAATCAAAGATATGATTCTTACTCGTGTTTTAGTGCTAGATACTAATACCAAATTCAAAGAATTAAAGAACAAATATTCTGAAGAAAAACTAGCTCAAATTATTGGGGATTATGTAGAACAATTATGCTCAAATGCATCAATAGAAGATTTAAAAGATATTCAGAAACAATTTGTTTCATATAGTGGTGTAGAGGAAATTCAAGCATTAGAAAATGTTGTTGATAATGCTATCAAATTTAATGCTGATAAAAACAAGCCTATGCCTTATAGCGAAGTTCCTTTACCAAAATTTGATAATTCAAAAGGTATAATCCCTGAATATTGGAATACTGATGAACCAATTTCTTTTGAAGAAGTTTATAAAATAGAAAGAGGAACTGAATATTCACAATACAAAATTGAACAATATGCACTAGCTAAAAAAGAAATGGAAGTTGTTGCTAATGCATATAACAAAAAACAACAATTTGTCGAATTTGCAGAAGGTTTAAGAAAAGATGAAACTTTAAACATAGACGAAAAAACACAAAAAGTTTTAGAAGGCTTTGCAACATTCTATGCGTTAGCTGAAGATGGTGGATTAAGTCAGCTACAAGAATTAATTGCTGAATCTAAATTGCCTATTAGCATTGATGAAAACGGGTTTAATTTTGGCAATTTAGATGATAGTGCTAAAAATAGAGCATTAAATTCATTATTAAAACTAGCTCAACAATCAAAAGAAAAAGAATTTGAAGAATTTTTAAATGGTAAAACAATTGAAGATTATCAAATAGCTTTAGCACAAGCTCACGATGAAGCTATCGGGGATGAGAATGGGAAAATGATGGCTGAAGCTATGAAAAATGATAACCTAACTTGTATCCAAAGATGGACAGGCAATACCTCAATGGCAGGTATGGGTATGACAATTGTCGGTGGTATTCTTTGTTTTACTCCACTTGCACCTTTAGGAGCAGGAATGATTACAGTTGGTAATACTCTTGCAATTGGTGGTATGGTTGCAAAAACAGGCTTAGGTGTTACTGATTACGCAACTAAAGATGTTCAAACTGCTGAAGAAGCTGAGCAATTAACTAAAGACTTTATTATGGATGCAGGTGGTTTTATCATAGGTATGGGAGCAGGCAAAGCTGGCTTGAAAGCATTTAGTAAACTTATTGATAAAAAACTTGTTGCTGTTTTCGGACAACAAATTGCATCAGGAAATAAAATGCAAGCATTAAAAACTGTGTTTACGAATCCTGAATATTTAAAGAATTTTATGACGGCAGCAGGAGCAAAATTAAGTGCTGACTTTGTAATCTCTTATGCAGGGGATTTGGCAATGATGGGCATTTTAGATACACAAGACGATTGGCAATCTCTATTAAAAGCAAACTTAACAGGTATTTTGGTCGGTATGTCCGGCGATATTAAAGATGTTTCTGGTGTTGGCAGACCTCGTAACTTTGGAGTTTCTGATGGTGTAAGACCGATGACTGAAATGGATTATGGACAAAGACTGTTGGGTAATGATGTAACTGTGGCTGATCCAAAAACAGGGGCAAGTGTTGAAGGAACAGTAACAGGATTATATAGCCAAAACGGACAAGTTGAAATCGAAGTCAATGGACAAAGATATTCTACTAATGATGTCGCAGAAGTTAAAGGGGAAGCTAAGGTTGAAACGACTAAAATTGAAGCTCTTGATGAGAAACCTCAAATAACTACACCAATAAAATCACAAGCAATTGATATTACAAAATTAAAAATAGAAGACGCTAGCATTGATGATTTAAAAGCTATTCAAAAAATTGACATTGAATCATTTAAAGAAAACTATTATATAGATTCAGATTTTGATGATTATAAGATTGATTTAGAAGAACAAGGCATATCTACATATGCTATAAAGTCAGACAATGGTGATGTTATTGGTTATTACCAACTTGAACCCGTTGAAAACGGAGAATTATATATTTACAGTATTGGCGTACGTTCTGATTTAAGAAATACAAAAGCTTCTTATGCTGCAATTAAGCAAATGCAAGAAAGTATTACTAAATTTGCCCAAGAAAACAATATCGAAAAAGTCGTTTTAGATGTTGATGCTAGTAAACCTGAACTTGTAAAATTATACAAAAAATTCGGTTTTGAAATAACAGCAGAAGACAGAGGTGTTGAGGCAGGGCATGAATATCACGATTACAGAATGGAGATTAATGTAAAAAAAGCTTTAGATGACAATATCTCTAAGGTTGAATCAAGTATTCCTGCAATCACTACTAATAATTCTTTAACAAGAAGTGATTCTGAAAATATAATTAAAACAATTCTCTTAGACAATGGCATTGAAGATGAAAAACTTGAAAAAATAATAACAGCATTACCTGATGATTCAAGTGCTGAGATTTTAGCAAAGTATCTAGAATATTGCAAAGAGACAAATAACGACCATATTGCATTTTTATATAGACTTAATACTCCTGAAAGAATATCAGAATTTACTGAATTGATTAAAGAGAAGGGTATTTCTAAAATTCCTCCAGCTATTACTAGAGTAATGGCTTTTGTAGAATCAAAAGAAGAATTAAATTTGATTATTGATAGTGGCTATATGCTTGGTGGCCGTCTTTTTGATATTCAAGAGTTTGAAGCAACTATGGATATTAAGGATCCAAAAACAAGAGAAAACCTATTAAGACTTTGTGGTTCTAAATTATTTGCTAATGTTAGATGGTACGAATTATATCAAATAGCAGATGATATTACTTTAAAAAACTTGGATAGAATAGATGGTATGATGGATAAATTAAATCGACTTGATAAATATCCTCGAGACGATGCACATTTATTATTAACATTATCAAATGAAGAACTTGATGTTATTGAAAAAAGAGGTCTTTTAAAAAATATTGAAGGCAGAGAAAGAAAATTATCGGCTAGTGATGTCAATAGATTATCTAGGGTTGATGATAAAACTTGGGAAATCATAAAACAACGCAATCTATTACATAATATTGAACTTGAGAATGCAAATGGAAAATATAACTATTTGTTAGATGCAGAAACGATGATAGCCATTGCGGAATTAACTGATGCTGAATTTTTAAATATTGAAAAACGTAATCTTTTCAATTTAAAGGATAAATATACATATGATTCTAGTGGGGATAAACCTCAACCAAGTGATATATATTGTCTTGCAAAAATGGATGATGAAATATTCAGAGAATTTGAAATTTTAAATCAAATGACTGAAAGTAAATCTATGGATCCATATGGCGAAGTAAAAGCTAGCGAAAAAAGATTTACAATAAATGAATGTATTAGAATTGCGACAGCATCTGAAGACGTAAAAACTCGTATTCAAAATGAAAATTTATTGGAACAAACTAACAAAGGAAGACTTTTGTATGCAGATGAAATTCTAAAATTAGCATCTCTAGATCCATATAAAAAAGCTTTAATTAATAGCTATTTAGAAATGAAAATTGGTGATGAAAGTCGTTTTTCACCTACTGATGCTGAAAAGCTTGCGAATTTAAGTAAAGAAGAATTAAAAATATTACAAGAAAGACATTTACTTGACGTATATACGTCGAGTCGTAAATACTCAGAAGGAGAAGTTGAAGGTTTTACAATTTATCAAATCTTAGACCTGATAGAAGTTCCTCAAAAAACTTGGGAATATATGGAAAAATCCAGCTTAAAAGGTAAAATAAGCAATTTTGACTTCGCTTCCTTAAAAGATATTACTGACGAGCAATGGGAGCGTGCATTTAAAGATGGTTTATTCCCTATAAAAGCAGCGAGCGATGATATATATTTTGCAGATGAAATAAAAGTAGCTTTAAAATTGGCAGATAAAAATTGGGATAGATATATAAATGATATTGTACCTATCAGAAATGAATTCAAAATATGTAGTTTCAGCTATAGAGATTTAACTAAAATTACATCAATGGAAGATAAAACATATCAACGCTTTAAAGAAGTTATGACAAAAGGACGCAAAAATGGCGATTGGGGTGCACCAATAAGCATTGATGAATTTTTAGTTATGGTTAAAGATTTAGATGACGTTCGGTGGGAGCGTATCAAAAATGATTTGTATAGTATTGAAATGATGAATACACAACTTTCCACAAAAGATATGCGTTCAATAGCTGAATTAAATGATGTCGAATATGCTCGTGCTATTGAAATCATCAAAGGATTCCAATCAAAAGGCCACCATTTTGAAATTCATGACAAAATAGACCTCCTTCTTAATATTGTAAAAATTGATGAAAATACATACAAGAGAGTTAAAGCAGAGATAACAAGTGATTTTATTGAATTAAATTTAAAGTATCTTTCAGCACTTGCGAGCTTGGATGTTGAACAATATAACAGACTTAATAATGAAATACAAAATTTGAAAATAAATACTAATGAGAAATTTTTATTAGCAGGTTTATCTGAAGAAAAATATAATGCAATCAAAAACTATATTTTTAGCGATAGAATTAAAACAAATCGATATGATACAGATAATAAAATAAGTGTTTCTGATATTATTAGTTTAACTGAATTAGAACCAAAACAATTTGAAAGAGTTAAGACATTATTATTTTTAGAAGATTCAGTATATCAGATACAATATAATGGTACTGATATTAACATTGCATCAACTATTACTGATGAAATGGTAAATAAATTTAAAAAAGATTTATTACCTTTTGTTCAAAGATATTATGATGGTGAAGGACATCAAATCTCTGAATTTAATGAAGTATTACCAGCTACTATGAAGGAAATAGTAGAGTTATTGAATTTACCTGAAGAACAGTATAATAATGCTTTAAAAAATTTGTTAGATATTAATGAAACAAGTAATAATATAAATAAATATAATGTAATGCAATATCTTCTTATGGATAGAGAAAGTTTTACTAAAATTAAAGATGACTTATTCTTTATCGAAGCTTTAGGGTCTCAACAACTAGATGGCTATGATTTAGCAAAATTCTTAGAGCTAAGTGATATGCAATACGATAGATGTCTTAGTGAAATTATCCCAATCGCAAAGAAGCACTTTGATTTGACGAAGAATTTTTCAGAAGGAAATCCAATACTTTATGTGGCAAATTTATCTGCAGAAGAGTACCTAAAATTTAAGAAAGCTTTACCTATTCTTTCAAATATTAAATCTAGTGAAATATCAGCCCTAGTAAAACTCTCGGATACTGAAATAGATGCACTCTTAAAACGAAACATCGCTGGTACTCCTTTATCTTTTTCTGCTAATTTAAAACTTTCAAAATTGTCAGACTCAGAATATGAAAGCATAAAAAATATTTTAATTTATTTTGATAAAAATCTTGATTCTTTAAAACATCAAGATATGGATGTTACAAGAAACATGGTCGCAAAATTAATTGTTCAAAATAAAGAGGGCGTATTAAATATTGTCAATTTAATTGGAGAACCCGCTTTACGTCACGCAAGTGAATTAAGATATAAAGGTTTAAAACAATTACTTGAAAATGCTAAGACTCTAGACAATTTAAGTGAGGATACAAAGAATATATTAAAATCTAAATTAGAACAGTTGCCTCATCCGGAACAAAAACTAAGTAAATTAGAGGTTATTGCAGCTATTTCTGGAAAACTTGAAGAAGATGCTATATTAGAAATTGCTAATAAAATAAACAATCCCAAAATGACAACAAAACAAAAAGAACTAGCTGATGAAATCTTCTCTACAAATAAACCTTACGAAGAACAAATTAATGATTTTATTAGAGCATTTAATGTTCCAAAAGAACGAGAAAGCCAAGTTAGAAAATTCTTATTAGAACAAAAATTAAACGAAAAATATGTAACACCACCATCAGCAGAAGAACAAATTGCTATCATTGATAAAAAGATACAAAGTATTATTAGCAATGACAAAATTCCTATGGACAAAAAACAAGCATATTTAAATCAACTTGAACAACAAAAAGCAAATATAATAGCTCATCCTGAAGAATTTACAAAAGCTAGGATTAATGATCGTGCAATTAAACCTCTTGAGGCACAAGTAGAAGCTCATATAAATTTACCAAATCAAAACAAAGAATTCACAAAATCTATTAATGAACAAATATATAAAATCTTAAAAATAGACATTACTGAAGATCTATT
This sequence comes from Candidatus Gastranaerophilales bacterium, assembly GCA_944323615.1. Lineage (GTDB taxonomy): Bacteria > Cyanobacteriota > Vampirovibrionia > Gastranaerophilales > Gastranaerophilaceae > CAG-196. The sequence goes on from CALUTG010000004.1 coordinate 81,114, forward strand.
AACAGATATTAGTTATGATAGTAAATATATTTCCAAAATATTTGGAGGTGTTTCTGATAAAGGTTTTAAAAACAATTTTAATGAGTTAATTGAATTAATTAAAGCAAATCCTAATAAAAAATTTACTGATATTATTCGAAATTTACCTCATAATATTGAAACTAAAGAATTATTTGAAGCAAATGGTTTAGACTTTGATCGTTGGATTACTTTTGATGCAACCTCTAAACAACCATTTACTGTTAAAGTTGATGTTGAAAAAGCTGTTAGAACTGCAAGCTTTAATCTAAGAAATGAATTAAATTCTGAATTAGCAATGCGACTAGATCAAAATGAAATAGCTAAATTAATTCAGATTTTAGTAGATAATAATATTGATACTGCTACTCAAAAAGACTTGCCTAAGATAATGAAATTAATTGAAAAAGAATTAGAAACAAATGAATATTGGAAAGGTGACTCTCCTGACATTAAAACATTCAAAGACCACATTAAAATTCACAAGAAAAATATTCATGATGTTGAACAATTAAAAGATATTACTGAAGAACTTTATGTCAGACTTTGGGATAATGATGATGTTGGACGAAATATTTTCTTTGGTAACCATGTTGGTTGTTGCACATCAGTGGGAAGCTTTAACTCATTTGCAGCACCACAACACTTAACAAATTCTTTTGTAAATGGTATTGAAATTGTTGATAAATCAGGAAACTCAATGGGTAATTCAATGTGTTATTTTGCAAAAGTTGACGGACAATTAACATTTGTAATTGATAGTTTTGAGGCGAATGGTAAACTTGGTGCTTCTCCAGAAGTAACAGATGCCATTATAGCTTATGCGAAAAAAGTTTGCGCTGAAATGGGGCAACCTAATGCCAATATAATGTTTGGTCCAAATTATAACAAAATTGATTTCACAAGATGTATTAAGACAGAAGGCCATTCAATAGAAGTCATAGGAAAAGCTCCTACTGCAACATACATTGATGCTATTGGTGGTCATAACGATATAAATAATGAACATGCTGAGAGAAGTATGCACGAAATTGTAGACCTATAATCTTTATAATTCCCCCAACTAGCCACTTCATTATGTTACATAAAATCTTGACTTTCTTTTACTTGCAAGTAATGAATAATTTTTAAACACCATTTAAACACTTTTTAAACAGCTTTTAAACGTTGTTTAAATTTAATATATTTTTAATTACAATAAAAACAATTATGACAAAAATAGAAACTAAAAAATTAGAAAAAGAATATCTCACTAAATTTTTGAATTCAAATTTAGGTAAAAAATGGTATGAGGAAAATTCTATTATAGAAATTAAAGAATCAGAAGCTCCTGATTATATATTTAAAACATCTAATAACCAAACTATTGGATTTGAAATTACACAATTCTTTTGTGAGCATAAGAATAAAGATTATTCTCAAGTTTTGACTACCATTGGAAACAAAATTTGCAAGATGACAAAAGAAAAATATAATATTGAAATATCAATATTAATCAACCAATATGATAAAAGAGAATTAAGTCCTAAGTTTGAGGATATTTTAGATTATGCTTATAATCCAGGATTTGCAGAATTACCGCCTTTAAAAGAATTTAAAAAAGAACTTGAAAAAGTACTATTAGAAGGGATTGAAACTTTAACCAAATATAAATTGGTTCAAAAATGGATAAAAATTAAAGAAGAATATTATAAAATATCTATGCAGCCATTTCCATCTATATCTTCTGGAAAATTTGATTGCCATGTAAATAATGCTGGTAAAGTTAAATTTAATCCATTTGAAGAACTGCAAGCTTGTATAAATCGAAAGAATGAAAAAGTAAAAAAATATTGTAAAAATATGGATAAATTATGCTTATTAGTTTTGGTGCCAGATGGTAAACTTGGGAATTATTGTTCTTTTAATTTTGAAATTAATTCTCATAAATTTATTTCAAAATTTGATGAAATTTTTCTATGTGATGAAAAAGGTAATTGTTATCATTTAAATAACAAATAAATTTTCAAAAAACTTCCGACTAAATATGTCAAACTTGCGATACTTTATGTCAAAATCCCTGACACATATAATCCGAATATTGATACCCAAAACAACTTTTTAATTGTCCTATTAATTTATAACTAAAAAAGAGCCCGAAGGCTCTGATTTTAATAGTTCTATTTGTTTTAAATGGTGGAGGTTAGGAGATTCGAACTCCTGACCCCCTGCGTGCAAAGCAGGTGCTCTACCAGCTGAGCTAAACCCCC
>CALUTG010000005.1 GCA_944323615.1 Candidatus Gastranaerophilales bacterium
GAGGTGTCAGTCGCGAGCGTGTGCCTGTAAGGCACAATAGCGAGCGTAAGAGATTGTGCGAAGCACAACCACTATGATGTCCGAAGGACATTGGAAACAGTACGTGTTTTCTTTTTCTTTTCGTACTTTTCTTTTTCTTTGCATCGTAAATAAAGAAAAAGAAAAGTACAAGAAATATTAAGTTAAAAGAAATATAAAATCCGCGCATAGGAAGAGGGCGGAAGCCAATACACCATTTTATGTAAAATGGTGTATTGGTAGTATTTGCTTTATGCTAAAATAATAAAAAAGGAGAAAGATTTTGAGTATAAAATTCGGAACGGACGGTTGGAGAGCAGTTTTAGATAAAGAATTTACAAGAGAGAATGTAGGAAGAGTTACTCTTGCTATTGGTAAATATGTTGTTGAAACATTCGGGTATAATAAACCGATTTTAGTCGGCTATGATCCCAGAAAAATGGCGGATGTATATGCGAAATATTGCGCTGAAATACTTAAAGATAAAGGGTTTAATGTTAAACTCTCTTCGCGGGTAGTTCCTACACCCGTTCTTGCTTATAATGCAAAACGTCTGAATGCAGAAGCCGTAATGTTTACGGCTTCACACAATCCTGCTGAGTATTTGGGAATGAAATTTATCCCTGACTATGCAGGGCCTGCAACCTCCGAGATTACGGACAGAATACTTTTTAATATGGATGAAGATTATCAAGCGGGAAAAGGATCTTTAGAGAAAGTTGATTTTTATCCTGCTTATTATGAACATTTGAAAAAGATTATTGATTTTGAAAAAATAAAAACCCTTAAAACAAATATAATTTTTGACGGACTTTATTCAGCATCAATAGGATATTTTGATGCTATTTTGAAAGATAACGGGATTGCCTTTGAATCTCTGCATATGTCGCATGATCCCGATTTTGGCGGGGGAATGCCGGATCCTAAACCGAAGTTTTTAAAAAAACTTATTGAAACGGTTAAAAACACTCCGAATTCTATAGGTATGGCAAATGACGGTGATGCTGACAGGTTTGGTGTAATTAATGAAAAAGGTGAATATGTTTCTCCTAATGTAATTATAGCAATACTTCTAAAATATCTGCTTAAGAAGGGTTATACAGGTTCTGTAGTTAAAACAGTGGGTTCAAGCCTTTTGATTGATAATGTTGCTGAAAAGCTCGGTGTAAAAGTGATTGAGACAGCTGTCGGGTTTAAACACGTGGGCGAAGCTATGCGTAAAAATGATGTAATTATCGGCGGTGAAGAATCCGGCGGTTTGAGTATTAAGGGGCATATACCGGAAAAAGACGGTATTCTTGCAAACCTTTTAATATTGGAGGCAATGGCAGACAGCGGCAAGACTCTTTGTGAGCTGGAAGATGAAATATATGAACTTGCGGGTTGCAGGTTCTATACTGACAGAATTGATTTAAGAAAAGAAAACCCGGAAGAAATTACTGCATTAGTAAATGAATTCAAAGAAATAAAAAATCTTGGGGAATATAACGTAACTCAAAAAGATTTAAAAGACGGTGTAAAGTTAATGATTGGTGAAAGAACAAAAATTCTTGTCCGCCCTAGCGGAACAGAGCCGCTTTTGAGAATATATTTTGAGTCTGATTCACAAGAAAAGGTATCCGAATTAGAAGAAGAGGTCAATAAACTTATTAAGGATTTACCCCTGTAGTCTGGACAGAATTAAAAAAGTATTATAAAATTTAATATATAAAGAGAGGAAATTCAATGCCAAACAAAGACATGATACCCGTAGAGGTAATTATCTTAACAGAAAATGAGGATATCAAAGGTACCGTTTTCGTATCAAATAATGTGGCTGCAAACAGACAGCTGACTGAGCTTTTGAATGATGGAAACAGAAGATTTCTTGCAGTAACAAATGTTGAAATTTATGCAAAGAATTCTAACCAGCCTCCAAGAAGATATGAGTTTTTAGAAATTCATATGGACAAGATTTTAATGGTTCATCCGACTTCTCAAGCATTGTTTAGAGAGTCTCCAAAAACTCAGGAAGATATCGCAAGGTTTAGAGAGTTGAGAGCCAAACTTAATCAAACGAAACCATTCTAAGTATTTTTAAAGAAGCAAACAGGGCGGGCTGCATTGCAGCCCGCCCTGTTCTTTCATCATTTTATACTTTAAGTGCTCTTAGAGAATTAAGTACAGCAATCAAAGTCACGCCGACATCAGCAAATACAGCACCCCACATAGTCATTAAACCAAATGTTCCAAGTAGAAGGAACAGAGCTTTTACACCTATTGCAAAAACTATATTTTGTTTAACGATTCTCATAGTTTTTTTAGAGATACAAACTGCATCATAAACCTTTGACGGTTTATCATCCATAATAACAATATCAGCAGCTTCAATAGCGGCATCCGAGCCCAAACCGCCCATGGCAATCCCGACATCTGCTCTTGTCAAAACCGGAGCATCATTTATTCCGTCTCCTGCAAAGATTACCGAACCTTTTTTATCAGAAAGGATTTCTTCCAGCTTAGAAATTTTGTCTTTCGGAAGCAAAGATGCATAAAATTCATCAATTCCAAGTTTTTTTGCTGCTGCTTGGGCACTTGTCATATTATCTCCTGTCAGCATAACAATTCGTGAATGAGCCTTGAGTTTTTCAACAGCAGAAGGAGCATCTTCTTTTATCTCATCGGAAATAAGGATAAAACCTAAGTATTTACCGCCTTTTGAAACATAAACTATCGTTCCGGCAAGATCTTCAGCCCCGTTCTCCATATTTACCCCCTCATTTACCCCTTTGTTTCCGGTAAGAACGGTTTCGCCGTCTAATTTTACACTGACACCTTTACCTGCAATCTCATGAACTTCTGATAATCTTGATTCATCAATTTCTTTTCCCCAGGCTTCTTTGATAGAAAGAGCTATTGGATGGTTAGAGAAGTTTTCCGCATAGGCAGCTGTCTCAAGAAGTTCATTTTCGCTCACTCCTTCTTGCGGAACCAGCTTGACAACTTTAAAGCGACCTTTTGTTAAAGTTCCAGTTTTATCGAAAACAACTGCATAAGGTTTGGAGAGGAGTTCAAGATAGCTGCTTCCCTTAACAAGAATCCCATTTTTAGAAGCTCCGCCGATTCCAGCAAAGAATCCTAACGGAACAGAAATTACAAGAGCACAAGGGCAGGAAATAACAAGGAATGTCAAAGCTCTTTCAAGCCACAAAGTAAAATCCGCACCAAAACCTAATACAGGAATCAAAACCAGTGCAAGCGCCAATAGAACAACCACAGGGGTATAGATTTTGGCAAATCTTGTAATAAAGTTTTCTGTTCGTGTTTTTTTAGAAGCAGCATTCTGAACTAATTCCAGAATCTTTGAAACGGTAGATTCTCCAAAAAGCCTGTTTACCTTGATTTTTAGCAAACCGTTTTTGTTAATACATCCGCTTAAGGCATTATCTCCTATTTTTAAATTTACCGGAACAGATTCCCCTGTAAGAGCTGAAGTATCAACAGAAGCTTCTCCTTCAATAACAACTCCGTCTAACGGAATTTTTTCGCCTGTTTTCACCAGAATTATATCTCCTATTCGAACCTCATTTGGAGATGCTTTAAGAACTTTACCATCTTTTTCCAGATTGGCGTAATCGGGTCTTATATCCATAAGAGCGGAAATTGACTTTCTGGATTTGTGAACGGCTCTGTGCTGCAAATACTCTCCTATTTGATAAAGTATCATTACCATAACAGCTTCCGGGTACTCTTTTATCCCAATTGCACCCAATGTAGCCAAGCCCATCAAAAAGTTTTCATCAAACACCTGACCCTTTACAATATTCTTGAGGGCTGAAAGCAAAACATCATATCCTGCTATCAGATAAGCAAGCAGAAATAATAATGAATTATGAAAAATCCATGCGGCTGCAAATATAACTACAGAAACTCCGATTCTTACTAACGGATTTGACTTGTGTTCATGATGGTGTTCGCACATATTTTTGCCCTCACGATTGAATACTTATTCAACTATACTTTTATTATAATTGAATAGTTGTTCAATTGTCAATCCTATGTTAAGATAAATTTACAATAGTTGAATAACTGTTCAATTATGGTATAATAAAAATATGGATATTAAACGAACAGACTGCGAAGCGATTAATATAGAACTTGTCAATAAAATCCGCCCTAATATGCCTGATATAAAGCTTTTGGATGAGCTTTCGGAATTTTTTAAGGTAATGGGAGACGGGACAAGAATACGCCTTCTCTGGGCGCTGGAGCAGAGTGAGATGTGTGTCGGGGATTTGGCGGTGCTTCTTAATATGACTAAATCAGCTGTTTCACACCAGTTAAAGGTTTTAAAAACTGCTAAGCTTGTCAGATCAAGAAAAATAGGGAAAAATGTTTATTATTCACTTGATGATCATCATGTACACATGGTATTTGAAAAAGCACTTGAGCACATTTGCGAAGAATCTTAAACCGCTTCAGTATCAAGTTTTATTCTTTTCATAGGGTTCCAGGTGTCTTCAAGGTTGTTTTTGATGAGGTTTTGATAAAATTTTTCTTTAAATTCCAGAAGATCCAGCTGTTTTTTTATATCTTCCATCTGGCTTAAAGCTTTCTGTTTGGTTGAGCGTATAATTTCATACCGCTCTTCAATAGTTGAATCTCCTGCAATACAAAGATCAATATATCTTTTAATAGATTTATTTTCAGTTCCAACGGAGCGGAGACATTTAACAATCTTTACCCATTCAAGGTCGTTGTCGGAAAACTGTCTTATGTTGTTGGCATCACGTTTAATGAAAGGGAAGAACCCTGATTTTGCCCAGAACCTTAAAGTATGTTCCGAGACATCCATAATTTTTGAAACTTCTTTTACGGTATACATAATTACAATCCCTTTCATCTAAAAAGAACGGAGCCGGAAAATTATTCCGGCAGGGTTCTTGATATCATTATATTACATAATAAGCTTGGGGCAAGGAATTGTTATTTCCTTTGCGCAAGAACAGTATCAAAGACTTTTTCCGCCCTTGCCCCCTGTTCTTTACCGACACAGCTTTTTACAATTGAGATTAAATCTCTGGCTTCATCAGGCGTCAAGCCGACATTCAACGCACCGTTTAAATGTCCTGTTAACTGAGGTTCAAGCCCTTTTATAGACGATAGAGCCGAAACTGTCGCGATTTCTCTGTCTTTATATGACAGGACGCCTCTTTCAAAAATATCGCAGAACAGATGTTCTTTTAAGAAAGTATTAATTCCAGGTGTAAACTCTTCATAAGGAGCTTTAACATCTGATTTTCCAAAGATTTTTTCAAGGTTGCGTTTGCCGACAGCAAACTTATCAATATCGGAAGGTACAACTTCCGGCACTTCCCCGATTGTGTCTCCAGGTCTTGCTGCCGTTACTTTCATAAATGTGCTGATTCCGTTCAAACTTCTTGGAAAGCCGCAGTATGCATACATTTGTATAAGAATTTCTTTAATCTCATTGATGCTTAGTCCGTTATCAAGCCCTTCTGATAGAGCTTTTTCCAATTCCGGCAGATTGCCGTCTGCCGTATATGATGAGATTTTTACAATACTTTGCTCTTTTAATGATAAATTATCCATTTTTTTTGCCTCCGCTGTGTTGAATAAAAGCAGCATTCCTGCCAGCAAAATAATTAATACCGGCAGGAATCTTTTAATACTATTTTTCCAGATATTGTTCATCGCTCACCGCCTCAAGCCAAGTTGTTTTATTAATTTCCGCATTAGGTTCTAAAGAGATATGAACAAACCAGCTGTCAGGAGCCGCACCATGCCAGTGCTTAGCATTAGGCGGAATTTTCACAATGTCACCTTTTTTAATGTGCTGAACCGGTTTCCCTTCTTCCTGATATCTTCCTTCTCCGGCAAGCACAAGAAGAATCTGTCCGCCGTCATGTTTGTGCCAATTAGTTCTTGCCCCCGGTTCAAAAGTAACATTTCCTATAGGAAGATTCCAGATATCTTCTTTGGGGTTTAATCTATTAAGATATGTCTGTCCGGTGAAAAACTGCCCGTACGGATTAGGTTCCCCTTGTGCAAATATTGTATCAAAAGGACAAGTTTTCATAGTTTTTGTATCCTCCATCACTGTAGCATTTTTTGTTGTTAAATTAGTTTTTTCTGTAGCATAAGCAACACTCATGGCTGTCATTGCAATAATTGTTGTAATTAAAAGTCGTTTAAGAAACATTCCGCCCTCCTTTTTTACAATTATACAGCTTAAGAGTTACTCTCAGTCAAGGTGAAATTTATGATTAAAAAACCGGCTTTTAAGCCGGGTTTTAGTTTTATAACCATGAAATTCCAATAGATAGAATTGAAAGAATAATAGCTCCTAAAAACGCACTCCAGAATCCGTCAATTTCAACCCCTGGAACAAGATACGCGATAAACATGAATAAAAGCGCATTTATTACGAGAATAAACAAACCCAGAGTTAGAATATTAATAGGAAGAGTTAAAAATATAAGCACAGGTTTGATTACAACGTTAACAACCGCAATTGCAACAGCAGCTATCAGAGCGGTAGTAAAACTTGAGATAGTGATACCCGGAATAACCCAGCCTACAAACATAATGCAAAGAGCCAGTGCAGCCCATTTAATTAATAACATAATCATAATTTGTACTCCTTTTTAATAATTATAGCGCAAAATGCAGAGGGTGTATTACCGTTACAGACTAGAACCAGTCAATTAATTTTTTTATTTCGCCAAACTTAAAAGAAGTATTTGCAAAAATATCTGGGTCGGTCATTGTTTTTAAATCAATACAATAAGCTTTTGGGGAGACTTTGTATTTATATTTTTTTACAAGTTCTTCATCAATTTTTTTATGTTCTCTGTCAATTACTTTAGAGAAATTAAGTCCCAGCGATTGGCAAAAAGGTACTTTTAATTTATCATTTGAACCCACAGTCAGTAATCCAAAGGTTCTGCAGATTATCCCCCTAAAATCATAAATGCTGCATTCCTTTTCATCATTTAAAAACGGGCAGCGATACATAAAACCTTTTTTGTCTTCTGCTTTTTCATAATCTTCTTTAATTTTTTTTACTCTTTCAAGGACTTTTATTTGTTCTTCTTTTGAAAGTTTAAAAAAACCAAGCATTATATAATCAAATTCAACTTCCGAAAAAGGATACTGACCTCTTTCACAGCAATGTGCACAGCCTTTTTTGCAGCATATATATTCTTTTTGTTCTTCAAAATAACCTTTAAGAACGCTGTCTATAGTATTCAAATACTGCTTAAAATATTTTAATCGTTCAAAATCCATTCTTTATACTGCTCTACCCATTTCACAGGCTGCTTTTATAAATCCTGTAGAGTTTATTTCTCCCTTCTGCCAAACTCCTGCTGCTCTTATTATACCCTTTTCAGCAGGAGATTCAAGACAGTCTAAAAATCCTCTGAATTCTTCTACAGTCCTGTCCATACATTCTGGGTCGGTATCAGCAGAGGTCATAATATAATAGAAGTCTTTTCCTATGATTTTTGTATACATACCGCAGCATCTGTCAATAAAAGTTTTCATCTGACCGGACATAGCATAAAAATAAACCGGAGTTGCAAAAACAATGACGTCAGAATCAATCATCTTTTTTAAGATTTCATTCATATCATCCTTTTGAACGCAGCCGGAATAATCATTTAAATTACAAGCACCGCATCCGTTGCAGTAATTTATATTTTTGTCTTTCAGGAAAATTTTTTCAACTTCATTCCCGCTCTCTTTAGCACCTTTTATAAATTCATCGCAAAGAGTATCCGAATTACCGCCCTTACGCGGAGAAGATGATATTACTAAAACCTTTTTTGACATATTTAAACTCCTTTATTACTTTAAATTTATAATATCATTTGAGAGCTGCTATCAGTCAATATTAAACTCCTATAAAACTTCTTGTATTTGCTTCAGGATTAATTTTGAGTATAAGGTTTTTGGTCCAATACAAAATAAGCATGCTTACAATTGAAACCACAAAAAATCTCACAAATACAATACCTAATGTGCATATTTCGCAGCAATAAATTCCAAGCACATTCGGCATATCAAAAATTACGTTATAAACAAAAAATACATACCAGTGGATAAAAAATATTCCAAAACTGTATTTAGCGATAAAATCAAGAGCCTTATTTAATTTTGTATGCGAAAGCAGCCATTCATCATAATGTTTGAGGTATGCTAACAGTAAAATTGTTAAAAAGATTTTTGAAACAGTACCGTTTGAAATACCGTATTTCATACCTAAATAAACATTTCCGGCAGCAGTTAATAACATCAAAATCCAATAAAGCCATCTTGTGTCATAAAACTTATCAATAACTTCTTTGTATCTGGAACAAAACATTCCGAAAACGTACAAAGAGAAGAAATGAATAAATCCGGCAAAAACATAGCCCAAATATGCCAAATATTTATCCGTATAGGATAATCCCATTACAGTATTATAGTCAACATCATGTCTGGGCATAAAAATAGTTATCAAAAATAGGACAGGCAGCAGTTTATATAAAATATTTTTCTTTTCAAGATAAAGCAACCCCCGGCTCGCTAAGAAAAATAAAATTATCATCGGTATAAACCATGTCGGCGTGTTATGAACTCTTCCGACCGATAACATCATGGGAATTTGTAAAATAGGATTCAGCCCATCAAAAGAATTACCGTATTTTAGGGGTAAAATTAAACAAAAAATAATTCCCGGAATTGCGGTGTAAAGATAGGGCAATATTACATTAGTCCATTTCTTTTTCATATAATTTTTAAATTCATATTTATAAGAAAGATGCTGAAACAAAAATCCCGAAATAAAGATAAATAAAGCAGTGCCGCCCACAAAAACTTCAACTGCAATTCTTCTGGATAAACTGCCGGCTGCCCCAAACTGCATGGTATGTCCTGCAACTATAAGCAGAATTGCAAGCCCTCTGAAAACATTTATATAATTCAGAATTTTTGTTTTCTTAATTTCCGGCATTAAAAACCTCCCCCATAAAATCTTATTTAGATTATATAGCAAAAAAACTTTACAAACTTGCTTTTTGTATTTTTATGTTACGATAAATTTAGTTTTTATGGAGTGTGTATGAATATAACAACTAATTATGGTCCTAGCTTCGGGAGGAAACCGAATGTTTCTGAAATGAAACTTTATACTAAAACAATTAATGAAGGATTACGAGTTTTGGACAAAAAGGTAGGAATTATATTGCATAATTCTTCTGCACCTGCCCTCAAAAGCCAGAACACCGGAATAGGTTCGCTATTGTCTGAAACTACAGAAAAAAAGCTTGTGCCATTTTTAAGGAAACATGCAATTACAACTATTCAGCAGGAACCGACCGGACTCAGAAGTGTAACAGATGCTTCTCCGTACGCTCCGGTTGATATGGCAAAAAACACCTTAATGACACCGCTGGAAAAGCTTGTCGGTCTTATTTCGGCAGGAACTTATGCCGGTATAGTTGCAAATGCGCCTAAAGATGATGAACGTACAGACTACAAATACGTAAAAGAAAATTATCCAAAAGCTCTCAAAGAAGCATGGGAAAATTATAAAAAGGGGGACATGAGCGAATTCAGGGAGTTCAAATCTTCACATAATGAAGAGCTGGAGGCCGGTGCATTATATCAGGTTCTTTCAAAACTTAACAAAACAGATAAATGGAAAAGATGGAATACTACGGATAAAAATTTATTTAATCCGCAAACTCCGGCTCAAACCAAGAATACACAGGCAAGGATTGAAGAACTAAGAAATAATTATAGTGATGATATTGATTTTTACTTCTTCCAGCAAATGATTTTGGAAAAAGAAATTCAGTCAACAAACGCAAAAAATAAAGAAGCCGGAATTACCATAATCGGCGATTCTCCTGTAGCATACAGTTCTGTAGAAGCTTGGAAAAATCAGGATTTATTTATGAAAAACATTGCACTCGGTGTTGGACCGGATTACTTTTCTCCTAAAGGGCAGAGATGGGGATTCCCTGTTCTAAAACCGGAAACTATCTTTAATCCCGATGGAAGCCTTGGCAAAGGCGGCGAATTCTTGAAACAAAGATATGAAAAAATGTTTTCCGAGTCACCGGGCGGTGTAAGAATAGACCACATTATAGGGCTAATTGATCCGTTTGTTTATTCTACAAAAGAACCTAAAATGACCGAAACAAATTCCGGCAGACTCTATTCTTCCCCAAACAGTGAATTATTGGGAAAATACGCAAAACATACTGATGAAGAGTATGAAGCAATTTTGACAAAAATTATTATTCCTGCTGCGGAAAAATACGGTTTAACAAAAAGTGATATTATATGCGAAGATTTAGGAACAATAACCCCTCCGGTAGATAAAACAATGAAGGACTTAAAACTTTCAGGTATCGCCGTAACCGAGTTTGACTATAGGGGCAGGGATACCGCGCCGGAAAAAATCCTGATGCTTGGCTCTCATGATAATTCATCATTTATAGAATTTACTGACAATTTATTTAATGCAACAAATACTGAGGAAGGGCGAAACCATTTTTCCAGAAAGACACAGTATCTGGCAGAAGATACCGCTCCTTACGGGCAAAATTTTGAAGGATACCTAAACAATATAAGAACCAATAAGAAAAAATTTATGGCAGCTTCTTTTGCAGAACTGTTTACAAGTCCGGCAAAACGTATTCAAGTGTTCTTCACTGACTTTTTCGGAATCCCTAAGACTTACAATATCCCTGGGAAGAGACAGGGATGCTGGACATTAAGACTTCCTGAAAAATTTGAAGAACTTTACTACAAAAATATTAAAGAAGGTTTGGGCTTAAATCTTCCTGAATCTATTGCAACAGCAATAAGACACAAAGGAGAAGATTTTGCTAACCAGCATAAAGAACTTCTTGATAATCTGGATAAATTTACTGGAATTTTAAAAGAATAGTCAGATTTCTGCTTCAAAAACATATTCGGCAGGTCCTGTCATAAAAATGTCATGATTTAGCCCCTGCCATTCTATATTTACAATCCCGCCCGGGAGTTTAACCTCGACAGAGCTGCCCAGAATTCCGTTGAGAACACCCGCCGCAACAGCTGCACAGGCTCCGGTTCCGCATGCCAATGTAATTCCGCACCCTCTTTCCCATACACAAAGCTCTATTTTAGAAGGGTTCTTTATTTTTACAAATTCAACATTTGTTTTTTCAGGAAATTCCGCACTGACTTCAATTTCCGGACCGTAGGTTTTGGCAAGGAAAAGAAGGTCTTCATCATCCTTTATAAAAATTACAAAATGAGGGTTTCCCATAGAAACAGCATTGCCTTCAAAGATTCTGTTTTTAACCGAAATCTTATAGTTTAAATTGTTCTGAGGGATAAAAGGAATTTTTTCACTTTCCAAGATAGGTTTTGACATATTAACCCTAACATTCCCATCCTCCAGAATCTCAGGAGAAATTATTCCAGCCAGAGTTTTAACCGAGAAACTTTTTTTATCAATGAGTTTTCTGTCGTAAACATATTTAGCAAAACATCTCATACCGTTTCCGCACATTTGCGCGGTAGACCCGTCAGAATTATAGAAAAACCAGCCGATATCTGCATCTTCTGTTTTTTGATTGGGAATAATCAGACCATCAGCACCGACTCCAAAGTGTCTGTCGCAAAGCTTTTTTGCTGTCTCAGCCATATCCGTCCGACCGCTATTAATAAACTCTTGATAATCAAGAATGACAAAATCGTTTCCGCAGCCCTGCATTTTGGTAAGTTTTATTCCCATTTCAAAACCTCTTTTTTATAGTAAAATAATTATACAAAGGAATTGGAATTATGACAATGATAAAAGCACAAAAAGGAACAAAAGATATACTCCCGGTCGATATGCCGGTCTGGCATTTAATGGAAAAAAATGCCGAAGAAATTTTTTCAAGATACGGGGCAAAAGAAATCAGAACCCCTATCTTTGAAGCAACAGAACTCTTCGCAAGAGGGGTTGGCGATACTACAGATATTGTAAACAAAGAAATGTACACATTTGAAAAAAGCGAACGTTCGCTGACTTTGAGACCTGAAAACACGGCAGGAGTTGTGCGATCTTTTATAGAAAACGGGATGCACAGACTTCCTATGCCGGTAAAACTTTGGTATAAAGGACCTATGTTTCGTTATGAGCGCCCGCAGGCAGGAAGACAAAGGCAGTTTCATCAGGTCGGAGTGGAAGTTTTCGGTATAAAACAACCTACAGCCGATGCCGAAGTAATTCTTATGGCGGTTAATTATCTAAAATCTTTGGGATTAAATGACTTAAGTGTTGAACTTAATTCACTCGGATGTCCTGAATGCAGAGATGAATTTAAACTTCATCTAAAGGCCGTTCTAAGACCCTACCTAAAAGATCTTTGCCCTGATTGTCAGACAAGATACGAAAAAAATCCGCTGAGACTTCTTGACTGCAAAGTCCCTGAGTGTCAGGAGATATTCTCTAAACCTGAAATTCAAGAAGTAATTATGTCTGATTTTATTTGCGAAGAATGTGCGGAACACTTTAATGAACTAAAAAAATATCTTGATGAATTAAAGATTAATTATTCAATAAATAAACTTCTGGTTAGAGGGCTGGATTATTATAACAGAACTGTTTTTGAAATAAAATCAAATAATCTTGGTTCTCAAAACGCGGTATGCGGCGGGGGAAGATATGATAGTCTGGTCAGAAACCTCGGTGGAGAAGATATCCCTGCCATAGGCTTTGCAATGGGTATGGAGAGATTGGCTTACCTTATCGGAGAAAAAGACGACAAGAAAACAACTGCATTTGTTGTGTCAAATAGCCCGGCAGAAGCACTCAAACTTGCTGAAGAGTTAAGAAAAGACGGAATCTCTTGTGAGTTTGATCTTTCTAATAAAAAGTTTGTGAAACAAATCGAGAAAGCATCCAAGACAGCAAAATACGCGCTTATTCTCGGAGAAGATGAACTCGCGGCAGACAAAGTAACTGTTAAAAATCTCGAGAATTCGGAACAAAAAACCGTATTCCGCCAAAATGTAAAATCAGAAATTATATAATTTCCTGTCTCTTCCTCCCTTATGAGGGAGGATTGAGGTGGGTGATTAACTAGTGACTAGTGACTAGTGACTAGTGACTAGTGACTAAGTGACTAAGGTTCTCCCTCCCTTATGAGGGAGGGCAGGGGTGGGCGACCGTAGAATACAAATACTACAATAACCGGCTAAGTATTTAAGCTTCTTTCTTACATATAAGCACCCATCCCAACCTTCCCTAACCAGGGAAGGAGATCTTTAATACAATTCATTTACAGCTGACTGCCAATATTGTCTCAATATTTTAGTAATACCATCTATTACAATGTTATATGAATAATTTTTAACAGGTAAAACCCCAAAGCGGAACTGTGTATAAATAAAAAAAGCTCCTTTTAAAAGGAGCTTTTTTTGTTTCCTATATTTATACTATTCGTAAATATATCCGTTAGTAAGGTCTATTTTAATAGGAGCAAGAAGTCTGATATTAACTTCCTGATTAGGCATTGTTAACACTTTATCTCCTTTAAAGACTCTTCTTATGAAAGTCATAAACTTACCTTTTTTGGCAGGATCAAGAGTTGCTACACCGTAAACCATTACAGCTTGATCGTTTGGCGTTACGAGAAGCTCATTTTTGATAATAACCTGACCGTTTGTTTTAAACAATTTGCCCGGTTGAACGTATTTAACCTGACCTTTCATGTCACTGCCTTCAGATATTAAGAGGTATTTTTCTTTAGTTACATAGTTTTTAGGTGCTTTAGCGGTATAAATATCACTTACACTGGATATTTGAGAACCGACTACGGTTTCAAGTCTGATAGGAAGAATTGTTCCCGCAGGAATAATACCAATAGAGCCCTGAACTCTTACATTATCAACAATGAAACCTTCCGCGGTTCTTTTTTGCATAACTTCTGCAAGCTTAGCGTTAGGATTAAGTTTAGCTTCCTGCATCATTTTATAGAGGATAGCTGCAACTTCAGCTCTGTTAGCCGGTCTGTCTGCTTCCAATTTTCCTTCGTGTCCCGGCATTGTAACAACAAGATCAAGAATCTGCGCTTTTGCTGCAGCCATTAAAAACCATGCCGGCATTAATTCATAGTCTGTATAAGTTTTTGAAATAATATCCTGAGCCTTTTGTTCGCTTATTTGCTGAGTGGTAAGAGCGTTAACCGCAATATTGATAGCTTCAGCTCTTGTTACTGAATCAAACGGTCTGTAATTTTCACCTTTTGAATCAGGGATCAAATCGAAATAAACAGCTTTTTGAATTATATTATAAGCCCAGAATCCCGGATCTAAATCTTTAAAGTGGATTTCCTGTTCAACTTCAGCATTTTCCTGCCCGAGCGCCTTGATAGCCATAGAAGCGAATTCTGCTCTTGTTACAGGAATATCAGGTTTGTATGTTCCATCCGGATAACCTACTACAACACCAACATCTGTCAAAAACTTGATTGACTGATATGCCCAGTGATCTTCTGCCATATCAGAATAAAAAGCATTAGCAGGGTTGTTTATCATAAATACCGCAGCTAAAACAAACAATCCTTGAAATATTTTTTTGAACATTAAAAGTCCTCCTTTTCATATCCTCTCCTATTATTCTATGCTATATTAAATATGGAGTTTATGCAATGTTTGTTAACAATTCTACATATTAAAGCAAAAAGTAAGTTTTAGGACTTTTAACATCAATATGAAAATAAGCTTAGATTCATCTCCAGCATTCAAACGTCGGCTTAAGACTTCGGAGGAAGCCGATTATTGCGCTGTTTTAAAGAGGGGTAAAGAACTTGCAGGAAATACGGGAAAAACAATCCTAATTGTACCGTCGCCGTCTTTGCCTCAAAGTAAAGAAACGAATACCGGAGTCGGAAATATTCTGGATAAGAAATCTCTTGAATTTTTAGAGTTTGCAAAAAAATATTGGGGAATTAATTGCATTCAAGACCTTCCGAATGGAAGATATATCCCGCATAACAGGTATTGGAGACTGTATTCCGGGAGCTCAATGGATCTTGGAAGTCAGCTTATCAATCTTGAAATATTAACGAAAGATATTATTAAACCCGAAGAGCTTAATAAAATTGTTTATCAGAACCTTTCTCAGGATAGTGTAAATTTTGAAAATGTATTAAGTCCTGATTCAGAAACAGAAAATGTGCTCAAAAAAGCATATAAAAACTTATGCGAGGCGGATACTGAGTATAAAAAAAACATGTTAAAGGAAATAGAAACTTTTAGCAGTGAAAATAAGAGCTGGATAGAGCCAAAATCTATTTTTCATACACTAAAAGAGTATTATCATACAGAAAATTTCAGAAATTGGTCTGATATAGACAAAAATCTCTACAATCCTGATAAAGTTAGTATTGAAGCCAGAGATAAAAGAATTGTTGAAATTATAAAAAATAATTCTTTTGATGCAGGATATTATAAATTTAAACAGTATCTGGCTGATAAACACTTAAGACTTGCAAAAGAAAAACTTAACGAAAAAGGTATAGAACTAAGCGGAGATTTTATCTGTGGATTTTCCTGGGATGAACTCTGGATGCGCCCGAAAGCATTTCTTCCAGATACTAAAATGTACTGGGGTTTCCCGGCTTTAGATCTTAATTCACAAGAGGGTCTGGCTTTATTAAAAGAAAAAGCTGCTCTCTATGCCAAAAGATATGATGATATAAGAGTGGATGCTGCTTGGACCTATGTTAATCAGCCAATAGAATCTGTAAATGATAAAAAAGTAAATATAAGAAATTACTATGGAGACAAGGCTCTTAAAGTTATTGAAGAGGGTGTGAGAGAGGTAAAAGGAAAAAACTTTAATCCTGAGAATGTAATGTATGAGTTTGTTGCTGAAACGGATGATTTTCGAGCTTTTGATTCCGGAAGGAAGACAAATCCGGTATTGATAAATAGAAATAAAATATATTGTTCAAATGATATAAGTTATGATTGGGGCACAACCAAAAGTTTTGAAAATCTCGGATGGAAGGGTGAATTATACACCCTTGGCACAACAAATCACGATCAAAAGACAATGAAAACGCACTTTGCATCAAAGGAATCAAGAAAGTTACAAACAGAAGTTCTCGCGGATCTTTTAAAAATTCCAAAAGAAAAACTGGAAGACTTAAAGGATTTTATAAAAGCAAAATATGCGGAACCGATGCGGGCAAGAAACAATTTTATATTCTTTGCAGATGCCTTAAATTTGGACGGTAATTATAAGGATAATCCAAACAGAGCACAAGATTACCGCATGAAAATAGAGCCTAATTATCAGGAACATTATTTTAAGGCTCTTGAAAACGGTGAAGGTTATAATCCGATGGATGCTCTTGAAAAAGCTTTTAGGGCGGAAGGTTTGGATAAGAAGGAACCAAAATTGTATAAGAAAATTGTTAAATACAGAAAAATTCTTGAAGAGCCGCAAAAAAATGTTGTTAAATCTCGTATACTAAAAGGCGGACTTGCAGCTCTTGCAGTATGTTTTGTAACTTATGCAGCAGTGAAATATCATTCAAATAAAAAAGAAAAGCCGGCTGAAAATCAACCGGCATAAGTTATCCGCAGTCAAGATATGTTTTTAAACATTCAACATTTTCAACTTTTCTCAGTTTCTGTATTGCAAGATTCTCAATTTGTCTGATTCTTTCCTTTGAGAACCCTAAGGCATTTCCTATCTGCTCTAAAGTCTTTGGTTCCTCATTATCAATTCCGAACCTTCTTCTTATAATCTCCTGTTCTCTTTTATCCAAAATGCTTATTAATTTTGTTATATCTTTCTCTTGGAGTTTCATCTGGGTGCTTGCCTCCGGAGAAATATATGTTGTATCTTCTATATAATCCTGTATAGATAAGTCATCTGTTACAAGAGTATCCAGGCTGACAGGTTCTTTTTTTATAGCGCTCTTCACTTCCTCAATCTTTTTTGTATCTAAACCGGAAATTTTTGAAATAGTTTCCTCATCCGCTTCCAGAATATCACCGCTGCAAACAATATCAGAACATGCTTTTTTGTATCTTCTTATTTTTTCCAGCATATGTACAGGAATTCTAATCGTTCTTGAATGGTTAGAAATAGCTCTAATGATTGTCTGCTTAATCCACCATGTTGCGTAGGTTGAAAATTTAAAGTTCTTTTTGTAATCAAATTTTTCAGCCGCCTTGATTAAACCTAAAGACCCTTCCTGCACAAGATCCATAAACAGAACACCTTGTCCTATATATTTTTTAGCAATACTAACCACCAGTCTCAAATTTGCCTGCACAAGCCTGTTTTTAGCATACTCCTTTTCTTCATCTGAGCCTTCCTGAATCATTCTTCCCAGCTCAATTTCCTCTTTTTTTGTAAGCATACGTTTGCGCCCGATTTCTTTCAGGTACATTTGTAAAATATCATCATTATTCACTACGGCACTAAAAGTTTTAGGCGCATTCGGATCCATTTCCGTATCGTCAATAAACTCAAAATTACTCATAGCTCTTCCCATCTTTTTCTCCTTCCCATCGTATCTACCATGTAAGACGATGTTTTAAAAAAAAAGTTCCATCTCATCCCTCATTAACCATTTATCCCCACATTTACCCCTATATTTACCCCCCGATTGGACTCCCTTTTTTGGCAATGTTTTTAATTCTGAAAAACTACATAATTTAGGAGACAGTAAAGGAAAGGGAGTAAATACAGGCTTCGGCAGACAGGAAAACTCCTCTCCGGAAACTGTAAAGGTAATACTCTTTAAGACACAAAAGTAATACGGTTTGTAGAATAAAAGTAAATCTACTCCGCCTACTAACAAAGGAGGTTAAAATGACGATTAGAAAACTTACTGTGGCAGCTGCAATTGCCGTTGGTATAGCAACGTGTTCGTTCAATACGGTAATGGCAGCCTGCCCATGTGACCAACGCCCTGTAGTAACCCAGGGTGCATGTCCTTGTGAAAAGGACATTCCGGAAGTTACCGGCGCAGCATGTCCTTGCGATCCGGCCCCGGAACCTTGCGGCTGTGACAAAGCCCCAAAATGTGAACCGGATCCGGTTCCTTCATGTGCACTTTGCCCGGGAGTAAAGGATCTCCAGAGAAGTAACATGAGACAGGTTTATGCGTATCCGAATGCGATTTACGGATACAACAACTTTGTAGGTACTCAAGCTGATTCTGTTTACTCTGCAGAAGGGTTTTCCGTTACAAGAGACAACTCTAAGCTCAGCTCAACAACAATGGGCACAACCGTTGCATCAGACGGTTCTATCACTGGCGCTGCAACTGACATCCCATGCCTTAACGAAATGAGCAGACACAATGGTATTCCGATTATCAGAGATGAATCTAAAATGGACGGAAACGGCTGCCCTATTCAGATGGGTACAGCAAACTCAATTCAGGCAATTAAAAAGAGCTTAGTGCCTTTTGATTTATCCCCGTTCAATGAAATGACAGGTGCTGCAGCTAATTTACAAATGTTCCCTGACGTTCCTAACGGATACTGGGCATCTTGCGAAATTGATAAACTCGCTACAAATGATGTAGTAGTTGGTTATCCTGACAGACTGTTTAAGCCGTCAAGAAACATTTCCCGTGCAGAGTTTGCAACTATGTTAGTTAAAGGTTTTGACAAAGACATGTATTCTTGCCAGCCTGAAAAACTTTTCTCAGACGTACCTGCAAACCACTGGGCAAATTCAGCTATCACAGTTGCCGTACACCAAGACTTGTTAAAAGGTTATCCTGACGGTACATATAAACCTAACCATAACGTAACAAGAGTAGAAGCTTTGTGTGCATTATCTAAAGGTGTAAAATGTCCTGAAATGGATAAATGTAAGGCACAGGAAATCCTTTCAAAATACTGTGACGGAAATACTGTTCCTGAATGGGCGCAAATCCCTATTGCAATTGCTTTAGACAAAGGTGCTTTAAACAACTCGCCTAATCCTGATACAATTGCACCGTTCAAGGATGCAACAAGAGCGGATATTGCGGCTATGTTACAGAATATTCGTGTAAGTGCGGGTATTGATAAAAATCCTGTAACAGCAAATAACGATTGTCCGATTTGCCCTGATAACAAACAGGCATTTGTAGAGAATGAAGAAATCGTTCAAATTCCGACATTACAGTTAGAATTCAAAGATCAGGTAACTGCAAAATCTTCTCACGTAGGTCAGAGATTTGCTGCAAAAACACTTGAAGACGTAACAATTAACGGTCAGTTATTCCCTTGCGGATCAAAGGTTTACGGTAAGGTTGTAGAAGTTATAAGACCTTCCGGATGTCAGAAGGGTGCTTTAAAACTTGCGTTCACAGAAATTGAAAATTGCGGATGCAGAGCAACATTACCTAGACAAATCCTTACAGCTCAGGTTGACAAATCAAATACACCTAACATTCTGTCAAGAATTGTTACAGCACCACTTACCTGGGGTGGTTCAATGCTCGGTATCGTAGGCAGAACAACAGGCGGTATGTTAACATCATTAGGTAACGCTTGTGAAGACGTAGCTTCCGGTACAGGTATTGCATTGGGTGAAGTATTCCAGGGTCAGTTTGCAGCTGCAGGCAGAAGCGCAATGGATGTTGTTAAAGACACCGTTAAGGCTCCTATTGACTTAACAAGAACAGCATTGTCAGGTACAATGGGCTTGTTCCAGTCAACAGGCGACGAAGTAGCTTACTTAGTTGACGCTAAGGGGTACAAAATCTCAGCTATTAACCCGAAAGAACACGTAACTATAGCTTTCGGATGCAGCGGCGAGTAAAGAATGCCGTAGGCCGGTGTGAAGGACTGAAACGCATTGTGGAAGCACAATGCGTTGGAAGTCCAAAACACTACGAAGCCGCCGTTGGGAGTGAAGCGAGAGCGGAACGACCGAACAAATCTCCGATTTGACAGGCGGATAAGCCGCAGGCCGGTGTGAAGCCCAAAACGGCATATTTTAATCGTTTGCTCATACTGAAAAGACCCCTGGCAGTAGTTTTTGCGGGGGTCTTTTTTTTATTTCTTTTTACTCAAATAAAGCTTGGATAAATTCTTTGGAGTCAAATAGTTTTAAATCTTCCATTTTTTCCCCGACACCTACAAGCTTAACCGGAAGTTTTAAATCTTTTGCAATCGCAAGAACAATTGCCCCTTTGGCTGAACCATCCAGTTTTGTTAAAGCTACAGCCGTAAGGTTAACACAGTCTTTAAAAACCTTTGCCTGAACGAGACCGTTTTGTCCGGTATTGGCATCTATTACGAGAATACTTTCTCTCAAAGCCTCAGGAGCGTTTTTATCAATAACCGTTTTTATTTTTGATAACTCTTCCATCAGGTTAAATTTATTCTGAAGCCTGCCTGCCGTATCAACAAGGATTACGTCATAGTTTTCATTTTTGGCTTTTTGGATTGCCTCATAAACAACCGAAGCAGGGTCAGCTTTATCTCTTCTTACAATATCGGCGCCTGAGCGTTTTGACCAAATATCCACCTGCTCTTCCGCTGCAGCGCGAAAAGTATCTCCGGCTGCTATTAAAACTTTTTTACCTTTTTCTTTAAAAAAGTATGCGAGCTTTCCGATTAGAGTTGTTTTGCCTGCGCCGTTTACACCGGTTATAAAATAAATATTCAATTCATTTTCTTTATAATTAAGTTCGCTGGAGCCGGCTTCATCAAGGGTTTTGTTAAACTCATTAAGAAGAAATTCTTTAACCTGAGACGGTTTAATTTTAGACTGCCCTCTTAGTTTATCCGTTAATTCGGACGCATAATTTACCCCTAAATCGGCACTTATAAGAAGGTCTTCCATATCATCAAGGACAAATTCGGAAAATTCTTCTTCCTCTCCGACCGCATCTACAACGTTACCAACGAGTGCTTGAGCTGTTTTGGATACTGTGGATTTTAGTTTATCAAAAAAGTTAAACATCTTTTAACCCTTTAAGCCGTTTTCCAGAATTACTTTAGCTAAAATACCGTTTACAAAAGATGAAGAATCTTCTGTTGAATATTTTTTAGCAAGTTCAACCGCTTCATCCACAACGACCTTAACAGGTGCTCCTTTTGTATATAGAAGTTCGGTGATAGCGATTCTTAAGATATCTTTATCCATTTTAACAAGTCTTGAGATATCCCAGCCGTTTGAATATTTTTGGATTTCACCATCAATTGTTTTGTGATTGTTTTTAAAAGCTTCTGCAATTTCCGTTGCATAATCTTTTACTTCGCTTTGACTTTCAAGCGTGGTAAATTCCGCTATTTCAAGCGCAAGAATTGCTTTTTCCGCTACATCAATCATTGTATCTACTTTTGCAATCATTTCATCAGTCATCGGAATTTGAACAGGTTTGTTTTTTGCACCGAGAGGACGGGAAAGATTTGATTCATGTTCAGCTTCGTAGGTATCAAGTGATTCCTTAATATCAATTAATGAGCCGACTGTAAGTTTTAATTCTTCTGAAGCTGAATTTGAAAGAATTCTTACGGATTTCAGCATAATATCTTCAAAATCTTTTTTTGAATAATGAGTTATTTCTTTTTCAAACTGTGAAAATAATATAAGTGCTAATTCTCTTGCTGCACGTCTTGCCTGCATTTTTTTATCTCCTAAAGTTTATTGTCATTTTTCATAATAGTATCATAAAAATATGATATAATTAAGAAAAATAATTTATCTTGGAGGACATTATGAGTAAGAAGAAACGTGCAATTATAGTTGTAATAGATTCAATGGGAATCGGTGCTATGCCTGATTGCAAAGAATTCGGAGATACAGAAAAATGCAACACTTTAAAGAATGTATGTGCTTTTAATAAAGGTTTAAATTTACCTAACCTTGAAAAACTCGGGCTTGGAAATATTCAGGATTTTGAAGGGGTAAATAAGGTCTCAAATCCTATCGGGCAATACGGGACCTTACAGGAAAAATCAAAGGGAAAAGATACAACAACAGGGCACTGGGAAATTGCAGGACTTGTAAGTGAAAAGCCGTTTTCAACTTTCCCTGACGGATTTCCGAAAGAACTTATTGATAAGTTTATTGAAGAAACCGGCTGCGGCGGAGTTCTTGCAAATATTCCGGCAAGCGGAACCGCTATTATTGAACAATTAAATGATGAACATCACAGAACAAAGTTCCCGATTGTTTACACGTCTGCAGACAGCGTATTCCAGATTGCGCTTGATACAGATATGATTCCGCTCGAAACTCTTTATGACTGGTGCAAAATTGCCAGAAGGCTTCTTGATGAGGGAGATTATAATACCGCAAGAGTAATCGCAAGACCTTATAAAATAATTGACGGAAAACCTACAAGAATCTCAAAGGACAGAAGAGACTATTCTATGGCTCCTCCTAAGAAAACCGTCTTAGACAAAGTAAAAGATTCTGGAGCTAAAGTTATCGGAATCGGAAAAATTGAAGATATTTTCTCAAAAGCCGGAATAACTCATGCTATTCATACCGGTTCAAACAAAGAGGGGTTAGAACTTACTTTGCAAGCTGTTAAAGACGAACTTCCTCTTGATAAAATGATTTATCCGGGGGTAAATATAACGGATGAGGCAAGGGAAATTATCTTCACTAACCTTGTTGATACAGATATGCTGTATGGGCACAGAAATAACCCGGAAGGTTACGGAAAGGCTATTGAAGAAATTGACACTTATTTGGAAAAAATTCTTCCACTGATTACAGAAGATGACCTTCTTATAATTACGGCAGATCATGGCTGCGATCCGACGGTTGAAGGAACTGATCATACAAGAGAATATGTTCCGGTTCTATATTACTCAAAAGAAATTAAACCGAAAGATCTGGGTCTTACACTCGGATTTGATTCCATAGCGGAAAGAATATCCGAATGGCTCTTTTAATTAGTCACTTTATTTTTTATAATTAAGTTGTATAATATAGGCATACCCGCCTTCAAAAGGTGGTTTTAATATAAAACATAAGGAGAAAACAAATGAACGTAACAATTGAAGATTCTTGCATCGGATGCGGCGCTTGTGAATCAATTTGCGACGCAGTATTTCACGTAGAAGATAAAGCTTCTGTTAAAGAAGCTGGTGTTTCAGGAAATGAAGCTTGCGTTAAAGAAGCTGCTGAAGCTTGCCCTGTAGGTGCAATTATTGTAGGCTAAAATTTATTTAATAAAGAAGTAAAGGCATAGGCGGATTTTATATCTGCCTATGCCTTTGTTTTAAGGTATCTTATTATAATTTCAAACTCTTTTATATTAGCCTTTTATGCTAAAATTTTAGTATGAAACAGCTGAAAGATTTTAAAAATGATATTCATTCCTGTTCAAAATGCGGCTTGTGCCAGTCCGTTTGTCCCGTTTACAAAGTTACGGGAAACGATTGTACGGTCTCTCGCGGGCATTTTATAATGCTAAAAGGGCTGATTAAGGGTGAAATCAAGATGTCGAAAAAACTTAACCGATATCTTGATTTATGTTTGAAATGCGGAGCTTGCTCAAGATTCTGCCCGAGCGGTATTGATGTTGTTGATATAATTGCAGCAGCCAAGGCAGAATATTTTAAGTCAAGTTTGAAACAAAAAGTACTTTCTTTTATTCAAAAAAGAATTATTTTTGGTGCGTTTGTTGACTTTATAAACCTATTTACTCCTAAAGCTAAAAGTAAAACTTTTGATAAAAAAGTCCTCTACTTCGGCGGATGCAGCGCAAAAATTAACGGAGACAAAGCTGTAGTTAAAATCTTAAACAGCGCGGGGATTGAAGTAATAAATCCGTCCTTTTCCTGCTGCGGAATTTCACTTTTTACAAGAGGGGATTTAGAAGGGTTTAATCAGAGTATTGAAAATTTCGTAAAAACGCTGAAGCAATATAATATTAAAGATATTGTCACAACTTGTGCAAGCTGCGAAAAATCTCTTAAGGATTATTCAAGGTGGACGGAATCAGAAGAAACTAAAAACTTTTTAAAAGATATCAAAGTCAGAAATATTTATGAATATATTAAAGAAAATGATTTAAAACTTGTTCTTAAGCAGCCGGCTCGTGTAACTTTTCACAAACCCTGCAATATCGATAATTATGATGATATAAAATGGCTTTTAAATAATACGGAAAATCTTGAATATGTTGAAATGAATGATTATGACAAATGCTGCGGGCTTAACGGAATTTCTAGGTTCAGTGAATATAAAATAATGACAGAAATTTTTAACAGTAAAAGAAAAAATATACTCAAAACCAATACAAAATATGTATTAACATCTTGTTTAGGATGTGAAATATCTCTGAAACTATTTAGCCAAAACTCTTACAGGGTTTGCGATCTGATAAATTTTATAGCAAGCCGGATATAATTTTATTGACCATATGGTCTATAAGAAATTTAATCCCTTGATTGATGGCATGGGCATGCAAACCATGTACACTTAAAAGCAAGGGAGAGAGAGTATATTTATGAAGAGAGTATTGTTGTTTGTTGGAATGTTTTTATCAATGTTGTCTGTGTTTGCAGAAGATAACGTATTGCAAACTATAGAAATAGAACCTGTTAAAGATACATATAATATAGTTCTTGTTTCTGACAAGGCTGTTGATGTAAAAAAAGAAGTACAGGATTCTAATAAGATTACACTTACAATGAAAGATATCAGAGCATCAAAAACTCTGAACACTGTATACAATAATGTTTCAAACGTTGATACAGTAATGGTCGAACCGCAAGGAAACGGTATCAGCATATTTTTCCAGGCAGAAAATGCCGCTGATGCAACCGTTACTTTTGATTCGTTAGCCCCTGTGGCTAATACTAAAAACGAAGCAAAAACACTTAAGCTTAATAACCCTATTGACAGCTATGCACCTATTTATAAAGAAGATTACCAAACAGAAAAAACTTCTTCTTTGTTTAATAAATTAAAATCATCACAGGCAGTAAATTCTATCAAAGAAACTGTAGATGAATCAGATGCAGGAGATACTGCCAATAAAATTTTCTCATTCGGTCTGGTTGCACTTCTCGGATACTTTGTTATGAGATTATTCAAACGTAAAGAACCTGAAATGAAAATCGGTTTAAGTCAGGGATTAAATGAAAGAGAAATTAATATGTATCGCGGAATGCAGCCGATTGCATCACCTTACGTAACTCCTGAAAAACCGTTTACAACTGTTAACTACGGGTTGAATGCATATCAGAGAGAGGCAAGAAATCCTTATGAAACTGAACCGCAGGAAACCCAGTTCCATAATCCGAGATTAAGAAATTATGTTAATCCTCAGCCGATTCAGAATGGGGTGCAGAATACCATAACCGCCCCTATTCCGCCGCAGGCACCTACAGCAGTAGCACAGCCGCAGGTAAAAAAACACACTACTCCTGTTAATACTGCACCCGTAAATCAGTCTAATCCTAATATTGACAACCTCAAGTTTTTGGAATCAATGACTGCTATTTACGAAAAAAGCGGGCGCCACGATTTAGCCAGAGGTTTGAAAGCCAGTTTAAATAAAAATAATATAAAATAACAACAAATCTTTTTATAAAACTATACTATGTTAATTGGTACAAAAAGCACACACTTTGTGCCATTTTTTTTGCTATTTTTTCCCTCTTATTTTATTCCATAAGGCTTTAAGATGTTTACCTTTTGCAAAGATTATATCGCAAAGCATAGCAATTTTTACCCCGAGAAATACAAAGAATCCGGTTTTCAATATTTTATTTCGTTTTGCTTTTGCTGGGTTAGAACCTGCATGAACAGCCCCCGCCATAGTACTTTTAGACGTAAAAGCGATGCAGCGGGCAGAACCCTGATAACCGGTGTACGATTTTGTTTGTGGATTAATACTTTGGATCATAGTTAACAAGCCTTTAATTCTGTTAAGTATTTAACAAAAAAAATATTGCCATACTTTTCTTTAACATTTTACTATAATTCCATAATTTATGCTAAAATACCCCTATGAAAATATGTTTTATTCCTATTGATAACCGTCCTGTGTGTTACAATCTTGCAAAGGATATCTGCTCAATTGATGAAAAGATTTATCTTCTTATACCGCCGCGCAGCTTACTGGGAGATTTAACCAAACAAGCCGATATAAAAAATCTTATGCTCTGGCTTAAGAATTTACCGGAAGTTGATTCAATAATTTTATCTCTTGATACGATTATCTATGGGGGGCTTATTCCTTCAAGAAGGTCAAAGGAAACATTTTCCGAGCTACAAGAAAGAGCTAATGCTTTAAAAGAGATTCTTGTTGAGAAAAATACTAAAGTTTATGCTTTTTCAAGTATAATGAGGATTTCAAACAATAATTATAATGAAGAAGAAACAGAGTATTGGAAAGATTGGGGAAAAAAGATTTTTGAATATTCTTACCTTACTCACAAGGGAGAGGATGTTAATACTGATATTCCTCATGATATTTTAGATGATTATTTGAACACACGGAAGCGTAATTTCGAAATTAATAAGCTTTACCTTGAGTGGCAGAAGGAAGGAATCTTTGAGACCCTTATTTTTTCAAAAGATGATTGCGCGGAGTTTGGATTGAATGTAATAGAAGCCCAAATCTTGGAATCAATGGGAGGAAAGACAAAAACAGGGGCTGACGAAATTCCGCTTGCGCTGCTTTCAAGATCTATTGACAAAAATATAAAAATTTATCCTGTTTTTACAGAACCTGAATATAAGAATTGTATTTCAAATTATGAAGACATTTCTATAGAGCAATCAGTTCTTTCCCAGCTGGAGCTTGGCGGATTCAAGGCTGCAGATTCCTATGAGGACGCGGATTTAATACTAATAGTTAATAATTTTATTAAAAAACAGGGCGAACTTGTTATGGGATGGGAAACAAAACCTTTTAAACATCAGTTTGTCCCGCCGGAAAAACCTTATGCAGCTGCAGATGTAAGATTTGCGAACGGAGCTGACAACGATTTTGTGAAACAGCTTCTGCCTCAGATTGAGTTAAAAAACTTCTATGGCTATTCGGGATGGAATACTTCTGCCAATACGTTAGGAAGTTTACTTGCAGGAATAAAAGTAAAATTTAAAGCTTCAAAATATAATGAAAAAGCTTTCGAAAAGCTTCAGGTAATCAGATTCCTTGATGACTGGGCATATCAGGCAAACGTAAGAGGGAAGATAAATATTCCTTGCGATATAAAAGATTTGATGAAACCTTATGAAAATCAGCTTGCACAAGTATTTGAATATCCTGCAAATCCTCAATACACTTACCCATGGAACAGAAAATTTGAATTGGAAGTTAGCCTTTAGAGGGTTCCTAAGTAATTATATAGTTGTAAACCTGATTTATTACATCTTTAAAGGCATTATGATTTCCAAAGAAAACATATAATTCAGCCCTGTTTTCTCCTATCATTTGAAGAGCCGGTGTCTCCAGCGGCGGTCCGGCAGGGGTTGAACGCGCCGGGTTATAAGGATTTGAAATAGTTCCGGTCGCTCTCAATATCGGAATCAGAAGAAAATTTTTATATATCTCATATTGAGTCAGTCCTTTTGTTACAACTCCGAGATTATTTTTATTCTCATCAATAATTAACCCCCTCTGCATTGGTGCAGTATTAGCAGCAGCTTCTATTCCTCTTGTCTTAGGTAAATTTGCACGAATGTTGTAATCCGGATTGAAATTCCGCTTAATTAAGATATTCATATCTTCCGAAAATACTTCTTTGATTTTTTCAGGTAATTCAAAACACAGCTCAAGAAGGTGATTTTTCTGAGTGTTAATCCAGTTAAATTCAAATTTTATAAAGGCAGCTTCTTTGTCCAGTGTAACTGTTAAAGGAACAATATCCCACGGACCTTCAAAATCTATTTTTAAAGAAACTCTATTCCTGCCTTTAAGTACCGCTTTTGAGCGTAAAATTTTAAATTCGGTACCTTTATCATCCTCTCTCGGACCGTTATTATAACTGTCTCCTTCGTCAACAAAATCTATAAGTTTGACAGGTACTTCATTTATAAATATCTGCTCAGCTTTAATTTCAAGCTTGATATTAGAGTTTTCTATTGAAGTATCAGTGACTTTTAAGTCTGTTAAACCTATAATCGGCATAAGAGCTTCAACTTCTTCAGGAGGAATATTTTCTACTTGAGCGGTATATGTTCCGATTTCTGTATAATCTTCTGTCACAGGAATACGCTGAGTATCTGTGAGTAAGTTTTTCTCAAAACCTTTAGCAGAAGCTATTTTTTCATATCCTTCCTGAGGCCTTGCAGTTTTTACTTCAATTACACCTGAAAAATAATTGTCAGAAAGGTTTAAAATCTTATTTTCTTCCTGCCATTGTTCATCAATAATGGTTTGAGCGATTTGAAGAACTTTTTTGTATCGAATAATATTTTCGCTGTGCGTATCGTCTGTTGAGCAGCCGCAAATTCCGTCATGAGCCTGATTTTGAAGTAAAAGCTTGTATGCATATTCAATGATTTTTTCGTATTTTTCTTCGGACCTTCGGAATTTGATAAACTTAGAAGCAAGGTCAAGCTTATGAGTACATTCGATATTCATTCTTTTTAAATCAAGTCTTGAAGAATGTGTGCCCGGGAGTATAAATGTTTTTGAATTATCCCTCAATTCATCATCAAACCTGAATTTTTCAAAATTTGACTGAACTCTTTTAAAGTATTCAAAAGGTGATGAAAGTTTAATATTGTAATCTTCTTTTAAAATTTCGTTAACTGCAAGAATCTGGTCATTAATGTCTTTTTCAACTCCCAAATGGTCTGCGCCTATTGGGAAAAGCAGAAAGTTGCCTGATTTTTCTGATATTAAATCCAGATTCTTTTTGAGAATCTCAGCTTTTTTTTCAATATCACAATTTAATGAAAAAACATCCTGAAAATAGCCCCTCACAAGGTTAACCGTATCCATTCCGCACCACTTGAAATCAGCCGGAAAATCTCCGCAGCCCCGCCAGACAATACATTTATCTATTCCGAAATCTCTGAGAATGTCCGGAACATTTTTGCTGTGACCGAAAGTATCCGGAAGGTATCCGATAAAATCAGTGCAGCCAAAATCCAATGCTGTTTTTAATCCTATTTCCAAGTTTTTGGAAAAACAAGTTTTATCGGTTAAAAATTCATCCACAAGACAATAAAAAGGTCCGATAAATATTTTTTTTGAGAAAATAAGACTCCTTACGAGTTCTTCTTTTTCCGGACGAATCTCCAAGTAATCTTGCAGGGCGGAAACCTGTCCGTCAAAATAAAAACAAGGAATTTTATTAGTTGCAAGAAGCTCCAGAATATTATCAAAAACACGTAAAAGACGCATTCTGAATATTTCAAACTCTCTGTACCATTCCCTGTCCCAATGTGTATGCAGATAGGCTATAACTTGTTTCCTCATACAACTTATGATACCCAAAATTATATGCAAGGTCAATTGCTTTCTAGTATTAACGGAGGATTTTTTGACTATTTTCTAAAGTAAAAAGATTAGACTGCCGTTTTTCATGTTGACTTTATCTAAAAAAGGATTAAAACAAAAAAACAGGTAAAATATAGGAGATTCCGGCTATGGGAATGGCAGCATCACAAGCGAGATATTTAGCACTCACGGCAAGAAAGACAAACTGCGAATACGAAGGTCAGCAGATTAACCAGGCAAGAACGGCTCTTGCTAACCAGAGTGCAGATTTGTTTAATCGTTTGCTGGATCTTGAGGTTCCTGTTGCACCAAAGACTACTGATTATACAGAGGTTCAATACTCATATTCGGACGGTACAAATGAATCTGTTCTCGACAGTTGGTATCAGCTCTCTTCGTCTGACCCGAATTATAATTATATAGTTAACCATTATTATTATGCTGATGTGTATACAGGTTCTCAAAAACAGCTTAATAACCCACAGGTACAGACAAAGGGTGAAGTAATAGAAGATGCTTTCGATGGTCAGGATCCTATTGTAACCTATGATGCTAACAATGATACTTATACAATAACTACGGCTGACGGGCAGACTAGAACATATTCAGCTATTGGTTCTTTAGCAATGGATGAGAAACTGGAAAATTCTTTAAGGGATTTTGAAGTGGCAAAGGGAATGGCCACTGCCGATGGCGCCTTGACCACTGATGCTGTATACGGATATCAGGATTCAAATGGAACCTGGCATTTCTTTTTAGAAGATGAAGTTGCGGAGCCGAAAGACTATTCTACGGTTTATGTCCCTTCAATGGTTGGGAATTCTCCGCTTACTGAACTTACCAATTTGACTGAAGATCAAGCGGCAGAACTTGCTCAAATACTTAAAGACTTGCCGGATTCTTCCATGAACCAGTATTTAAGCTTTGATGCCGAAGGTAATCTTGTTTATAACGGAAGTGGTATATATGCTTTTGATATGCAGGGTAAAACCTATTTTACAACAGAATCAGATTTGTATAACAGTATGCAGACCTATGATGAATATGGAAAGCCGATTGAAGGGCAGCAGCAACTTGCTTATTATAATGCTTCATATATAAAAACTAAAATAGAAGAAACAAATCATGCGCTTCTGGAAACGGACGAAAATGGCAGGTTCACTTCAGTTAAATTTGATGATGACAGTGTTGTATATACTTTGAATACAGAAACTGTAACGGATGAAGATGCTTACCAAGATGCAATGAATGAATATAATTACAAAGTTCAACAATATGAAAAAACAATTGCTGATATTAACGCAAAAACATCTATCATTCAGCAGGAAGACCGCACTCTGGAATTAAGACTTAAGCAGCTTGATACGGAACAAAACGCACTTTCTACGGAAATGGAAGCTGTTAAGAAAGTTATCAGCGATAACGTTGAAGCAACATTCAAGACATTCTCAGATTAATAAGTAATTATGATTTAAATCTAATTTGCTTCTTAGTCTTCATCAAGTTCTGAAGTTTTAAATCTCAGATAGAAAATTTCGTTTTCATAAATATAAAGTTCTTCCCCTTTTTCTATATATGAAAGAGGGGAATCTTCGTAAACTTGAATGGCACCGGATTTTAACCTGTTGCCTTCTTCATTGTTAACCATTCCTTTGACAAGAGAAACCCCTTGAGTTAATCCATGCACAAAATATCCGCCAACTGTAGTTGCTGCAGACAAAGCTACTTTACCTTTGTCTATTTCTCTTTTAGCTTTATATTTTGCGGTGAACTCAAAATCACTAATCTCTTTTGTAACACCGTTCATCGTATATGACGTAGGGCGTAGTGTGAAAGAGGCATTTCTTTTCCCTCGCTTTGGAAATTTCACATCAATTACACTGGCCTCGACTATTGTATTAAGGTCAAATGTTACACCGTTTTCAAAACTTACATTATCAAGAGTTTTAAATTTCATAGTAGCAGGCGGCTTTGTTGAATCAAATGGCGTTAGTGCCTGTACTTCAACAGTTACACCTGCATACGCAGGCATCATAATTAAGCAGAATAATAATACTAAATACTTTTTCATAATAATATTTAACCCTTTTTCTAAAATTCTGTCAACAAAAAAGAAAAACATCTCTGCCCTTGCTATTTAAGCTTTTTTTTCGTATGATTGTATAGCAAGACTTACTAAAAAGGGGATATTAAAATGAGTGGACATTCAAAATGGTCGACTATTAAACATAAAAAAGCTAAAACAGATTCACTAAGAGCTGCAGAATTTCAGAAATTTTCACGTGAAATTATTGTTGCTTCAAAACTTGGCGGAGGTGACCCTGCAGGGAACTTCCGTTTGAGAACAGCTATTGAAAAAGCTAAGGCGGCAGGGCTTCCAAATGACAATATTAAAAGAGCAATCGAAAAAGGCTGCGGAAGCGGCAATAATGAAAATTACGAAGAAATGATTTATGAAGGTTATGCAGCGGGCGGTGTTGCAGTTGTTATTGAAGCAATGACAGATAACAAAAACAGAACGGCAGGCGATATTAGAAGCTATTTTACAAAATTTAACGGGAATCTTGGTGAAACAGGCTGCGTAGGCTGGATGTTTGATAAAAAAGGCTGTATAACTTTTGATGCTGACTCTGTAGATTACGAGAAACTCTTTGAAGCTGCAATTAATCTGGATGCGGAAGACATTGTTGAGGAAGATGATGAATATAAAGTATACACCTCAGTAGCTAATTTCCAAACAGTAGCAGAAGGTCTTGAGTCGGAAGGGTTTAAATCAAAAACAGCAGAGTTTACTCGTATTCCTCAAAATATGATAGAAGTTACTGATGAAAAAACGGCTCAAAATATTATGAGACTTTTGAATAAACTGGAAGAACACGATGATGTTCAGAATGTTTATGCTAATTTTGATATTAGCGATGATATTATGGAAAAAATAGATGTGTAAATAATTTTTAGGAGGGCACCCTATTATGATGAACATGATGAATATGATGAAACAAGCTCAAAATATTCAAAAAAAGCTCATGGAAGCTCAGGAAGAACTTTCAAATATGAATATTCCGGCGGAAGCAGGCAATGGTTCCGTTAAAGTTACATGTGACGGAAAAGGTATATTTAAATCAATTAAATTGTCTGCGGAAGCTATCAACCCTGATAGTCCGTCTTCTGTTTCCGAAGATACAATTGAAATGCTTGAAGATTTAATAACAACTGCATTAAACAAAGCTATTGAAGATTCAAAAAAGGTTATGGAAGAAAAAATGAAATCTGTTACAGGTGGAGTTAATCTTCCGGGATTAATGTAAAAAATGATTTATCCAAAATCAATAGCAAGATTAATAGAACAATTTCAAAAATTTCCGTCCGTTGGTCCAAAATCAGCCCAACGGATGGCTTTTCAAGTGCTTAAGATGCCTCTGGGCGAAGTTGAAAAATTTGCCCAGGCTATTATTGATGCTAAAAAAAGTTCCAAAACTTGCGAAATTTGTTTCAATATCTCAACCCAGAGTCCTTGTGAAATCTGTGAATCAACTAACCGTAACCGCTCTGTTATTTGTGTTGTTGCTGAGACAAAAGACCTTATTGCAATAGAAAAAACCAATGAATACAGAGGACTTTATCACGTTTTACAGGGGTTAATTTCTCCTATGGACGGGATAGGTGCTGAAGATATAAGGATAAAAGAACTTTTAACCCGGCTGACGGATGAAACGGTTCAGGAAGTTATTCTTGCTTTATCACCATCCGTTGAGGGAGAAGCAACAAGCCTTTATTTAACAAAGTTGATCAAACCTTTCGGGATAAAGATTTCAAGAATTGCGTTCGGCATTCCGGTAGGAGCTGACCTGGAATACGCTGATGAAGTAACTCTTGCCCGTGCAATAGAGGGAAGAAGAGAATTATAAAGGAGAATATATTGGCTTTATATTACCCAGCAGCTATAATGTTAAATAATGTAAAGGTGAACTTTTACACGTCTAAAACTTAATAATAATAGCTAATTTGGCTGTATAAGGTGTGTTAAATACAAAAAAATCTGGCAAATTTTATTTGTCAGATGTTTTATTGGGTTTAGAAAGTAGTTAGAAAAATATAGTGTGAAATTTGTAGAAAGGAGATTTTATGGTTACAATTAATAATTGTGTTAAACTACCGGGAGAATTAAAAACGGAAGGTGCAAAATTTATAAAGAAAAATGGGAATAAGTATGCTATCAAATACAATAGAGGCGGTAATATTACGTGTTCGGAAATTTATGTGCAGGCATCAGACAGTGCCCCTCTTAATTCAGTATATCGTTTAATTGGCAGACGTATAAGCAGAGCAGCTAAAAGGTCAGGGGATACAATAGAACGTAACCACCTTACTACTCAAATAATGGATGGTAAGCCTCAAGAAAGTGTTCTTAAAAAAATACAAAGGGTTTTTTTAGGCAAAGGAGAACCGGTACTGGTTAATACCCTGACAGGAACAGCAAAAGGTCCGTTTGCTTCTCCGGAAAAAGCTCTTAAATTTTCAAATTTTACAAAAGAAAGCAGGCTCATCGGGGTGAATGCTCCGGAATCAGAAATAAAAGCTTTAAATCACTTTTCAGATCTTAATTTTGATGAAGGCAGTAAGAAATTGCTTGGAGTTGACACGATTTCATTCTAATTAATAAAGGAACAGGAAAAATCCTGTTCCTTTTTATATCATTATAAACTGCAGCAAGGTGGGATATCATCATCGTTTTTTAGGGCTTTAAACGATCTTATTCCCATATATTTAGCATTCTCGCCCAGTTCTTCTTCAATTTTCAGGAGTCTGTTATATTTGCAGATTCGATCTGTTCTCGAAAGGGAGCCGGTTTTGATAAGACCTGCATTTACGCCTACAGCTAAGTCTGCTATGAAAGTATCTTCCGTTTCTCCTGAACGATGCGAAATTATCGTACTAAAGTCATTTTGCTGAGCCATTAGTATTGTATCTAAAGTCTCAGAGAGTGTTCCTATCTGATTTGGCTTAATCAGAATAGAATTAGCCAGTTTCTTTTGTATACCGCCTCTAAGCCTTTCAACATTTGTCACAAACAAATCATCTCCGACTAACTGGCAAGAATCTCCCAATCTTTCTCTCAGTTTTTTCCAGCCGAGTTCGTCATCTTCTGCAAGTCCGTCTTCAATAGAGATAATAGGATAAGTTTTTACAAGATTTTCTAAATAATCTATCATCTCTTCGGAAGAAAAGGTTTTTCCCATACCTTTTAGTTTGTATTTTGAAAGAGAACAAAAACCGCCCTGACACTCGCCTTCTTCATATAATTCGGAGGCTGCCACATCAAGACACAGGCGGACACTTTTAAGATTATATCCTGATACTTCTATAGCTTTTATAATGAGTTCTATTGCCTCTTCCGTTGAAGATAAATTCGGTGCAAAACCGCCTTCATCGCCTACTGTTGTAGAAAGGTTTTTCTCATTAAGTATTTGTTTTAGGGTATGGAATATTTCTGAGCCTGCGCGAATGGCATCTGCAAATGTAGAAGCTCCGACTGGCGCTATCATAAACTCTTGAAAATCGAGGTTATTATTTGCATGTGCTCCCCCATTTAAAATATTCATCATAGGAGTCGGCAGTACTCTGGCATTAATTCCGCCTAAATATTTATACAAAGGAATGTCATACGCTTTAGCACTGACTCTTGCGCAGGCTAAAGATACCGCAAGCAGAGCATTAGCTCCGAGAGTTGATTTATTAAACGAACCATCCATCTCGAGGAGGGTATTATCTATTCCTCTTTGATCTGAAGGATCTTCACCTTCAAGGTTTGGGGCTATTATATTATTAATATTATCAACTGCTTTGTAAACTGATTTTCCCTGAAACTCATTTTTATTTTTGTCTCTGAGTTCTACCGCCTCAAAAGTTCCGGTGGAAGCGCCTGATGGAACGGATGCTGAGGCCTTAGTACCGTCTGATAGTTCAACTTCGGCTTCTACTGTAGGGTTCCCGCGGGAATCAAGAATCTGTCTTGCAGTAATGTTTTCAATCTCTAAAATCATAAATCACTCCTTTTTTATAAGGAGTATAAAAAAGAATTAAAAGAGATAATATTCAACAATAGGGCAGTTTTATTTACACCTGATTTTACCTTGTGTAAACTCTGGGCAGTCGGACTTTCAGACGGCATGTGAGTTCATAATTAATTGTTCCGAGAAGCTCCGCCCAGGTATCAAGAGTCAAATCATCTTCGTTTAGAAGGGTTACAACATCACCAACTTCGGCTTCCGTCTCTCCAAGATCAAAAATCATTTGGTCCATTGTAATATTCCCGATTTGGCGGATTTTTTCTCCGTTAACCTCGCCCCAGATTTTGTTTGAAAGATTCCTTGAAACTCCGTCAGCATAACCGATAGGAATTGTTGCTGCTCTTGTAGATTCATAAGCCGTAAAGGTATGAGAATAACTTACACCTTCATTAGGTTTAACTTCATGTATATTAGTTATTCTTCCTTTAAGGCTCATTATTTGTTTGAGTTTCGGTTTATAGTTATATTTTTCCGGTAAATCCGGATAAAGCCCGTATAATGAAATACCTACTCTTACCACATTGGATTCTATATCGTAAGCAAAAGTTCCCGCAGTATTCTGGATATGCAAGAGAAGTCCTGTTGTATCAATTTTTTTAATAACGTAATTCCAGCGTCTGAATTGTTCTCGGGTCGGCTTTTCTTCTTCTGCTGAAGCTAAATGGGTAAATATACCTTCAAGTGTTAAATAGTCCGCTGCCTGAACCTCTTTTATATAATCAACGGCATCTTCATATCTAACCCCGATTCTGTTCATGCCGGTATCTACTTTAACGTGAACTTTCGGTTTAAGACCTGTTCTTGCAAAAACTTCTTTGCAGGCTTTTAGGTGCGAGTCATTAAAGATTGAAAAAGCGATATCATTTTGAGCTGCAGATTCAACTGCCCATAAAGGAATAGCACCTACAACAAGAATAGGAGCTTTAATTTTTGCTGCTCTTAAATCCAAACCTTCATCCACAGATGATACACCAAAAGAGTCCACTCCTGATGCCAGCATTGTCTGGGCAAGCATTTGTGCACCATGTCCGTATGCGTCGGCTTTCACTACTGCCATCATTTTTTTACTATCAGGAATACCTTTTTTTATCTCTTGAATATTTTCTGCAAGATATTCAAGATTAATCTCGACCCAGGCATCTTTATGGATATTTATATTTGATTGTCTTATATTTTTCATTTTTTAAACCAGCTCTCCGTTTAAATACCAAGTTCTCGCTCCGGTTATTTTAACATTAACAAACCCCCCTGTTATATCTTTATCATAAGGGACATGGACGATTTTATTATTTCTTGTTCTTCCTGTGATAACTTTTTTATCTTCTTCAAACTTTTCTACAAGAATTTCAATTTCTCGTCCTAAGTATTTTTGATTAGACTTGAGGCAGCAGGCTCTGTTATGTTCATTGAGTCTTGCAAGACGATCTGTTTTAATATCTTCCGGAATATACAAATCGACCCATTTTGCAGCAACAGTTTTTTCTCTCGGAGAATAAGCCGCTGTATTTGAATAATCCAGTTCAAGCTCGCTCATCGCTTTTAACGTATTTTCAAACTGTTCTTCCGTCTCACCAGGGAATCCTGCAATAAAATCGCTTGTAATGGTTACATCAGGGATTCTGCTTCTTAAATTATCACAGATTTTTTTGTATGTAGCGTAATCATATCTTCTGTTCATTTTTTTCAGAATATAATCATCTCCTGACTGCATCGGGATATGGAAATATTCACAAACTTTATCAAGTTCAATCACTGTATTAATTAATTCTTCCGTTATCTCAGTCGGGTAATTAGTGACAAATCTTATTCTAAATTTGCCGTCAAGAGCGTTAATTTGCCTTAAAAGCCAGGAAAGATTCTGCCCTTCTTCTCCTCCCTGATAACTGTCTACATTCTGCCCCAGAAGAGTAATCTCTTTAAACCCTTCCGAGAGAGCTTTTTTAACCTCACTCATGATAAGCTCAGGTTTTCTTGAACGTTCTCTGCCGCGAGTATACGGCACAATACAGTATGTACAAAAATTGTTGCACCCTTCCATAATAGGTATCCAAGCATTAACACTTTTTACCCTGTTAATTTTTATATCCGACTCTTCAAATGGGGTTTCATCAACAGAAACAACTCTTTCGCCAGTTTCTATTCTTTTAATGAGTTCCGGAAGCTCATACAATCTTTGAGTTCCAAGAACGAGATCGACATAAGGAGCCCTTTTTAATACATTTTCTCCTGCCTGCTGAGCTACGCAGCCTGCAAAAACTATTTTTAAATCGGGTTTACTCTCTTTTTTCCATTTCCCCCAAACACCTATTGCGCTGTAGGCTTTATCTTCCGAAAGCTGCCTTATTGAGCAGGTGTTGATTATCAATAAATCAGCTTCTTTTGGATTTTCAGTCTGGGTATAGTCAAGGCATTCCAGCATCCCGTACATTCTTTCAGCATCTGACTTATTCATCTGACAGCCCAGAGTTTCTATATAAACTTTTTTCATATTTCCCCTTCGTATTGTACCTGATTATTGTATTACAAACAAAGCGCAAAAAATATTTTCTTCTGTTTTATAATGAAAGTCATTATTAGATAGAAAGGAGCAATATGAACATATCAGCTATTACATTTATGGGTAAGCCTTCGGGGATTAAGCCGACAAATAATAGTAATATAAAAAAGATGTGGAAAGATGGATTACCGACAAATCGTTACAATACTTCTCAGGATAGAAAGGCACTAATGCAGGAAATTGAATTTTACAAAGACCTTTTAAAAGAAAATCCGGGAAATTCAATTTATATGCAGGTTGTTGAAGAAGCTATTAAAGAGTTAAAGAAAATATCAAAATAGATTAATCCTTGATTTCTTTATAAGTAAGATTCGGATGTCTGGCCGCCAGAGTTTCATCAACTTTTTTGATAGGAGTTTTCTGCGGTGATTTTAAGACTTCTTCCGGATTAGATTTTATTTCTTCCGCAATTTTCAGCATTACATTAATAAAGTTATCAAGAACCTCTTTTGATTCTGATTCTGTCGGTTCAATCATAATCGCTTCATGTACAATGAGCGGGAAATAAACCGTAGGCGGATGAATATTGTCATCCATTAATCGTTTTGCAATGCCTAAAGTTGAAACACCTTCGTGGTGCTGCTTTTCTCCTGATAGGACAAACTCGTGCATGCAAGGTTCGTCATAAGGAAGCTCATATACACCTTTTAGTTTTTCTTTAATATAGTTAGCGTTCAACACAGCATCAGCACTTGCAAGTTTGAGATTATCACCCATCATAAGAATATATGCGTATGCTCTTACAAGGATGCCGAAGTTTCCGTAAAAACTTCTAACTTTGCCGATTGAGTGCTTAATATTATAGTTTCTGTAATATTTAGCTCCGTCAAATTCAATTACAGGGGACGGCAAACAATCTTTTAATTTTTCTATTACGCCGACAGGCCCTGCACCGGGACCACCGCCTCCGTGAGGAGTAGCAAATGTTTTGTGAAGGTTAAGGTGAACCACATCAAACCCCATTAAAGCAGGGTTTGTCCAGCCCATAACAGCGTTAAAGTTTGCACCGTCATAATATAATAAAGAACCGTTATCGTGCATTAATTTGGAAATTTCAAGAACTTTTTCTTCAAAAATTCCCAGAGTATTAGGGTTGGTCATCATAATAGCGGCAATATTTTCATCAAGAAGAGACTTAAGGGCATCTATATCGACTTGCCCTCTTTCGTTTGACTTAACTTCAATAATCTCAAATCCGCACATTTTGGCGCTCGCAGGGTTTGTGCCGTGGGCCGAATCGGGGATGATAACTTTAGTTCTGTTAGTTTCGCCTTTAACTTCAAAATACTTTTTAATAATCATCATGCCGGTAAGTTCTCCGTGTGCTCCGGCTGCCGGCTGGAGCGTAACCGCGTCCATTCCGGTTATGTATTTTAATTTTTCCTGAAGATTATACATTAATTCAAGTGCACCCTGGGAATCTTCGTCGGACTGAAGCGGGTGAAGATTAGCAAATCCCTCCAGAGAAGCTAACAGTTCATTGACTTTCGGGTTATATTTCATCGTGCATGAACCCAGAGGATAGAATCCCTTTTCTATGCAGAAATTTCTGTCCGAAAGAGCTTTATAATGTCTTAGAACTTCAAGTTCGCTTAATTGCGGAAGTCCTATAGAACCTTCTCTTAGTAATTCTTTCGGGATGCAGCTCTTCGGTTTTATTTCACTATTTACCCCTACATTTACCCCTATCCCTATGCCGTCAGCGCCGTTTGATTTTTCAAATATTGTCTTCATCTAATTCTTCCTGTTTTAACAATTCTTTCTTGATTTTATCGAGTGCATTTTGAATAATTCTGGAGATTCTCGACTGAGAAATATCAAACTCTGCCGAGATATCTTTTAGTTTTTTATCATAGAAATACTTTGCTTCGATTAAATCTTGTTCACGCTGCGAAAGCTTTTTCATAGCTTCATTAACGCGTCTTTTAAGTTCGACAATTTCGGCCTTTTCTTCCGGGGTTCTGGAATGATCCTTAATAATAGTAGGATTTTCAGCATCAGCCATCTCTTCTATTGAAAGAATGGTTTTATAAACAGCATCTTTAATTTTTTCCTGCTCGGTTGATTCCTGATTCTTCATAACATACCATTTATACCTTCGGCGCATTTCGTTTCTGATAGCCCACTTAATAGCCTTTGTAAGGTATGCCGTGTTGTATAAATCAGGTGATTTAGAGTTATTAACAAGATAATAGACCGTATAGTTTGCAAGATTTATAACCTCGCTAAGCTCAATAAGTCCAAGGTTTGCGAATTTTTTAAACTCGACTTTGGATATAGTTTCGATTAAATCTTTATACTGAGAAAGATTAATCCTTCCTTCCCTCTCTTTGTTAATGGTCTCCAAATCTTTCATATAATATAATATATCAGAAACTGTATTGATTATCAAATGGTTTTAAATTTACTTTCATATTAAAGCATGTTACAATATCAAGAAAAGAAGAGGTTACTATAAGATGAGAAGTTTTAGATATATTAAATCTGCGGCACTTGTTTTATTATGCGCTGCAGCCCTTACAACAAGCAGCATTTGTACTGACGGCGTAATTGCTGCTCCTACTGCTGCCGTAAAACCAGCACCGCCGGCAGCTGTTCAACTGGATACAATGAATGTCAGACCGCTTGACGTGGTTAATTCTCCTAAACTTTACTTAAATAAAACAATTACAATGAATGCGAAGTTTGATAAGTTTTCTACACTGGGGCTTGATTACAAACCGGCATTTAAGTCTTCAGAAGATTATATTTCGTTTTTAATTAAAAGAGATGATACAAATTACGATATTCCGTTGTCAGAAATGAAACTTTTCCTGAAAAGAGAGGAAGCAGAGAAATTTATAGAGCTTAAAACAGATGATGAAATCTCTATAACCGGGGTAATGTTTTCTGACGCTTTAGGCGATGCTTGGGTTGATGTAAAAAGTTTGACAGTGGTAAAAAAAGCACCGGAAAAGAAGGACGGAGTTAATTAATAATGAATGAACAGCTTGAAAAAGATAAGAATAAGGTATTTTTAACAATTCACGGCCATTTTTACCAGCCTCCGAGAGAAAATCCTTGGCTGGAAGCTATTGAACAGCAAGACAGTGCTCTTCCTTTCCATGACTGGAACGAAAGAATCAATGCTGAATGTTATAATCCTAATTCTGTCTCTAAGATTGTTGATTCAAAAAACAAAATTTTAAATGTAGTAAATAACTATGAATACATAAGCTACAACTTTGGTCCTACCCTTTTGTCCTGGATGGAAGAGTTTGCGCCGTTAGCTTATGAAAGAGTCATTAAGGCGGACATAAACAGCCGAAAACTTCATGGCGGGCATGGAAATGCTATTGCTCAGGTTTATAACCACATGATTATGCCGCTTGCTAATGAGCGGGATAAACAAACTCAGGTTAAGTGGGGGAAAAAGGATTTTGAATACCGTTTTGGAAGAGAACCGGAAGGTATGTGGCTTGCTGAAACTGCGGTTGATGATGATACTTTAAGAGTTCTTGTAGAAAACGGTATCAAGTTTACAATTCTTTCTCCTTATCAGGCTCAAAGAATAAGAAAAGAAGGCGAAGAAAACTGGCAGGACGTAAGCTGGGGAAATATTGATCCAGCTCGTTCCTACAGATACTATATAAAATCTGCTCCGGGTAAGTATATTGACTTATTTTTCTATGATGGTGCTATTTCTAAATCAGTAGCTTTTGATGAGCTCTTAAAAGACGGAAATAAGTTCGTAAGCCGTCTCAAGGACGGTATTTCCACTTTAAGAAATTATCCACAGCTTGTTAATATTGCAACAGACGGCGAAAGCTACGGACATCACACAAAATTCGGCGACATGGCTCTTGCCTATGCTTTGAAGTTAAAGGTTAAAGATGCAGGCTTTATAGTAACAAATTATGCCGAATATCTGGAAAAATACAGAAGCAATTGGGAAGTCGAAATAAAACCGGTTTCTTCTTGGAGCTGTTTTCATGGTGTAGGCAGATGGTGCGAGGATTGCGGCTGCTCCACAGGCGGACATCCGGGCTGGAACCAAAAGTGGAGAAAACCGTTAAGAGATGCTCTTGATTATTTAAGAGATGAAACAATCGCTATTTATAAAAAATTCGGCAAAAAATTCTTTATAAATCCGGAAGAAGCAAGAAATAATTATATAAGCGTTATTCTGGACAGAAGCGACACAAGTGTTAAGAACTTTCAGGATGAGTATTTTATTCCTGAACTTGACGAGGAACAAAGAATTCTTGCGATGAAACTCCTTGAAATTCAAAGAGAAGCCATGCTTATGTACACAAGCTGCGGATGGTTCTTCTCGGAGATTTCCGGAATTGAAACTGTTCAGATTATGAAGTACGCTGCACGTGTAATGCAGCTGGCTAAAGACTTTGTAAAAAAAGATCTTGAAACACATTTCTTAGAAATTTTATCCGAAGCGAGAAGCAACCTTCCTGAATTCGGTTCAGGCAAAGATGTTTTTGAAAGATTTGTAAAACCTTCAGTTGTTACGGCAAAACAAATTGTCAGTCTCTGGGCGATTTCATCTCTTTATACTGAAATTGAAGATGAAGAAAACGTTTACTGCTACAAGATTAAAAAAC
The DNA here is from genome assembly GCA_944323615.1 of Candidatus Gastranaerophilales bacterium. GTDB lineage: Bacteria > Cyanobacteriota > Vampirovibrionia > Gastranaerophilales > Gastranaerophilaceae > CAG-196. Next base: position 42,677 of record CALUTG010000005.1, read on the forward strand.
ATTCATATAAACGGGTTGTTAAGGGTAACACCCAGCTTGTAATAGGACATATAGAGGTTCAATCAAAAGTAACTCTTGAAAAAGCAAATATGGTGTTTACACTTCTGCAATTCTCAGGCGGAGACTTCCACTGTGCAATTAAAGAATACACGGAAAGCTTTACCGAAACGAGAAAAGAACTTATAAGAACTTATCTAGTTTCTCCTTTGACAGAAATAATAAGAGCTATTGACAGCTATTTTGGCAAAGAATACTTTACTCTTAAAGATATCTTTATCGAAGAGAGAAGAAAAATTCTTCAAACAATGCTCAAAGGCAGACTTCAAAACTTTGCCAATACATATGAATCTATGTATAACGAAGGTAAAGGTTCTATTTACCAGATGCAGACACTCGGGCTTGAAATTCCTAATGAGTTTAAAATTTCTGCCCAATACGTTCTTACTAAACAATTTAATGATTTGTTTGTGGAATCAAAAGGTTTCTTGAGCAGCGATATTCTCCAGCAGGCATCCGATATTCTGTTTGAAGCAAAAAGAATCGGCATAGAAATTGATAAAACTCCTACAGCAAAAATTTTCAGTAAAAAGATTGCTCAGAATGTCGGAAGACTTGCCTACGCTCTTGATATTCAGCAGGTTGATGCAACTCTGGAACTTCTTGATTGCATAGGAAAACTTGAATTGAGTATTGATATCGGAGAAGCTCAAAGCTACTTCTTTACTAAAATTGTAACCAATATTAATGAACTAATAAGTACAATGAGCTGCGCTGCTGACAGAGAACTCATCACAATGTTGTTTGAAATCGGTGAAAATCTAAATATTAATATGGATTACTATAAGCAGCAGTTCGATAAGGCGCTCGTAAGCAAGAAGTAATCTATGAATAAGCTGGGAATTGATGAAAGCTGGATAAAAGGCGGATTGGATATTGATTTAATAGAAAATATCCTGGCTTTTATTGCCGAAAAACGTAAATCCAGAGAAATTTTGCCGTCTCAGGATAATGTTTTAAACTCGCTAAAACTTACCAGTCTGGATAATGTAAAAGTCTTGATTATAGGACAGGATCCGTATCCATCAAGCGAGCACGCCCATGGGCTTGCTTTTTCCAGTTTGTCAAATAAAACTCCGGCTTCTTTAAAAAATATTTTTAAAAAACTTGAACAGGATTTTCCAGGAACAAAACATAATTCAAATACGCTTACGGGGTGGGTAAAACAGGGCGTCTTGCTTTTAAATACATCTCTGACATTCGAGGATAAAGACCCTAAAATTCTTAAAGAACATACAAAGCTCTGGAAACCTGTAATAGATAATATCTATCAGGTTTTAATAAATAGAGGAAAAACTTTAATAGTTTTCAGATGGGGCTCTCATGCCATTAAATCCGGCGAAGTCTTTGAAGGGAAGAAGCATATCTATGTAATGGATACAACTCATCCTTCCCCTTTATCTGCACACAGAGGATTTATGGAATCCGGTCATTTTATTAAATGTAACGAAATCCTCGGAGATGATAGAATAGATTGGTCTACTTAGATATGTAAAAGCATTTAGTATAAATTCCTGTTTCATCAAGTGTGGAATAACCATCAAGAATTTTTTGCGCTTCGGGATGAACAACGACAAGATACTTTCCGGACGGAAGTTTTGAAAATTCTTCTTTGCAGGCATCCGGATTCAGCCTGCAGTCATCTTGCAATGAAATTACAGGGTTAGATAGTTTTTCTATCTTAATATAATAAAGATAATCTGCAGGATAGTCTGCTAATATAATTTTTTCAGATACAGAATAAGTTTTTTTAATATACTTTACTATATCGCGTGACGATGAGTTAAAAACCCATGGGTTTATCACGTAATAAATAGAGATTACAAGGCTGGCAAAACAAATAATAGATAAAAATATTGGCTTAAATCTGATTGTAATACTTCCCAGCATATAACAGATTAACGGAAAGAGAAATAATATTAATCTGGCCGGAACAGGATAAAGCTTTAACATTGAAGCTGCTATAGTTATTGCTACCGGTAAGAAAATATATAATTTAAATAACCGGTCTTTTTTAGAAGTTAGAAAAACTATCCAGCTAAAAACCACTATTCCGCCGACAATGAAAGCTATCACCTTATAATATGTCCAATATTCAGCGAATCTTAACAATATGCGGAGAGGATGCATAATGTCAAGAAATGCATACCCTCCTTTCCAAAAAATTTCCATTCCGCCATAGTTTACATTCATAACTTTAGAAAGGTTTGTTAAATAAAAAAGCAGAACGCTTAAAATATATGGGCATATAACTATAAAAAATTTCTTGAACTGTTTGCTTATCAACATTATCAGAAAAATAGAACCGGAGATAAAAAACGATGATAAAGAGAACCAGGGAGAAAATATCATAAATATTGTTGCCGGTAAAAGCTGCTTGTTTCTGAAAATTACTCTATAAAATAATGTTAGTAAAATTATAGAGTAAAGGAGTTCTAATGAATATTGTTTAATTTGGGCCGAATATAAAATTGTTACCGGAGAGAATGTAAAAATAAACAGCGAAAAAATGATAACAGAACGTTTTTGGGTAATATTCTTTAAAAAATAGTAGAATGCCGGAATGGCAGTAATTCCGCATAAAAATGGCAGAAATCGGAGAGATAGTGCAAAAGCGGTATCGTTTAGCGGATTAAACAGATTAAGAAAGAACTTTTCCAGTATAAGAAAAAATGGCGGTGCAACCTGCATCCATTTCAAACCGCCGAATAAGTCTTTGTATGACATATCAAGAATGTTTACGGCTAGTCTTGCCTCATCAGCCCATACCGGAAGGGCTTTAAAATAAAAGCAAAGTCTTATAATAATTCCAAAAACAAAAATTAGTCCTAAATAAAGATTAAACTTTTTCATTTCTATATATTATCATAAATAAAGCTCTTTAGCCTTGAGCTGTTTTTCTTTTTGAGCGTTTTCGTAGCGTTTTCTTGTAAAGAAATTGGTCATACCTGCAACAAAGAAGCCCATTACTCCAATAGAGAATATATAAGGAAGTCCTGCAATCATTATTTTTTGTTTTGCAAGAGAAGTGTACTCTTTATCAAAATTTGTTTTTCTTTCCTTTGCCAGTTTCTTTGCCAGGTCTCCAAGCTCATCAAACTTAGGTACGGATAAATCTTTTCTAATTAAATCCTTACATTTTCCCCCTTTTTGAAGCAGCTTTTTGAACCCTTTTTCAACAAGTTCGCTTCCTGTGATTACGTAGAGTCCTACCAGCGGAAATCTTGTTGCAGTCTCCTTAAGGTTTTCTTTTCCTCTGTCTGCTGATGCACCAAAATATCCCATACCGCCTATTACTACACTTGTTGTGAGCTGTCCTTTACTTAAAACAAGTTTCCCATTCTGGTTATTAAAGTCCATTGAACAATACTTGTTAAAGAAATTTTTGGCCCTGTTATTTTTCTTAAACAAAACAGAGCCCGGAGCGAGAATAAACTCGGAGACTTTTTGAAGCACTTTAGAATTTTTTCCTTTTGTTGCAACAAGCGCCGCCATACCGAGACATCCGGCATAAAGTGATGCTGCAAGCCCGATGTGCCTTTTTGCGCTTTTTTCTACTTTTTTCTGGTGTGCCTCATCTTCTTTTGTGTTTTCCAGAGACGCAATGTTTTTAAAATTACTCTTCTTAAAAACTTTTAATGTCATCAAATTTTTAAAATAATTAAGTGTAAATTCTGTAAGCGGGATTGCCATTGCCATCAATGCGATTGCAGCTTTTACCGGTAAAACTTCTTTTGAATTTTTCTTTTTTAACATCTCAACTGCAGGTGTTGCAACTGCTGACTTTAAGTTGTTTGGCAGTTTCTTGGAAAAAATCTTTCTTGCGATTTTTTCACCCAATATTGCCGGAACAAAATACATAAGAATTTCTTCAGAAACCTCAACAAAAGTTGTTTCTGTTAAATCCGCAAGGCTGCGTGCGAATACAACTTTGGGAAGCAAGCTTGTTGAAACATCCTGTATAAAACGGGAAGTGGAAAGTCCGGCAGCCTGTTCCTGGTGCCGTACAAACCTTGCCGCAGGCTGTATTGCCTTCGGTAATCTATTAATCATATTGCTGTTATTTGATGACATAATCCAAATCCTTAAAACTTGTGAAACCTGAAAATTGACTTTCCTGAAGGATTATGTTTACAATCGTTAACTTTTTACAAGTTTTAGAGCAGACAAACCCTTTCAGGATTTTGCTGCCCGAATCTCAACTAAATAAATCCACAAAACTACAGGCAGCTAAACTAGCTGCACCACCAAGATTTATTCAGTTTAAGAGAGTTGTTTTTCAATTCGGCCTCCTCTTTGTATCGATATATCGAAACAAAGTCCACTTTCAGTATAATATCACTCATATATTTTGTCAACATCACCATTCTCCCCCTTATTTCTCCCTCACCTCTTATTTACCCTCTTTGCCTTTTGGAATAAAATGACTATAATATTAATATGAAAAAGTTTATTGTATTTTTGATTCTGGTTGCGTTTTCAAACCCTTGTTATGCCTTCTTATGGTGGAACAAAAAGGATAAGGCGCTTGAAGCGGAGCTTGAAGGAAAAGGTTATGCGGGAACTCTGCCAAACCTGAACAAGAAATTCGAAAAGAAAGAACAAAAAGTCACTACCCCGATATTTGAGTCTCAAGACGGATTTAATGATCCATCCGAGTTAAAACCGGCTCCAATCGATAACCCGGCGTTTATAAACATAATTCAGAAAAAAGATAAAACTTCAAAATACCTGACCGATGCTAACGAAATAATTCCGATGATTGAGCGTCTCATGGATTGTATTGAAGAAAACGGAAATATCCAGCTTTTTGTTACAAGAGCTAACGTTCTTTCAATGAATATTGATAATCTTATGAAAAAATACGAGGGTCAGCCGGAAAGTTATTATGAATCCTTCAGAAAACTGGAAGAAATAAACCGTTATGTTAAATCAATCGCCCAGCTTAGACGAGAGGCACAAACATACCAGCGCTATCTTGCTTATCAAGAATCCGGCTCTATTTATAACCCTGAAAATATTCAGCAGCAGCTTCAATACCTGCTTGACGAGCTTAACTCCGCAGTTCTTCTTTTAAGAGCGGAAGAATAAAACTTTACAAATATTTACTTTTCTGTTGATTTTAAATTTTATTTTAAATATAATAACTTATGTTGACTGCCGGAATACGCTTTCAATGAGCAAAGATTAATCCGGCAAGAACGAGTACAAGGGTGCTGGAAATGGTGCAAAGGTAATAGGTTAAAAGCCCGTTTTATGTAAATAGCTGATTGCAGCGAAAAGTGCTTCGGGTGGTGATGCAGGTCACAGTATTATTTATACCGCACAACATCTGTTCCTTTATACCAAATCAACCACCCGCAAGACAAAAAGGATAGAAAATATGAACACAGATCCGATAGCAGATATGCTAACAAGAATCAGAAACGCAAACCTCGTTTCTCACCCGTCAGTAGAAATGCCTTCTTCTAAATTGAAAGTTGCTCTTGCAAAGCTTTTGAAATCAGAAGGTTATATTACTGACTACTCAGAAAGAGTTGACGGACACTTCAAGTTCCTTACAATCGAACTCAAGTATGATGAAGCTAACAAACCGGTTATTACTAACTTGAAAAGAGTTTCTAAACCTGGTTTAAGAAGCTACTGCAAAGCTAAAAACCTTCCGCAGGTATTCGGCGGTATGGGTATAGCAGTTGTTTCTACCAGCAAAGGGCTCTTAACTGACCGTAAGGCTAGAAAAGAAAACCTCGGCGGGGAAGTTCTCTGCTACGTATGGTAGTGCTACGCAAATAGAAAAAGGGTAAAACTATATAAATGTCATCCCGAACTTGTTTCGGGATCTTACCGGAAATCAAGTAAAGTGCCAAACTGATAAGATGCTGAAGGGGTAAATATAGTTAGTAGGACAAGTGTCAAACTGTTCCGCCTGATGTAAAAAGTTCAGCATGACGAAACAAATTATCATGGACAGCAGTGGAATTTGTTTCCGGAGCTTACGGAATAATAGTCAACCCAACTTACTACCAAACAGAACACACAATTAATACAGGTGCAATTGGCAGAAAAGCCTGTAGTAACTAAAAAGGAGAAAATGATATGTCACGTATTGGTAAAAAACCTATTGAAATACCTTCAGGTGTTGAAGTAAAAATCGAAGGTAATGTATTTACGGCAAAAGGACCTAAAGGTACTGAATCTGTTACTTTTAGAGATGAAGTTAAGGTTTCTGTTGCTGATAACCACGTAATCGTGGAAACAAATTCCGATGACAGAAAAACCGGTGCTTTACACGGTCTTTTCAGAACATTGATCGCAAACGCAATCACAGGTGTTTCTAAAGGATTTGAAAAGAAATTAGAAATCGTTGGTGTTGGTTACCGTGCTAACATGGAAGGTTCTAACCTTAACATGGCTCTCGGTTACTCTCACCCTGTAATTATTACTCCTCCTGCAGGTATTACCCTCAGTGTAGAAGCTAACACAAAGATTACGGTTCAAGGTTCTAATAAACAAGCAGTCGGTGATGTTGCTGCATTCATCAGAAGCAAACGCCCTCCTGAAGTTTACAAAGGAAAAGGTGTTAAATATGAAGGCGAATACATCAGACGTAAAGCTGGTAAAGCTGGTAAAAAGTAAGATAGACGTGCATGAGCTTTGCGAACGCTACGTAGGGGTAAATATCAGATTATTCCTGAACTTGTTTCAGGATCTCCTGCGGGAGCAAGTGCGAACGCTACGTAGGGGTAAATATCAGATTATTCCTGAACTTGTTTCAGGATCCCATGCGTAAGCCGGTGAGAAGACCGAAAAGACTTGCAGAAGTGTAAGTCTTTGGAGGACGAAACACCACAATACCGCCGGCGGAAGAGCCGGAAGAATAATACAAGCCCATATAAACTCTTGAGTGGTATCAAGCAAGTTTGGGTAAAAGAAAGGAAAAACCAAATGATTAAACAAGAAATTAGAAAACCAAAAGTACAAAAAAGACACCAGTCTATCAGAGTCAAAATTTCAGGAACTTCTGAATTCCCTAGACTGGCTGTATACAGAAGTACAAAACACATCTATGCCCAGTTAATTGATGATGAAAAACATGTAACTATCTGTTCTGCATCATCTGTTGACAAAGACCTTAAAGAAAAATTAGCACATGGCGGAAATATCGAAGCTGCAAAAGTTGTCGGTGAAGCTATTGCTAAAAAGGCTAAAAAAGCAGGTATTGAATGTGTAGTATTTGACAGAGGCGGTTTCCTCTATCACGGCAGAATTGCTGCATTAGCAGAAGCTGCAAGAGAAGCCGGTTTAATGTTCTAATTCATAAACCAATGAAAATATTCAGAGCGGGATGTGACTTTAAGTCACATCCCGCTCTGTTGTTTTATTTATTTTTTTGATAAAATACTTTTGAGGGCATTGATTATGAATAGAAAAAAATTATATCTTCCGTTATTGGTTTTGTGTGCCGTGTTATCAATTAACGGAGCAGAAGCTAAGATGACTAAAGAGGCACACGCTCTTTACCAGCAGGCTTGTGCTTATGAGTATAAAAGCGATTATGTAAATGCTATTAAGATTATTAAAAAAGCATTAGAGATTAATGGCGATGATGCCATGCTTTATACTAAAATAGCCGGATTGTATTCAGATATCGGGGAATATCAGGATTCACTCGGGGCTTATAAAAAAGCTATTAAACTAAGACCGAATGATGCATTTATTTATATAAGCATGGGGAATATTCTGCAAACTCTCGGGGATTATGAAAATGCTTATAATGCCTTCAACCAAGCCCAGCAGATTTACCCCGAGTATAAGTATAACTATTTAAATCTTGCGAATGTCGAGTATTTCAGAAAAAACTATAAAAATGCGATTGAATATTATAATACATTCTTGAGCGCTTATCCTGAGCATATGGAAGCCAGTGAGAACCTTGCAAATGTTTACTATTTGTCTGATCAGCCGGAAAAAGCTTGTGATATTTATTCAAATATTTATAAACAGTATCCGTCGGCATTTAAAGAATTTAAAAACTACGGTATGGTTTTATTTGATACAAAACAGTATCAGGCAGCTGCAGAAATGCTTGAAAAAGCTCTTGAAAACGATACAGAGGATGAAGCTATTCTTGCAAAACTTGCTCTGTCTTATCAGAACATAGATGAAAATGAGAAAGCTCTAAAAACTTTTAATAAAGTTTTTGAGATTAATCCGAAACTTACTGCTCTTAGGTTCGATTATGCTAATCTTCTCGGTAATATGGGCAGAAATGACGAAGCTATTGAACAATACAAACAGTATTTGGCTGCGTTTCCGGAGGATACAAATGCATATTTAAATTTAGGCCTCGTGTATAAAAAACTTGATAACAACGAGCTGGCACTTTTTAACTTCGAAAAATCTTATTCCAAAGATTCTTCAAATGTGGAGACAAAAAAAGAATTAGCATTGAGTTATCATAAAAAAGAAGATTATTCTAACGCTTTGAAATTTTATAATTTTGCATTAAAAACAGAACCCGACAATCCGGAACTGCTTGCAAATAAAGCTTTAACCCTTCATGCTATGCATAATTATGTAGCCGCGATAGAAATTTATAAAGAACTTTTAGAGAAACAGCCTAATGACAGGATTAAAGAAAACCTGACGGCAGCATCTATTGCCTATGGCTATGATTTGTACGACAAGCAGGATTATGGTCAGGCCATTTTGTATTTTGAAGATGCGATAGAACTTAATAACAAGGAAGCTTCGGCATATTTTGGATACGCAAGAGCAAATGCCAAAATGGGCTGTACTGATATTGCTCTCGCTGCTTACGAAAAAGCAGTTTCTTTAAACCCTTCTAATACTGCTTATGTGAGTGAACTCAATACCTTTAGAGAAGAATACAAAGATGTTATAAAAAGATCTATTACGCAGACAGCAGAGCTGCCTGAACCTGAGTTATCAATTATCACACCGGTTGTGACGGAGGCTGTTGAAGAAAATACTCCGGAGTCGCAGATTGACAACGAGCAGGCTGCAACCTATGATACGCTTATCCAGAAAGGTGATGATGCTTACAGACAGCAAAAATACGAAGAAGCTGTTGATTACTTTACCAAGGCTGTAGTGTTTGTTCCGTCTGATAAAGTTACAATGCTGAAAATTGCTAATATCTATAAACTTATGGGGAATAACGCTAAAGCTATAAGTTTTTATGACAAAATAATCACACTCGATAAAGATAATACGGATGCATATTTCAATAAAGGTTTGGTCTATGCTAACCAGAAGAACTATGATGAAAGCATAAAATGCTTTGAAAAGGTTATCAGCCTTTCTCCTGAATATCCTTATGCTTATTACTCAATCGGTATGGCTTATGAACTCAAAAACCAGCCGGATAAAGCCCTTGAGTATTATTACTTATACACCGGAATTGAGACTGACGAGAAAATGCTTAACCTTGTAAACAAGAGAATTAAGAATTTGGAAAATAAATAATGCGCAAACTTTTTCTGCTTGCAATAATATCTTTAATCTTTTTGTGCGGTTGTGTATACGAAAGAGGGATAATTTTATTTAATACTCAGCCTATAACAAGGGAGAATGCGCTTAGCGACGAGAAAATATTTAGAGAGGGACAAAAAGTTTATTACCTTTTTATTGCTCCTAAAAAAATGAAGAATAAATATATTCGTATTCAGATATTTAAAATGACTGATTTAGCTCCGACCGGAGGAGCAGAGATAGTAAGGACAAAAGATTTCAGACTAATGAAAGATGAGCGGTACTACCATTCAGATTATTTTATTCTGTACACTCCCGGTAAATACGTAATGCAGGTATTTTCTATTGATGATTTGCAGCATCCTCTTTCTATCGGAGATTTTTATATAAGGTAGATTTAAGGGGAAAATTATTGTATAATTATCAGGTACAATCCCGGGAGGAATAAGAATGAGCGAGATATGCAAGAACTGGACTGAATGGCTTAAGAAAAACAGATTTGCCGGTCAGACACCGGAAATGGTTGAGCAAACTACACGCTGGCTGGAAGCGGTAAGAGATGTAATACTTGTCTATGCGGAAATTAAACCTTATGATGTTGTTCTTGATATTGGTACAGGAACAGGTCTTCTTGCTTTTAAGGCTCTTGAAATGCAGGACTGTAAAGGTAAGGTGATTTTCTCCGATAAGTTTCAGGATTGTTTAGATGACTGCAAAAAAATTCTTGATGATGCAGGAATTACAACGGGTTATGAGATGATTCAGTGCCCTTGTGAGCATATTGCACTTCCTGAAAGCACCGTTCACAAGGCATTGATGAGATCCGTTCTTGTTCATATTGTTAATAAACAGCCTGCAATAAGTGAAGTATACAGAGTGCTTAAACCGGGCGGAAAGTTCTGTGCTTTTGAACCTATTATCCGATCTAATACAAGGTATTGGGAAATCCTTGATCCTGTTTATATTGAAAAGTATGAGGATTTTAAAAAGGTTGAGAACGAACTTATGGAAAATCCGCTGGATTCTCTCTGTAACTTTGACGAAAGTACTCTTAAGACAAATCTTGAGATTGCAGGATTTTCTATACCGGAAGTCCGTGTTCAGGCTGTGCAGTCAAAATATGTAGTTCAGTCGAATATGGTTAAAGAATGGTTTGTAAATCCGCCTTCTCCTGATCAGCCTAGTACAAGAGAAAGGTTCTTGAAATATTTTGACGAGCAGACTGTTGATAAATATATGCAGGACGTCCAAAACTATCTTACCGGGCGTGAAATACAGTTGAAGTCCAACGCAGTATTTATTAATGCAACCAAGTAAAAGAGGAAGTTATGAGTGAGAATCAGACAGCAATAATAATTCCGGCAAGATACGGATCATCAAGACTTGAGGGCAAACCGCTTTTAAAAGCAAATGATAAGCCAATTATTCAGTGGGTTTGGGAAAAAGCAAAAACGTGTCCTTATGTAGACAGGGTTATTGTTGCGACTGATGATGAGAGAATCTTTAATGCTTGCAAAGAGTTTGAGGCAGAAGTTGAAATGACTTCAACCGATCACAAAAGCGGTAGCGACCGTATTGCTGAAGTTGCCCGCAGACATCCAGAGATTGCGTATATAATTAATCTTCAAGGGGATGAGCCTTTAATAGAACAAGCAAACATAGAGCTTGTAATAAAAGGGGTCAAATTTGACGATAAAGCCGATATTTCAACCCTTGTTCGCGAAATTAAAGAAGATGATGAGATAAATAATCCTAATTTAGTCAAATGTGTCTTTGATTTAAATGGCTACGCAATGTATTTTTCCCGTTCCAAAATTCCTTTTGAGCGCGGAGTAGATGAAGAAAACAAGGCTGAAAAACGAGCAAACGGAGGCTGGAAGTTTTACGGGCATCTGGGTATTTATGGATACAAAAGAGACGCGTTATTCAAGATGACGGAACTTCCTCAAGCATCTTACGAGAAAGCTGAAAGCCTTGAACAATTAAGAGCACTCCAAAACGGGATGAAAATAAAAGTCTCAATTGTAGATAATATTCCGGTCGGGATTGATACAATAGAAGACTTTGAAAAGTTTAAGGCTATGGTCGAAGGGATTTAAGAGTATAAATGAACCTTAAAACAGAAATAACAAAACTTCATTATACAAGAGATCCGAAAGGAGTTCTATTTAATCTCCTTAAGTTTTGTTCTGTTTTTTATGGGCTGGGAAGCGGTTTTAAGAACTTTTTATACGATAAAGGTATAATTAAACCTAAAAAAGTTGATGCCTATGTAATCTCTGTTGGCAATTTTACTACAGGCGGGGTCGGAAAAACTCCTGTGGTAGCGGAGCTTGCAAAATATTTTGTAGATAAAGGAGAACGGGTCGCAATTATTTCACGCGGTTATGGCGGAAAACTCGACAACAAAAAGGTAAATGTAATATCTGATGGTATTAATTTATATTACAAAGCTGATATGGCCGGAGATGAACCGTACTGGCTCGCTGTTAATCTGAATATGTGCGCAGTGTTAACCTGTTCTAGCAGATTCAAAGCCGCAGAATATGCAATAAAAGAGCTTGGCGTTACAAGAATAATTCTGGATGACGGATTCCAGCATAGAAAACTCCACAGGGATTTAGATATTGTACTTGTAGATTCCGAAAAAATGTTCGGAAATGAAAACCTTCTGCCTGCAGGACCGCTAAGAGAGGGACCTGAAGGTTTTAAAAGGGTGGATAAACTTGTTATAGTAAGTAAAAATATTGATCACACCAGAGCAGAAAAGCTTGCAAAAATAATGGAGAAAAAGTTCTTCAAAAATACTGCCCCCTCACCCCAACCCTCTCCCGCAGGGCGAGGGCACGTTATCCTCTGCAAAGTTGAGCCGGATTATGTCTACAATATTGTTACAGGTGAACATTTAGAAAAAGGAGAAGAGATAACTGCGCTCTCCGCAATCGGGCAGCCGGAACAGTTTTACCAATTCTTAAAAGATTATCAAGTTAAAGAAACAATAACTTTTGATGATCATCATCAATACACCTTAGATGATATTAAAAATGTTGAAGGAAATCTTGTTACAACTGAAAAGGATGCGGTAAAACTTTCGCTTCTCGGCAAAACAAATATTTACGCACTTAAACTAAAAACTATATTGGATGTAGAAAAATTAATATAGATTTCTTTCTCCGCCCCGCTCTATGCTCTTGAAAAACTCTTATTTTTGATGTAATTTTAAATCGTAAAAGAATTTTTACAGAAAAAGAAGGAGAACTCACATGAGTGAAAGAAAATTAGTTGGAACACAAGAGATGTTCAAAAAAGCTTTAGCCGGCGGATACGCTATCGGTGCTTACAATGTTAACAACATGGAAATCCTTCAGGCTATCGCTGAAGCTGCTGAAGAAACAAGATCACCTATTATTTTACAGGTTTCAGCAGGTGCAAGAAAATACGCTAACCAAACTTACTTAATCAAGCTTGTTGAAGCAGCATTGGCTACTACAACTGTACCTATCGCTCTTCACTTAGACCACGGTGCTGATTTTGAAATTTGTAAAGCTTGTATCGACGGCGGTTTCTCTTCTGTTATGATTGACGGAAGCAGATTCCCGCTTGAAGAAAACATCGCTCTTACTAAACAGGTTGTAGACTATGCTCACGCAAGAGGAGTTTCAGTTGAAGCTGAATTAGGTAAATTAGCAGGTGTTGAAGACGATGTTAAAGTTCACGCTAAAGATTCAACTTACACAGATCCAGAAGAAGCTGCTAGATTCGTTAGAGAAACTGGCTGTGATTCTTTAGCTGTTGCTATCGGTACTTCACACGGTGCTTACAAATTCAAAGGCGAAGCTAAATTAGACTTTGAAAGACTCGCTGAAATTAAGAAAGCTGTTAATGAAGTTGTCGGATATGACTATCCATTAGTTCTTCACGGTTCATCTTCAGTTCCGAAAGAATTTGTTGCTAAATGCAACCAGTTTGGCGGTAAATTACCTGATGCTCAAGGTGTTCCTGAAGAAATGCTTAACTACGCTTCTAAACACGGTGTAGCTAAAATTAATATTGATACAGATTTGAGATTAGCTATGACTGCTACTATCAGAGAGTTCTTTATTGAACACCCTGAAAAATTTGACCCTCGTGAATACATGGGACCAGGCAGAACCGCTGTTAAAGAAATGGTTATGCACAAAATGAGAGATGTATTAGGTACTGCAGGTCACGCTGACGACTAGGTGCTACGCACGTAGGTAAGGGACGGAGTACAATAGTCAAACTACAAGACGAATTATATACTCCGAGTACTCCTTAAAGTCTAATGCATTGTCGGTATTGGGCTCAATGCTACGCACGTAGATAAGGTCTCGGCTAAGAGGTGAAAACTACAAGATTGAATAAAATCTAATACAGAACTAAATTTAGCGGGTGCGGGTTGTGAAACAACCCGCACCCGCTTATTCTATAATTCTAAACACTTCTTGAATGACATATGGCTATTGCTATTGCATCAACTGTATCGTCTAGCTTTGGTAAATCATCCGTATCCAGTGCTAGTCTTACCATTCTGTCAACTTCTTTTTTCTCGGCTCTTCCATATCCGGTCAAAACCTGTTTTACTTCCATCGGGGTATATTCATATACAGGAATGTTATATTTTTCAAGAACGGATAATATTACTCCTCTTGCCTCTGCAACAGGGATAATTGTTTTCTGGTTTTTGAAGAAAAATAACTTTTCAACTGAAGCACAATCTGGATTGTACATCTCTAAAATCTGTGCCAAATCGTTTGAAATTTCTAAAAGCCGTTTTGAATCGGAAAGCTTTTTATCAGTCTGAATAGAGCCTGATGTTATTAAATTTATCTCTTCTTCTCCGGCATTAATTTCTATCATTCCATAGCCTACAATAGCCATGCCGGGGTCAATTCCCAGTATTTTCATGACTCAATTATAACAGCTGCTTAACATTTTTGCAATTTCTCGTGACAAAAATCTTCTTTTGAGTTACTATTAAGGTTGTGTTACAAATTTTAAGGAAGTTAATAATATATGGCAGCAGAAAATACACAGGAACTGGTTATAGGGATACCTAGAGGAATGTCTTTTTATAGCAATTATCCTTTCTGGTATGGCTTTTTCAGCAGTTTGGGTTTTAAAATTATCCTTTCGGATCCTACGACAAAAGAAACTATGTCAGAAGGTTCCGCACTTGTTGTAACTGAAACCTGCCTGCCTATAAAAATATATCTGGGACATATTCTTAATCTTATTAAAAAAGGAGTTAAAGATATTTTTGTTCCGTCGCTTCAATCAGTTGCACCTAAAATTTACAACTGTTCTAAAATCAGAGGACTCCCTGATTTGGTCAGAAATGTTGTGAAGGGTGATTTCAGAATAATAGAAGCAACACTTGATAAATCAGCTAAAAATCAGGGATTGTATACTTTTCTTGAAGAAGCTGTAAAGCCTTTTGGGATTACTGATTTTGAAACAATTAAAAAAGCTTCAAAACAAGGATGGAAGGTTTATAATAATTTTCTTGTTATGATGAGAGCCGGTATGAGCTATAAAAAAGCAATTAATTACGCGCTTCAAGGCAAGGTCTTTATAGAAAACCCTTCAAACTCTGCGCCTATAAATGTTGCACTGGTTTCTCACGGGTATAATATTTATGATGACAGAGCTTGTATGAAAATTTTTGACAAGCTTGAAAAAATGGAAGTGAAAGTGTTTACTTCGCTTCAGCTTACGGATGAACAGATGGAAGAAGGTATTGCATCTCTCGGCCAGCACAGATACTGGGCTAATGAATATGAAATGACCGGTACTGCAGGACACTATCTTAAAGATAATAAAATTGACGGAATTATTACGCTAAATGCTTTCGGCTGCGGTCCGGACTCTCTTATGATAGAAAGAATTGCAAGAAAAGCTAAAGAAGCTGGTAAGCCTCTTTTATCTCTGACAATTGATGAACATACCGGTGAAGCCGGATTTGTTACCCGTTTGGAAGCTTTTATTGATATGCTTTTCCGTAAAAAACGTTCAAAAATTATTAATAAAATCACAATGCCTGAGTATGATTATGTTCCTCAGACAAATATTTGTGATAACTTGCTTGCAGCAGAAAGTTCCGGCAGGATAAAATAGTAATAATTAAGCCAAGGAAAGCTGTTTATGATAGATTTTAAATCTACATTAAAAATGGCGATTAACTCGCTCAGAGTGAATAAGCTTCGTTCCGCACTAACCAGTTTAGGTGTAATTATCGGTGTAAGTGCCGTTATTATAATGCTTGCAGTGGGGCAGGGTGCAAGTGAACAGGTCACTAAGAATATGGAATCAATGGGAACAAATATTCTGACAGTTCGCTCTGCTTCTGCTAAATCAGGCGGGGTGCATATGGGAATGGGTACCAAACCAACCCTTACTTCAAAGGATGCTCTTGCCATAAAGAAAATGGCAAGAGGTATTGAAGCTATTTCAACAGCTTCATCTGAAGCCCAGCAGCTCACTTACGGAAATCAAAACTGGTCTACAACTGTTTATGGAGTAGAACCGGCATACTTGTATATTAAAAACTATGAAATAGAGTCAGGCAGAAAATTTATTCCGGAGGATATGCAAAATAGCGCAAAAGTTACCCTTTTGGGTGCAACAGTTGCAATAGAGCTGTTCGGAGATGTTGATCCGGTTAACAAGCAGATCAGAGTTGGAAATATTCCGTTTAAGGTAATAGGCATACTTAAAAGTAAAGGTCAATCCGGACCGTTTGATCCGGATGACTTAATAATGATTCCGATAACTACGGCTCAGAAAAAAGTCTTTGGAACTGATTTTCCGGGAACTGTTAATATGATACTGGTTAAAGGATATGATTCCGACAGCCTGAATGAAACAATAGAGGACATTACCGAAATTCTTATTACAAGGCATAATATTGGTAAAAATCAGGAAAATGATTTTGAAATTAGAAATTCTGCCGAATTTCAGGAAAAAATGAAATCTACCGTTCAGACATTTGCAATTCTACTGGCATCAATTGCTTCGGTTTCGCTTCTTGTCGGCGGAATCGGAATTATGAATATTATGCTTGTATCTGTAACGGAAAGAACGAAAGAAATTGGTATCAGAATGGCTATAGGGGCGCAGGTTGAAGATATTCGCTGGCAGTTTCTTATTGAATCATTCCTTTTGTCAATGATTGGCGGTTTGATAGGAGTTGCATTCGGTATAATAGGTGCAAATCTGATTACTGTTTTTGCACCTACTATGACAATTTCAATTTCTTTCTTTTCAATTATATTGTCTTTGGGGTTTTCTGCTTTAGTCGGTGTAGGATTCGGATATTATCCGGCTTACAAAGCTTCTTTACTAAATCCTATAGATGCGCTAAGATATGAATAGAATGGAGAT
Organism: Candidatus Gastranaerophilales bacterium; assembly: GCA_944323615.1. Taxonomy (GTDB): domain Bacteria; phylum Cyanobacteriota; class Vampirovibrionia; order Gastranaerophilales; family Gastranaerophilaceae; genus CAG-196. The sequence continues at coordinate 59,633 of CALUTG010000005.1, forward strand.
GTTGCTTTTATGAATAAAAAATATTTTGGTGTTGCCTTAGTTTTTATTACTGCTTTTGGGTTTATACAGCTTAATAGTTATGCTGAACCTTCAAAGTGTAATATGCAGACCTTGGGACAGACTGCAATGAATTATATCCGTAATAAAGATTATAATAATGCCCTGGGGGTAATTGATGCTTGTATTGCGGAACATCCGAATAATGCAACTTTATATAATAACCGCGGTAATGTACTAATGGAGATGGGAAAATTCAATGAAGCAGCTTTTGCCTATCAAAAGTCTATAAATATAAATCCTAAATTTACAGCTCCTTATAACGGTTTATCTACGCTATATATGAAAACCGGACAGGCGGAAAAAGGGCTTGAGGTGCTAATGGATCTTAAGGAAATTGCTCCGAATGATTCTGTTGCGGCATTAAACAGGGCTTCTTTTGAATTAATCCTTAAAAATTATAATGCAGCAATTGAAGATTATACGATTGTTCTTAAAGATAAAAAGAATTCTGTTTATTATAAAGACAGAGCCTATGCTTATCTTGCAAATTCAAACCCTGAAAAGGCAATTTCCGATTATGAAAATTACCTGAAAGCCGGGCATGAGTCAGGAGAAGCATATAAATATATGGGCATAGCTTATGAGGTTATGGGTAATAATGATAAAGCTATGGAATATTTCAGAAAGGCTGCTGATCAATACAGGAAAGAAAATAATCTTGAAGAATACAACAACCTGATGAGGATATTCCGTGCCGGCTAGTTGGCGGATTTGTTAGCTTGAATGTTATATTTTGCAAGGAGTGCTTCGTATTGCTGTTCTTTTTCAAAAGGAACCGTAATTTTTACTCCTTCGTTTGTTTGCTCAACTTTACCGTTTGGGGCTACAATTTTAGCAGTCTCATTTCCGTATTCTTCCAATTTTTTAGGATCCTGTTTCATTAAATCCTGATAAGAAACTGTATAGCTGCCTTTGAATGCCGGATTAATCTGTGTCATAAATTACCTTCTTTCTGAAATAAAACTTACACATATATATGAAAGTTTTTTATTTCGGAAAAATTGATAATATATTACAAAACAGTTACAATTCTAATTTTCTTTCCAGGATTCTCCGCAGCTAAGATCCAGAACCAGCGGAACTTTAAGCGGCTGATTGAGTTCCATGGAATCCTTAACAATTAATTTAACTTCTTCAAGTTCTTCTTTTGCTACTTCAAACACAAGTTCATCATGAACCTGCATAATCATTTTTGTTTTAAGATTTCTTTCTTCCAACCGCTTTTCAACCTCTATCATAGCCATTTTTATTAAATCGGCGGCGGTTCCTTGAAGAGGCTGGTTAATCGCAGCTCTTTGAGCAAATTCTCTTATCTGGAAGTTAGGGCTCTGAAGTTCTGATGCTAAGTAGCGTTTTCTTCCAAATATTGTTTCCACATATCCGTGCTTATTTACAAAATCAACTTCGTAATTCATATAATCTTTTACGCCCGGATAGTGCTGGAAGTATTTGTCAATAAATTCTTGAGCTTCCGCGTTAGATATACCGATACTCTTAGCAAGTCCGTATTTGGATTGTCCGTAAACTATACCAAAATTAACGGCTTTGGCTTTTCTTCGCATTTCTTTGGTGACTTCACTCAAAGAAACTCCAAAAACTTTAGAAGCTGTCATTGTATGAACATCTTCGCCTGACGTGAATGCGTGAATAAGGTTTTCATCTCCGGATACATGCGCAAGCAGTCTTAATTCAATCTGGGAATAATCGGCAGATAGGATAAGATAGTTTTCTTTGTCCATTGCACAAAACGCAGCGCGGATTTTGTTTCCTTCTTCCGTTCTTATAGGAATATTCTGCAAATTAGGGTTTGAAGAAGACAATCTTCCTGTAACGGTAAGCGCCTGATTGTAAGTTGTATGAATTCTTCCGTCACGCTTGCTTATAAGAGCAGGGAGCGCATCCGTATAAGTGGATTTTAGCTTAGAAAACTTCCTGTGCTGAAGAATATAATCGCAAATTTCATACTCTGCGGCAAGCTCTTCCAATACTTCTGCACTTGTAGAACGGCTTTTACGCTTTTTTGTTTTTAAGCCGAGTTTATCAAATAAAACTTCTGCTACTTGTTTTGGTGAGTTTATATTGAAAGGTCCTCCCGCAAGTTGATAGATTATATCTTCAAGCTCTGCGAGCTTTTCTGTCATAAAATCGGAAAGCTCTTTTAGGTAGTTTACATCAATTGCAACTCCGGTGTGTTCCATTTTTGCAAGAACTACAGTCAGCGGAATTTCTATATCTGATACTAATTTCTTTTCTTTTTCATCAAGATTTTCTATCCAGTAATCATATAGTTTTAGAACCGTGGAAGCTTCGTCGCAGCAAAACTTTTCTCCCTCATCCTGATGCGAGAGGATATGGTTTAAAAAGTCTAAAGCTTGCGCTTCAATTGTGTGCTTTCTATTCGGATCTTTAACATAACTTGCCAAAAGAACGTCATATTCAAGACCTTTAGGAGAAAAACCGTTGTTTAAAAGTATGTGGTATTCCGATTTGGCATCATACGCAACTTTTTTGATATTTTTATCTTCAATTATAGGTCTTAGAGCTTCTACAAATTCATTGGAGAAGAAATAATTTTTTTCGGCTGCAATTGCAATATGGTCAATAAGCCCGTCTTTTGAATAATAGCGGATACCGATTCTTTCAGCTTTTTTAATATCTTCAATAGCGGAATCAAAAGAACTGCGGTTTACGATTTCATATTCCAGCTCGCTGTCTTGAACGGTTTCTTTTATTGCCTGAGTAAAAATATTCTGCTGGACAGAATCTCCGCCTTGTTGTTTTTGAGGCGCAAAAAGACTCAGGTTTTCTCCGGTAGAAATAGACTGCGAATTAAAAGAAGAAAGAATTTTATCAATATTTTTAATAAATGTATAAAACTGCATTTTTCTTAAAAAAGCGGAAACTTTTGCCATAGAAGGCAATGTAACACTTGCGGTATTTATATCAAAATCAATTTCCACGTCCCTTATAATAGTTGCAAGATCTTTTGATAAAACAGCAATTTCTTTTTGGGTGCAGATCTTTTCTTTGACAGCTTTTTCCGGAATGTTATCACAATCCGCAAGGAGTTCTTCCAAATGCGGATATCTGCTTAAAAGTTTTTGAGCAGTCTTTTCGCCGATGCCTTTTATACCCGGAATATTATCGGAAGTATCCCCTCTGAGCCCTTTATAATCCGTTACCTGATTAGGGTAAACTCCGAGTTTTTCATAGACTTTGGCCCAATCATATTCAACAAGTTCTCCTTTTGTCGGGATAAGAACTTTGACAAGTCCGTCTTGATCTACAAGCTGAAAGCTGTCTTGATCTCCTGTCAGGATAAGGGTTTCATTTCCGCTTTGTGAAGCAATTTTAGAAATTGTTCCTATAATATCATCGGCTTCGAAGCCTTCTTTTGTATAAATCGGAATATCAAAAGCTTCCAAACCTTCAACAATAGTGGAAATCTGGCATCTTAAAGTATCCGGCATGGCATCTCTGTTTGCTTTATATTCTTCAAACTTATCCGTCCGGAAAGTATGTCTTCCGACATCAAAAGCTACTGCTATAAAATCCGGTTTTATTTTGGAGAGCAGATCAAAAATTGCTTTAAAAAATCCGTATACAGCCCAGGTTGGCTGATTTTCCGAATTTTTCATTCCTGTTCTTTCCAATGCAAAATACTGACGATAAGCTAATGCGTGTCCGTCAATTAATACCAAAGTCTTTTTATCCGACATTTTATACTCCCGTTTGTTAGATTATTATATCATAAATTCGTGCTACAATAAAATCTCAGGAGGCACGTATGATTAACAACTATAACATTTTGTTGAATATGGTAAATGACTATAAGTCCTTAAAAGAGATAGAGGCAATAGGTCTTGGCGGTTCTTCAACCGCTAATACTGCTGATAATAAATCTGATTATGATATTTATATTTACGGAAAATCAGAGCCTCCTGTTGAAGCGAGGCGGCAAATTGCAGAAAAGTACGCGGATAAATTAGAAATAGATAACCATAATTTTGAAACCGGCGATGTCTTTTGCTTGAGGGATTCAGGAAAACCAATTGATATAATGTACAGGCATCCGGATTTTATTGAAAATAATATTAAATGGGTCTGGGAAGAGCATAATGCTTCTTTAGGCTACACAACCTGCTTTATAGATAATATTAAAAAAACGGAAATTTTTTATGATAAAAACGGATGGCTTAAAAAGATGCAGGAAAGGGTTGATACTCCTTATCCTGAAAAACTTGCAGAGAATATAATTAAGAAAAATTTCAATTATCTAAAAGATGCAATGTTTTCTTTCTATGACCAGCTTGTCTCTGCCGTGGAAAGAGATGATTTTGTCAGTGTAAATCACAGATGTGCGGCTTTTCTTGCAAGTTATTTTGACGCTGTTTTTGCTAAAAATCGTATCCTTAATCCGGGAGAGAAAAAGCTTGTGCCGTTTGCGTTAAAAAATTGTAAGATTCTTCCTGAAGGTTTTGAATCGGATGTAAAAACTCTGTCTGTAGGAGAAGTTCCTAAACGTGTTCCGGCTGCTGCAAGAATGGTGGAAAATCTTAGAAAAATACTTTAAAGGGGTAAATGGGGTAAATTAGGCAATTGTAAAATGCTTCCCTTTATTTACCCCGGGCATTATTTCTTTTGTAAAGATTCATTTACCCCTATTTTTGTCGCTCATTTTGGGAGTTTATTTCCAATTGTAAAGATTCATTTACCCCTATTTTTGTTGCTCATTTTGGGAGTTTATTTCCAATTGTAAAGATTCATTTACCCCTATTTTTGTTGCTCATTTTGGGAGTTTATTTCTAGTTGTAAAGATTCATTTACCCCAAATTTCAGAATACATTTGGAGATATTATTTCCAAATGTAAAGATTCATTTACCCCCGGCAAAAAAATCTTTTCTTTTGTTTTGAATAGTGTATAATAAAACAAAGGAAAACTGAGAATAGTTTTTATGCTTCAAAATATAGTTAACAATTCAAATATATCAACTAAATCACAATACATAACAAAACCATCATCAAGATGTGATGAAATTGAGCTTTATTTAAACAGAATATTTGAAAAAGAACTTCACACTCCGGATTCGGTTTTGTTAGATTACAATCCTTTTGTCATTAAAAAGATTGCGGCATATATTTCTGGCAAAATTCAAATGCCGGCATCAATAGGTATAGCGGGAGAAACGGCGAGCGGGAAGTCTACGATTACAATGGATTTAATTGATACAATAGAATCTTTTGCGGCGGAGTTTGGGATAGAAGATGTTATCACCCGTGTAAATACGGATGATTATTACTATGATCGTTCTGATATGGTAAAAGCTGCAGGGAGCTTTTCAGAGTTTGCCAAAAATTATGATTTAGACAGTCCGGAAGCTCTTGAATTGGAACTTATGAGCCGGCATATTAAGGAACTTCTTGCCGGAAAGCCTACTTACCTTCCTAAATATGATATGAGCGGAACTGCAATAAGGTATGATAATCACACTCTTGCAAAACCTTCAAAAGTTATTATATCGGAGGAACTTTTTACTCTTACCCCAAAGGTAAAAGATGCATTTAATTTTAAGATTTATGTAGATATTCCGGAAGATATTAAACGAAAAAGATTCTTTGTACGAGCAGCTGAACGCGATTTGGGAGATTCTGCGGAATTTATTTATGAAAATGCGAATAAAAAAGCAGAAGTCCATATAAGACCTTGTAAAGCACATGCGGATATTGTTTTATCAGGGTACGCAGATAGAATTAAGTATAAAAATTTCTTAAATAAAATCATAGGGATTATACAGGAAATATATTTTTCTGAAATCTAGAAGATACAATAGATTATTTGTTTTTGTATTTTTCCCATAAATCCGGACGTCTTTTCTTAGTGCGTTCGATTTTTTGTTCCAGTCTGAATTCTTCAATTAATTTGTGATTTCCGTTTAAAAGAACTTCCGGAACTTTTAAGCCTCGATATTCTCTCGGTTTTGTGTACTGAGGATATTCTAATAATCCGTCTGAAAAGCTGTCATCATGAGCAGATTCAATTTTCCCCAGGGTTCCTTCAATTTTTCTGGATACACTGTCTATAATACAAAGAGCAGGAAGTTCTCCCCCTGTAAGTACAAAATCTCCTATAGAAATTTCTCTTGGCTTAATAATTTCACGGATTCTTTCATCAAAACCTTCATAATGCCCGCATAGAATGATTATCTGCTCATACTTTGAAAGTTCGTTTGAAACTTTATCAGTAAATGGTTCTCCCTGTGGAGTCATCATAAGAGTAATTGTGTTATTGAGTTTTTCCATATCTTCGTATGCTTCTACATAGGGCTGCGGAGCTAAAACCATGCCTGCGCCGCCTCCGTAGGGAGTATCATCAACTTTTTTATGTTTGTCATGCGAGTAGTCTCTTGGGTTAATTGTATTAACTTCAATAATCCCGCCTTCTGATGCTCGTTTCATTATACTAAAGTCCATATGGGACTGTATAAGCTCTGGAAATAGGGTTAATACATCAAATCTCATTGGAGCAGCCCCTCAAGGTTGTTAATCTGGATTTTACGGTTTTTTATATCAACCGAAAGAACGATTGCTTTCACAAAAGGAACAAGACAAATATTTTTTGAGAGCGTTTTAACTGACAAAAGGTCGCTCGCTCCATTGTTAGAAACTCCTACGACGGCTCCGACTATCTTATCACCGTCATAAACATCAAGTCCGACAAGTTCATCAATCAAGAACTCATCTTCTTCCAAAAATTCTCTTGCAGAATCTTGCGGTACAAAAAGAAGTTTACCTTTGTATTCCAGGATATCATTTAAACTGTTAATATCTTTAAACTTTATAATTGCACATTTTGGAGTAAACCGAATATTCTCTATCAAAAGAGTTTTATATCCATCTTGAGTTTGCACAAAAACTTCTTTGAGTTTAGACAAAAACTCTTCCCTGTTTTTTGAATACCCAAGTTTAGCCTCACCGCGAACGCCATGGAAGTTAAGAATTTTTCCTACAGAAATAAAGTTATTCTTCATCTTCTTTCTTCTTAGGTTTTCTTCCGCGTTTAGGCTTTTCTTCTTCCGTAGTTTCTTCAGCCGCAGCAGGAACCGGGATCTCTTCTGTCGGTTCTGTTTTAGCCTCCGGAGCTTTCTCCTGTTTTTCGTGTTTAGCAACCATATAATCGGCAGGTTTGTCAGCTCGGTCTTCATTCCATCTTTCAAGTCCGAGCTGTGCACGAACAAGCTTAATACCTACGTGGACCCGCCATTCATCCATTTTTCACTGTGTTGCAATAATTTTGTGGCAGCCAATCGGCGGCAGCGGAAGTAATGGTTCGTATAAACTCTTGATTGCCATTAGCTGATCCGGTGAAATAGCCAGCTTGCGTTTAGGGAACGGAAGTTTAGGGAGCATCATCTTCTGACGTACCAGATTAATTCCGAAGAACACTTTTTGAGGTTCAATCCCTAATTTTGCTCCGATTACTTCATGCGCATCCGGATTAGGAAGCGGAAGCATGGCTTTGTACAATACTTCTATTTGTTCTAATTGTTCTTTGCTTATTAATAATGGTTTTGCAGCTTTTTGAGGTCTAGGACGTTTGTTTTGATTGCGTTTTTGCTGGAAACCGCCTTTAGAACCTCCGCTAGCGTAATTATTTCTGAAACCTCTGTTTCCGTCCTGTCTTCTCTGGAAATTATTATTGCGGTTGTTATCTCTTCTTTGATATCCTCCGCCTTGCTGTCCGCCTCTGTTATCACGCGAGTAGTTACTTTTGTAACCGCCTTGCTGAGGTCTGTCATAACTTCTAGGCTTAGGGTCGGCAGAATATGAGCTATAAGAACTATAACTCTGAAGGGGTTTCTCCTCTGGAGATTCGTTTCCTTTGTCTGCATAAAGACAATTCGGACAGATTACTCGTTTGGGGTTCTTTGTTTCAAACTCAGCACCACACTTAATGCACTTGTTTACATACATAATAAAAGCCTCTTAACCACAATAAAAAATTTCACTAAGTCTTAAATATCCTATCAAATAAAGTAATAATATGAGATTTAATCAAAATTAACGGTTAAATATAACCGAACATGTATATTATAATACAATTTTGAAATTTATCAAGGGGGTGAATATAACTTATCTGGATATAATGCCCTTTAGTTTATATAAAAATAATATGGAATTTACTAACTTTTGTCTTTCAAATATCTATTATAGGCTGCCTGAGCTATGGAATTGGCTGAACTCTGTGACATATCTCCAATACAAACCTCACATAACCTCATGAGACCCGAACCGCCACTTGTAAATTCTCCGAGAACAGTATAGCCAAAATCTATCAAAGTCCCGCTGGCATCATACACAGAATGAAGCTTATCAACCTGTCCATTTTTGTTTAGCACATTTTGAGTTAATCTGTATCCTAGATATTCTCCGGTTTGCTCATTGTAGACTTTTTGTATATACTGAGTTCCAAGATCATCTGTAGGAGCTGCATCTCCCATAGCCTCTACAATAATATTCAGCTTTAAATCCTGAAGAGCTGATGTATATTCAAAATCCAGATACTTTCCTTTATAATAGGCATAATCTTTTTGGCAAATGGAAATATCTCGGGCATCCAAACAACTTGAATACCCTGATAAGCTGGCGCTTTTATTTTCTCCTCCACTACCTACTCCTCCGGTGTTTTCACTCACTTCTCCGGTGCTTTCATCCTCTTCTGGAGGGGTTGGTTCGGCTTCTTCTTTTTTTTCTATTGGTTTCACTTCAAAATTCTTTAAATCATTTGGAAGGGATGAATCTATATTAGCATCAGCAATTTGAATATCTTCTTTTCTCCAGTTCTTTTGTTTTTCCAAATACCATTTTCCTACTGGATCCGCGGCTACTACCAATCCCTCTACATTTACCATAACTTTGAACCTGTCAGGTTTTTTACAATTATCTGAATACAAACAATTATTGCCATTTTTTCCGTTTACATCAAAATATATATCTGTCTGGTATGATGAATCAGCAATATCACTTGTTACAAAGTATTGTGTTCCATTTGGTATAACAAAAGAAGGTTTAAATTTTGAATCCGAATAACTTGAGTATGAAGACAAACAATTTATTTCTCCTACAGCATTCATGCTTTTTGCCAGTAGTTCGCATAATTTGGCGGAGTTTCCTCCGACAGTTTCATTTTTTGTTAAATTTATCTTTGCGATGTTATATAAAGGTATTGTTCTATAATCAATATTTTCACCTTTATTACGAGGCGGATAAATTGTTTCATTGGATGATATTTCTCTTAATGCTGTTAGGATAGCATTGTAATTACTTATATACATTGCCTTAATAGGATCAGGTTTATATTTATTAACTAAAGGTAAAACAATGGCAGCTAAAACCCCGATTACTCCCAAACAGACTAAAACTTCTGCTAATGTATAGGCTTTTTTCATACTTGAAGCTCCTTTTTTTACTAATAAACCCACCCCTGCAACATAATTACTATTATGTTGTACTTTGCCAAGTATATCATACAACAACTGCTTTGTACAGTTCTAAACAATTTGTTCGGCAGGTCGGGTATATTTATCCCTCAAACACGCTCCCAGCTTTACCCCCTTCGCCTCCCGCTATCGTTTCGTGATAAATACACCCTCCGCCTCACCATAAGCTGAAAGTGTTATTTCTAATACATTTACCCCACCCCTGCAACATAATAGTAATTGTGTTGCAAGATTTGGTTGAGTGTAAGGTTTAAATAAGTTTCTCAAACTCTTTCAAAACAGTAATCCCGTCATTTAGTCCGGGTGTATTTATTGCCCGCTCAGGGTGCGGCATTAATCCTATTACTTTATTTTTTCTGTCTATTATTCCTGCTATTTTGTCATCAGAGCCGTTTATATCTTCGCAGTATTTCATAAATATTTCTGTCTCCTGCGTTTTCATATAATTCCCCTGATGATGTGCTATTGGAAGTTTTATAATTTTACCTTCAAATTCTAAATCGACATTTTTTGAGATAAACTTCATAGAGCTGTTATGAGTCAGCACCCCGGGTAGAATGCCGGCTTCACAGAGGATTTGGAATCCGTTGCAAATTCCCGTAATAAGAGTTTTACCTACCGGAAGGCTCTTGACCGCAGTTGTTGTTTTAGCGAGTCTTCCTGATGAAACGTAGTCCCCGTAAGAAAAACCTCCTGGCAGGAAAATTATATCGTAGCCGTTTTTAATTTTTTCATCCTGAAAAATATACTCACTCTCCCATCCCATAAAATCACAGGCAAGTTTTGTGTCCTTTTCGCAATTTGTACCTAAAAAAACAACAATTCCGGCTTTTATTTTTCCCATATTACTTCACTTACTTCCGTTATAGGGTTGCATAGCAATTCTTCAATAATTTTGTTTACCTTTTTTTGGGCTTCTTCTTTTGTTTCAGCTAAGAGAGAAAAGTCGTAAACGGTTCCGGTTCTAAATTTGAAACTTTCATTAAAAGAACTTTTTACCGCTTCTTCAAGAGTAAGCCCGCGTACATCTTTAATACTGTCTTTAAGTTTAACAATAATCTGTCCTTTAAACTCTCCGCCCATAATACGAGTTTCCTTATTTATTCCCGCCGTAGCGTTTTGCAATAATTTCTTCTTTTCGTTCAAGTTTTGCATAAAGCTGTGAGTTTATTTCTCCGCCAATAAGTATCAAAATAGAGGTGTAATAAAGCCATACCATCATTACGGCAAACCCTGCAATTGTACCGTATACAAAGTTATAAGTATGAAGGTTGTTAATATAGACCGAAAACAGCCAAGAACCAAGCAGCCAGGAAATACAAAAGAAAATAGAGCCCGGCAGAGCACTGTGCCTGCGGAGTTTTTCGTTTCCGCTAAAGTCTGGCAGTATATAATAGCTAAGATATGCCATAATAAATAGGGTCAAAAATGCAACCGGCCAGCGGACAAATAACATTATGTTTGCAAAATGCTGGGTCATGCCAAGATATGTAACCAAAAATTTTATTATAACTTTACCGAAAACGATTAAGTTAACGCTTAAAAACAGTACAAGTATGTTTACAAAAACCATAATTAAGGCGAGGAGTCTTGAGCAGAGAAAACTCCTTGTTTCTTTAACTTTATATGCCCTGTTTAATCCTTTGGCAACAATTGCAACGGTATTTGTAGAAAGAAAAAGGGTTATGCAGAAACCTAAAACAGCAATCAGTCCGCCTTTTTTAAAGAAAAACACTTCGTTTAAAACGGTATTTACTACATTTACAACGTCATGAGGCATTATACTCTGCATAAAAACGAATATAGGCTGCATGAAGTTTTGTTTTCCTATATATCCAAAAATAGCGGTAAGAAATAATAAAAACGGGCAGATACCTATACAGAGCATATATCCCATTTCGGATGCCATTCCGAAATAGTCATGTTCTATAACTGATTCTACTATATTTCTTAGTGTTTTAAATTTCACGTTCTATCTCTTTCAGTAGTTTTTCAACAGACTCTTTAATGCCGTATTTCATGGTGCATCCTGCGGCAAAAGTATGTCCTCCGCCTCCGTAGACAGAGCATATTTTAGCACAATCTATGTGTTTTGACCTCATAGAAACTTTTGTTGTTTTAGAATCAACTTCCTTTACGACAAAAGATACTTCGGTTGAATCTATTGCTCTTAAGGTTTCGGCTATTCCATCCGTATAATCATCGCCGGCTGAGAATTTTTCTAAGTCTTTCTTATACACGGTTGTGTATGCAATTTTATTATCATTTTTAAATTCGGCTTTATTTACACAGTAGTTTTGAAACATTACAAGATTTTTTGTTTTTGTCTCGTAGCATAGTTTGTAAAGCTGATTAGGGTTTGCACCTGCCTCAACCAGTTCCGCAACAGCTCTGAATACGTTTGCAGAAGTGTTTTCAAAACGGAAGTTTCCAGTGTCTGTCATTATTGCGGTATAGAGACATATTGCGGAATCTTTATCAATCTTCCAGCCATGTTCTTTAAAATAATTAAACAAAACTTCGCCCGTAGAGCTGGAATCAGGATCTATAATATTATAGTCTCCAAATCCGGGATTGGTTTTATGATGATCTATATTAACTCTGACTTTTGCCTTATTAAAGAAAATTTCTGAATCCCGCACTCTCTCAATAGATGCAACATCAAGAGTTATAACAAGGTCATAAACAAGAGACTGGTCAAAATATCTTTCAGCCAGATTTATATTAGGTAAAAATTTGTAGTTATAAGGCAGGTTAGATACAATATTCATATCTGCCTTTATCTTAAACCTGTTATAAATCATGGAATACATAGCGCACATTGAACCCAGCGTGTCTCCGTCAGGGTTAACATGGCTTAATAATAATATCTTTTTTGAGCTTTTTATGATATCATCAAGATTACAATTCATTGCATTATAATATCACAAAAATGCAATAACCAAGGAAATAAATGAAAAAAGTTCTCTATACAGATTTTGAAGGGGTGGAATCCGTCATTAGTTCAATGATGGATAATCCTCAGCTAAAAAAAGCAATTACCAAAACAAATTTGTATAGCTTCTGGGATAAAATTCTGCCTGAAAAATTCAGGGGTAAATCTAAACCGTACAGCATGCTTCCGGGCAAAATAATGGTTGTAGCCTGTGAAAATCCTGTTGTTGCACAGGAGCTAAGCCTGCATAAAATTATTCTTATGAAAAAATTTGAACCTTATTTAAAAACCCTTAAAATCAAAGTCACCGATATAAGATTCGATGCTAAAAAATGGAATCTGGTGGTTGGAGAATAATTTAGCCTCTAAAGAAAGACTCTAGTCAAGTGATTACCCTTTACCGCTGAATATGTTTATGATAACATCTTCATGATTGGAGAGGATATGTAATGATTAGTTTATTATTAAAGCTTATAGGCGACCCTAACGAAAAAAAAGTTAAAAAGATTCAAGGAATAATCGACCATATAAACGCTCTTGAACCGGAGTTTGAAAAACTTACGGACGAAGAGTTAAGAGCAAAAACAGATGAGTTTAAAGAAATCCTTGCAAAACGCCCGACTTCTGACAATGAAAAAGCTGACAGAATCTTAGAAAAAGAAGCTCTTGATAAAATCTTGCCGGAAGCTTTTGCCACAGTAAGAGAAGCAGGTAAAAGAGTACTTAATATGCGCCACTTTGACGTACAGCTAATCGGCGGATATTTTCTCCATAACGGACATATCGCAGAGATGAGAACCGGTGAAGGTAAAACTCTCGTTGCTACTCTTGCAGCTTATCTTAACGCTCTTACTGGTAAAGGTGTACATGTTGTTACGGTTAATGATTACCTCGCAAAGCGTGACAGCGAGTGGATGGGGCAGATTTATAAATTTCTGGGGCTTTCTGTCGGTGTAATCCTCTCCAATCAGCATGATGCAGAAGAGTTTGAGCGGAAAAGGGCTGCTTACAGATGTGATATTACTTATGGTACAAACAACGAATTCGGGTTTGATTACTTAAGAGACAATATGGCATCTTCTAAAGAAATGCTCGTTCAAAGACCGTTTAATTATGCAATTATCGACGAAGTTGACAGTATTTTGATTGATGAAGCAAGAACACCGCTTATTATAAGCGGTCGTGTTGAAAAATCAGCAGATACATACACTTTAATGGCTAAAGTTGCTCCTCAGCTTGAAAAGAATAAGGATTACGAGGTTGATGAAAAGAATAAAAACGTTATTCTGACAGAAGACGGTATTGACAGAGCTCAAGAAATTATCGGCTGTAAGGACTTATTTGATATTAATACACAATATGCACACGATTTATTAAATGCGCTTAAAGCAAAAGAATTGTTTATCAAAGATACCGATTACGTTGTAAAAGACGGCGAAATTATGATTGTTGATGAATTTACCGGCCGTCTTATGCCGGGCAGAAGATGGTCTGACGGATTACATCAGGCTATTGAGGCAAAAGAAGGGGTTGAA
>CALUTG010000006.1 GCA_944323615.1 Candidatus Gastranaerophilales bacterium
TTCTATAGTAGCTTTTGCGGAATTAAAATCAATATCCGCATTAACCTGTACGGAAACATTTCCTTTTCCCACAATTTTTTCCAAAACATCAGAAACTTTACTTGCGGTTTGTTTTTCAAGATTGGATTTAAAGCTTTCCATATCTGTTGAGTTTTTGGAAGTCTCATCAGACAGACTATTTCCGTTCTGGTCGGTTATAAATACCTGTTCCGGTGTCATTCTCGGAACAGAATACGCAACAAGGTTCTTAATTGCTTTAACCTGTGCACTCTTTAACTTATAACCCGGTTCCAAAACCAAAACCACAGAAGCTGTAGGCTTTTCATCCGTATCCTGAAATATTGAACGCTCCGGTTCCGCTAACTGAACCTTTGCGTATTTAATTCCCTGAATTTTTTCTATTGCACGGGTAATTTCACCCTGAAATATTCTTTGTTTAGTTAATTTATTTTTAAAATCGGTTGAGCCGAGCTGCATATCATCTAAAAGTTCAAATCCGGTATCAGAATTTTTGATTAGGTCATTTTCCGCAACAAAAATTCTCATTTCGTCTCTGACATTTGACGGAACAAGAATTGTTTTCTTATCCTCCGAAACTTTATAACGATAACCGTTTTTCTTCATATTTTCAACAATAGTAAGGGCATTAACTTCATTTAAATCAGAATAAAGCACAACCCAATCCGGCTCCATTGCTTTAGAGAGGAAAAAGGTAGCAGCAACAATTGTAATTACCAATAAAGCAAGCATACCGAGTTTCTGCCCTTCGTCCAAACCGTTCCAGAGCTTCTTCACATCATTAGCCAATAGAGAAAAATAATTGTTTTCCATGTCTCCCCGCGCACAGTCTTTCACTTTAAATAATACATTACAAGTAAAAACTTTTCAAATTGTAAATTTTCATTAATGAAATAAGCGGTTTTAGCTTATTAAAACCGTCCAAAATATCGTAAACTAAAAGCGGAGACTTAAATTAATCTCCGCTCTTTTAGAATTTTAAGCATTTACAACCGACAACAAACGTTCCCAAACTTCGTCAATAGACCCGTTTGCATCAATCTTATAAAGAACGCCTTTATCCTCATAGAATTTTACAAGCGGAGCTGTTTGTTCAAAGTATGTATCAAATCTTGCTTTAGCGGTTTCTGCATTGTCGTCTGCCCTTGTTTTAAGTTCAACATTACATTTGTCGCAGATATTTTCTACTTTGGACGGTTTGAATTTCTTATTATAAATTTCTCCGCATACAGGGCAGGATTGACGGTAGATAATTCTTTCAAGAAGAATCTGGGTATCTATATCAAAGTAGATTGCTTTGAATGAAGCAGGAGTGTCTCCGTCTACTCTTTTGTTGATTGCTTCAAGTTCTTCTGCCTGCTCAAGACTGCGAGGAAATCCGTCGAGTACGTATCCGTTTTTGCAGTCATCTCCTGCGAGTTTTTTACCGATAATTCTTGCAACAAGTTCAATCGGTACAAGCTGGCCTTTATCTATAAAAGATTTGGCTGTCAGACCTTCTTCTGAACCGCTTGCCATCTCTGCCCGCAAAAGAGAGCCCGTATCAATATGCGGAAGCTTTAAATATTCTGACAATCTGTTCGTTTGAGTTCCCTTTCCACAAGCCGGAGGGCCTAAAAAAATCAATTCTTTTTTCATTTATTGCTCCTTTACACTCTTCTGACCAATCTAATTATAGAACTAAAATTTTAATTTTCCAATCATATAAAATGACCCACATATAATATTCAATTTGTCAGGCGTAAGCTTAACTTCATCCGTATATTTTTCTGCCTGAACCGGACATTTTTCTTTTAAGGTTTCAAAGCTGCATGCATTTGGGCAATCAAATCCGTTAAGGTAAACTTCGTCTCCTTCTTGGAAAATGATTTTCATCATTTTTTCGTAATCCTTATTCTTAAGGCATCCAAACACAAACCGGCGGTTTTCGTCCGGAAAATAATAATCAAGATTATTTCTTAAAGCCTGAATACCGTTTGGATTGTGGGAAGCATCTATAATAAGATTTTTTTCTTTAAAATATTCAAACCGGCACGGATTTTTAACTTTGCTCAGCCCCCTTTTTATGGTTTCTTCATCAATATTTTTAAACAAATAATTAATTGTTGTAAGCACAAGTGCCAGATTTTCTGCCTGATGCAATCCTTTTAGAGAAAGTGCTTCAATAAAATCCGGCGGCACAAAAGGAGAAACAAATACAAGCATAGCATTCAATTCATCAGCCCGGTCTCTTATGGATTCATAGCCCATAGAAGTTATAACGGGGCAGTTCGGTTTTATTATCCCTGCCTTTTCAAAAGCGATTTGTTCTTTTGTATTTCCGAGTCTTTCCGTATGATCCAAATCTATCTGCGTTATTATGGAGCATAGATTCTTTTTGATGACATTTGTTGCATCAAATCTTCCGCCAAGACCTGTTTCCAAAATAACAACATCAACATTATTCCTCTGAAAATATAAAAACATTATAATAGTGAGAACTTCAAACTCTGTAAGATGGGTATTTATTTTACTTACTTCCTCAAAGAGGGCGGCAAAGTCTTCTTTTGATATATCTACTCCGTTAATTTTAATTCTTTCCGTATAGTCATAAATATGAGGTGAAGTATAAAGTCCGGTTTTGTAGCCCGCTTCTCTTAAAACTGATTCCAGCATTGTGCATACAGAGCCTTTGCCGTTTGTTCCGGCAACATGTATGCATTTCAGATCATTCTGCGGGTTTCCGAGAATCTCAAGCGCCTTTTGAATCCTCTCCAGTCCCAGTTCAATATAGAACATCCCGCGGGATGTAAGTTTTTCAATTGCATCAGAATAGTTCATTATTCGCTTTCTAAACTAAGCTTCACTCTCAGCAGGAAGCATATTCTTAGGAATATATTCTTCAAGATCCTCTTCAGCCGGTTTAATCGGGAGTCTGAATCCGAAAGTTGAACCCTCACCTTCCTTAGATTGAACAAATACCTGTCCGTGGTGATGTTTTTCGATAGTAATTTTTACAAGATGTAATCCGAGCCCCGTACCTTTAACAGTATGTGTATCGTTTTCCACACGGAAAAATCTGTCAAAAATTTTCTTCTGATATTTTTCAGGAATACCCGGTCCTTGATCTTCTACGCTTACTTCTACATATTCACCGTCGCGTGAACGTTCAACTCTGATTTTAATACGTTTTCCGTCAGGTGAATACTTGATTGCGTTAGATAAAATGTTCATTAAAGCTCTTGAAATACTGTCTACATTCAGATAGATTTCAGGAAGATCCGGTTCTTTCATTACAGAAATTGTCAAATCATGTTCTTTAGCAAGCACCTGAACCTGATTTACGCAGTCTTCCACAATATCCATAATATTCTGTTTAGTTTTTTCAAGGTGTATATTCTGAGATTCGTATCTTGAAAAATCAAGAATATCATTAACCATTCTGTTAAGTCTTATAATTTCCTGATTCATAACCCCGATGAATTCCCTCTGGGTATTGAAATCAAAATCATTTCCGTAATTATAAAGAGTATCAATATAGCTTCTTAAAACGGTAACAGGAGTTCTCAACTCGTGTGAAACATTTGATATAAAGTGAGAGCGCAATTGATCCATCTCAACATCCTTTGTCACGTCAATCAAAACTATAATATACCCGACGTAAGAATTTGAGCGGGTAAACATAGGCGAAATAAGACATTTTAAAATTCTGTTATCAATGGTTATATTGAAAGGAACAGGAGAGCCTTCTTCTTCCAGCGGTGTATCTTTGAACTGAGCAATTTTCTCATTAAAACAGAATTCTCCGCTTGAATCACAGAACTGCTGAATCTGTGTTCCGACAATATCTTCTTCATCAACTTCCAGAAGTTTTTTAGCATGGTTATTAACCATAATAACTTTATCATGGTTATCACATACTACAACCCCGTTAACAATACTCATTAAGACGGATTCCAGTTTGTTTCTTTCAAAAGTCAAACTTTCAATAGTCTGTTCGTTATACCGGCTGAGTTTTTCGGACATATCGTTAAATGCGCCGTAGAGCTCTTTAACCTCTTTATCTACGTCTTTGTCATCAATCATATAGCCAAATTCGCCGGATGAAATCTTTTTAACCCCCTGATAAAGTTTTCTTAATTCACCGGTGATAATTGAAGAGTTCATATAAATAATACCCGCAATTACAAGCCAAGCAAGCGCAAATACAAACGCTATAGAGACTTTGGATGTTGCGGAAATTCTATCCATTATACTTCCGGAAAGTCCGACCGTTACTGATCCGACATTGACAGAGTCGCTCAAGTTTTTAACAATCATCGGAGAACTTACGGTAATTCTTGCTTTTTCAGCCTGCTCCGGATAGTCATCTTTGCTTGAGTAAATAACTTTGGAATCATTATCTTTAAAAATAATAAAAGCTATGTCATTATTGCTTCTTAAAATAGAAACCGAATTTGTTCTTAAAGCATCGTACTTAGCCAGAGGCGGAACTTCTTTTGTTACTTCTACCCCTTCAATTGCAAGAGTTTTGGAAAGCACCTGTGCAAAGTTTTTGTAAGCACTGTTCATGTTTTTATCAATGCTGTAGGTAGCAAAACAAGCGGTGCAGAAAATAAAGACGGTGCTGAGAACAAGCCCAGTAATAATAAGCCTTGTCTGTGCCGTCATCTTTTTCTTAGCCTTCTTCTTCCCCGGCGGATTTTTAAAATCTTCAGCGCTGTTGTTTTCCATACTCGAAATTATATCACGTAAACTATTTTGTAGCAAATAACATACGGTAAAATCTCTAATCCTTCAAACAGTTGATGTGCATATAAAAAAAATACATTATTATACCTATATATTAGGGGATACTGTATAATTTTGAGGTTTTCTCCGTAATACAAGGGTTAGGTATGATAGGTTCTATATTCTTTGATGAATTATATAAGCAATTTTCCTGGTATGATTCAGTTTTCACACCAGCTGTAAAAAACTGCTCAGACGAATTCTTCTTTGAAGGATTTGAATATAAGCTTGCATCTGTCAGCACTAATATGAACGTCCTATCCCAGAATGAAACATTCTTTGTTACCAAAGTTAAAATTAATGCTAAGAATGATGTTTACATAAGAATCTCACAGGATGCTATAAATGTAATTCTTGATAAAGTTTTAGGCAAAAACAATAAACGCTTTGACCTCACGGAAGTTACAGAGCTGGAAGCCCGTATAGTAACGGCATTTAATGATTTTATATACGAAACTCTTGCCCCTAATTTTACAATAGAACCTAACCGCCGTTATAACGAGATTCTGCACTTAACCTACTTTGTAAGAAGCGCCGCTTCGGATACCGCAGCAAAGTTCATTATTTCTGTTCCGAAAGATATTCTTTCTCCTGTTCCGTTGGAAGAAAAACCGCCGAGATTTGAGGACAAAGACTTTGCATCCAGCCTTGTAGAAGTGGATTTAATTGTCGGAAGCACTGTATTTCCGCTTGCAGACATTAAGAAGCTGGATATAGGGGATATTGTTCTTTTTGAAAACAGTAATTCATCCGAAATGACACTTGTATGCGAAAATATTGTACAAAAGTTTAAAATAAAACCAAATGAAAATATCATAGAACCTTATGATATGTCGGGAGGAAACGATATGGATAATACAAATACTAATCTCTGGGATAGTATTCAGGTTGATATGACAGCCGAGTTTGACAAAGTAAAAGTTACTTTAGGTGAACTAAAGAGCATAGAAGAAGGCTTGATTGTAGATTTATGCTCAGTCTATGACAATAAAATTGCGCTCAAAGTCGGCGGAAAACTTGTCGCATCCGGAGAACTTGTTATAATAAATGACCGCTTCGGAGTAAGAATCGAAGCAATAAATGATTCAAATACAGCTCCGCAAAACACTCCTGCTCCGGAAACGGCTGAAAGTCCTTCAGAAGAAGAGGGCGGTCAGGAAGATTTTGACTACAGCGATTTTGAAGTAGAAAACAACGCTTAGTTGACTTTTTTTGATTAATTATTAAATCAGAGGAAGAGGTATTATGGGATATTTAACTAATTTTATAGTCTATACATGTGCGATGGTAGGGATAATGGTAATTGCGCTTCTGGTATTCAAAAAAACAACCGGAAACGGAGGAAGCAAGCATTCAAAATTCCTGAAAGTTATTGATTCCATATCACTCGGACCAAGAAAAACTCTTTATATCGTATCAGCGGGGGAAGAAAAGTTCCTTATTGCGGGAGATACCGAACACACATCTTTAATATCCAAACTCAACCCGAGAGGCGGAGCGGAAGAAAAAATTCCTGCAATTGCAACAATGGAAGAGGAAAACTTTTCAACTATTCCTGCAAAGAGTTTTCAAGAAACAATGAACTCTCTTCCGAAACAAAAAAGTTATATAGACCGTTCTGTTCTCGGAATCAAGAAAAGTGAAAGCCCATATAATTCCGTTATGAAAAACCTTGCGGTTAAAATGAACAGCGGAAGATTCAGTGAAAACGCCAACGATTTTGCGGGATTTTCCGTAACAAAACTGGGAGGAGATTAGGATGGATTCAGTATTAAAAGATATGAACCCAGTTTTGCAAATGCTGACAGTAATGACAATGTTTTCATTACTGCCATTTGTGTTTTGCTGTATGACCTGTTTTTTAAGATTCACAATTGTATTTTCACTCCTTAAAACAGCAATGGGGGTTCAGGTTCCGCCTTCTATCGTAACAATCGGATTGTGTATGATTCTGACATTCTACACAATGGGCGGTGTTTTTCAGCAGATGTACGAGCGCGGCTCTATTCCTTACCAGAAGAACGGAAACCTGCTTATGGCAATTGATGAGGGTTCAAAACCACTGAAAGAATTTATGATGAAACAAACGCGAGAGTCGGATCTTGCATTTTTTGTGGAACTCAAGCGAAAGACTCCGCCAAAATCTCCGGAAGATTTAACGATTTGGGAAGTCGCTCCGGCATATATCTTAAGCGAACTTAAGGTTGCTTTTGAAATCGGGTTTGTAGTTTTCGTACCTTTTATTGTACTTGACCTTGTTGTGGCAAATATACTTCTTGCACTCGGTATGTTTATGTTATCACCGACAATTATTTCATTGCCGTTTAAGCTGCTGATATTTATTGCGGTAGACGGCTGGGCATTAATTGTACAGGGGCTTGTACAGAGTTATAACTAGAGAGAGGGGGTAAATTTTATTATCATGAGTTGTGAGCCGTGAATCGGATACAGTGACTAAGTGATTAAGTGACTGAGATACCCACTCTCCGGGGTAAATGGAAAGGAGAGGAAGGACAGGTCGGAATGCCTCCCGACAGAAAGTTAAAAAAAGTGATGGTTGACACCTCACCCCAACCCTCTCCTCAAGGAGAGGGAGGGAAAGCAAAATAAGATAGTAGATAAGACGGAATGTCTCCCGGCATAAAGTTAAAAGTCCCGCAGCAGAGGGCAGGGGGTAAATAAATGATCTCCCGACAAAAGGATATAGAAGTCTTACAGCAGAGTGCGGCTAGCTCTAGAGACAAAGAACCAGTAATAATACAATTGCCGCACGACATAAGGTTAAAAAACGCCCGGCACGAACCCGTTGGTAGGAATACGAAAGAGGGAGACCCGGCAAAACAAAATAAGTTAGTAACAGATATGGGATGTCTCCCGACAAAAGGTTGAAAAAGAAAAAATGGAAATGTTAACTGAATACTTAGCAAAAGGATTTATGGTAATGCTTGCGATATCAATGCCTTGCGTACTTGTTGCGGCGGCGATTGGTCTTGTGGTTGGTATCATTCAGGCAGTAACCCAGGTTCAGGAACAAACCATTTCTGCCGCGCCGAAGATTTTTGCAGTATTTCTGGTAATCATTATAGGCGGGGTGGGGTTTATAAAACTCCTGACCAACCTGTTTCAGGAAGGTACAGTACTGGCATTTAATACTGTACCTAAAAGCGATAATTATGTACTTCCGGCTGATTATTATAAGTACACAACCCCTTTCGAGGGTGAGATGAAAGATTCTTCGTTTAAGAATGTACCGGATGTAAAAGAGATTATGAAAAATCCGGGCAAGGTTCCTTATATCGATAAAAACCAGAAGATTAAATACACACCTTCTCCGCAGACACCTATGCCGAAAGCTAACTTTGTTGAAACTAATAAAATTTTGGGAAGATAGTTATGAAGAAATTTTTATTGGGTTTAATACTTTTATCGGCAATACCTGCGTATGCATTTGAGGATTGCTTAATTACAACTAACGGAAAGCTCACGGATATAAGTATTGAACATAATGATATAGTGGATGTTTATCCGGTTGTAACTATTATGAACGAAAAAAATACGCTTTTTGTTCACCCGCTGAAAACCGGAGAAACAAGAGTTTGCGTTTTGAAAAACGGCAAAGAAAAGGTTATGTTCAATATTAAAATAACACCTGATAAGACTGAAATAGAAGACGTTAAAGGTTTTGATATATTGAAGTTAGACCCGCCTCCGATGCAGGATGAGGAGGAGCTTGATCCGCCTCCGATGTTAAGAGAAATAGGGAAAAAGGAGGGCTAGTGGAACAGTTTCTAAACCAGATAGCAATATTATTTCCGGAATTTGAACGCTGGTTTAGCGCAGGTTTTATTGTGTTTGCGCGGCTTCTGGGATTTATAAGATTTGCGCCGGTTTTTAACAGGAGGGAGATTAATACAATAGTTAAACTTGCGTTGGCACTGTTATTAACTATGATGATAACCCCTGTTTTACATCCGGCAGCACCGCCCGGAGATGTATCTCCGATACTTTTATGGGTTCTTAATTTCGCTGTTGGAGCTATTATCGGATATATTGCCCAGCTTCTTATTCTGGCAATAGAAGCCGGCGGAGATATGATAAACACTCAGATGGGGCTTTCTTCTGCGATGGTTATGGATCCGACGACTAACAGCCAGACTTCAATTTTAAGCAGAATGATTACGCTTCTCGGGCTGGTTATTTTTATGCAAATCGGAGGCATGTATTGGCTTTTCAACGCTCTTGTAAGAAGTTTTCAGATATTTCCTATTTATGCGGTTCAAATACCTTTGGAACAAATTATTAATATAGATTATCTGGTTAAAACAACATCAAATGTTTTGTATGTAGGCTTGCAGATTGCGTCACCTATTCTTCTTGCGACATTGGGGCAGGATATAATTCTTGGGGTAATTTCAAAAACAGCACCGCAGGTAAACGTGTTTCAGTTAAGCTTCCTGTTTAAACCGGTTTTTGGCGCCGCAATTATGATATGGATTCTGCCTATGCTTGTGAATGTAATTTCGGATTTCTTTTTATCTTTTTCCGGAATATACTAAAAATTTGGAAATTAATCTCTCGTCATTGAGAGCAAAATTTCCTGCGGGATATATGTATTTTTCACTCCCATATCCGTATTAGCCATGAAAAATTCAATTGTTTCGCCTTTTTCGACCCCAATTGTATCAAAAGGGATGGTAATATCTATAACATCTTTGTATTCAATCTTTATTTTATCAGGGCTGGTTAAAGTCCACATGTTAGGATGCAGGACTTTTGTAAGCCTTGGAGGATAAAGAGTATCTTTGACAAGGGTAAGGGTTAGTTCATCTTCAAATTTTTCTCTGAGAATCGGATACGGATTATCCGTTTTACTTATCAGCCTTATATAAGCTCTGTTTCCGATACGTGTTGCATTACGGATATAAACATAAAACTGATTAATTCTTTCAATAAAACTGATTTCTCCGGAACCTTTATTAATATGCAGCCTGAAATACATATTTTCGCTATCACATCCGAAATGAATTTTATCGACATTTTTACTTTCTCTATATACAGGTCCGTCAAGCATACTTATATTTCCGGAGTAATACCAATCATCGTAACTGGAAATTAAGCCGTCCATTCTTGGTGAAATCGGTCTTGACGGATGTTTAAACGGCATTTCATACGTAGTTATTAAAGATATGTCAAGTTTTTCCGGCGGAGTCATACCTAGAATCATATAGACATTTTTCAAATGTTCCCTGAACATATAATCAAAAACAAAATCCTGTCCTGAATTATTAGGTTCACCGTACCACCAGAACCAGTCGCTGCCCTCTGCAATAAAAAGTTCTCTTCTTGCAGCTTCAATATTAGAATGGTGCTTGTTTTCTTTTACAAAAGTTTCAAAATCATCTTTCGTTGTTTTAAGATAAGCCCAGGCTTTGTTTTTAGTAGATTCTCCTATCCAATATTGGAAAGTTCTGTCAATCCATGAACCTGAATAAATTTTATTTAGAGGTTTTTTATGCTTATCATTTTCTATATAGTCTGAGATTAACACCGTTTCAAGAGAATCATCATTTTCAATCAGAGAATAAATCCTCTCGAGAAAATCATTCCCGTCGTTTTGATAATTTTCCCAGCAGTTTTCACAGTCAAGTGAAATAGTTAAAAGATGTGAAGCATCAGGAGATACAAGAAGTTTGCTTTGAATAACCTTAATTTTGTCAAATAAATCATCCGCAGCCATTTTAGAATCAATTCCCGCATATTCAAAATTAATCAGGTTAGGAATATTTCTGTCTCTAAAAATTATATCAATAGGTGCACCCTGATACTCATATACTTTTAAAAGATGATAAGGATCATTTAAATTACCTTTAAAATCTCTGATAAAATCAAAGTTAATAGAACTTGCAAGCACACATTCATCAGAAATAGTCCATTTTATGCCTTCTTTAGCAAGAATATTAAATGTTTTCGGCCCTACACACAATTCAGGAGGCCAAAATCCTTTGGGCCGGACCCCAAACACTTCTTCAATTCTATCAAGTGCACGTTTCACTTGTTCTTTAGCATCATCAAACATACCCAGAGAGGCAGGAAGCCCTTCTGTTGTTATAACAGACTTTATAGATGTTTTTATATCTGCAAGAATAGGAAGAATGACGTGATAATAAGGGCTGGTTGTTAATTCAATTCTGCCTTCTTCAATATATTTTTTATAAGTCGGAATAATTTCACGTATAATATCGCGTTGGATATTAATAATTTCAATTCTGTCTTCCAGAGTATAGTTATATTGTTTATCCCAAAGTTCTTGCAGTCTGGGATATCTTTTATAATGAACCGGATCTATCCAGACAAGATTGAAAAGTGCAGTCAAATCCGACAAATCTTGTTCAGAAAAGTCCTCAAGATTACAAATATCACTTGAAAACCGTTTTTGATAAAGCCTTTTATAATTCTCACTTTTATAGATCATTGTTTCATACTTGGAACTAAAAAAGTTATTCAGAATAAAAGATTTTTCCTCTTCGCTCATAGAACCCACATCCGTAGTTGTAAGTTCCGAATGAATATCATTAGCACCGTCAGAATATGCAATAATAGTATCCAAAAGAGCGGGCACTATATCAAAATTTAATTTAAGCTTTGGATATCTATCCAGAAATAATGCCATATCAAGATAATCTTTTACGGCATGAAGTCTCGCCCAAGGCATTAAATAAGTACCTTCAATTTCATATACCGGTTGATGCATGTGCCAATAAAAGGCTATTGATAACTTTTTCACACTAAACTCCGTTTAGTAAGAGTATACTAGAAATAATTTACTTCCGCAAGTAATATAAAGCAATCCGATATAAGTCAATTATTTCCCAATTGATTTTAAATATTCAACAATTTTAGCTGTTGCATCAAATCTGGCAAGATGGGATGAATTCTGTTTAAGATAATTCATCTTAACCGGATTTTCAAGAAGCTCAAGAATAGTTTCTCTGAGTTTATTCGGCTCAAGTTCTTTATCTTCAAGATAAATACATGCACCCATTTCAAGAAAATATTTTGCATTGATTCTCTGATGATTTGCTGCTGCGTACGGAAACGGTACCAGAATAGGAGCGGCAGCGCTTGCACTGATCTCGGAAAGGCTTAAAGAACCGGCACGCGAAATTACTATGTCGCTTGCTTTTAATACGGAAACCATATCCATAAAGTAAGGTTTAATAAGCAGGTTTTTATCCTGTTCCCAGCCGGGATAAATAAGTTTAAGTTTCTCTATAACTTCATCATAGTTTTTCTTACCGGTTTGAAAAATTACTTGCAGTCTGTTTTCCTGCGAGAATTCTTTAATAAGTTCAACTACGGTATTGTTAATAGCTTTAGCACCCTGTGAGCCGCCCATGATACAAAGAGTCAGCCTGTTTTCAAGCCCGAGTTTTTCTCTGGCTTCTTCTTTAGTAAGCGTTTCAAAGTCCGCTCTTATCGGGTTTCCCGTAACAATTGAATTTTTATTCGGAATAAATTTCTTTGCTTTTTCAAACGCGAGTGAAACGTATTTTGCTCTTTTACATAACCTTCTTGTAACAAGCCCCGGCATAGCATCGCAATCGTGCATCATATAAGGGGTTTTGGTTATGATACAGGCAAAAATCATTGGTGCTGAAACATATCCTCCTGTTGCAAAAACAGCATCAGGCTTATATTTTTGGATATATCTCATTGAACGTAAAACAGCTTTAACAAGCTTTATTCCCCAGATAAAAATTTTCGGGTTTAAACCTCTCGGCATTCCTTTTACACTTACGTGAAGGAATTTGTACCCTTTTTTAGAAGCAAGTTCAAATTCCATGTTTCTTTTGTTGCCGACATAATAAACCTTGTTTCCTTCTGCGCTTAATGCATCAGCAACAGCCATAGCCGGGTAAATGTGTCCGCCTGTTCCGCCTCCGGTGACGAAATAGACTTTATTGTATGCTTCTGACATTTGTATAATTCCTTATCCTTTTCACGTTATCTTTTGATATATTCAATAAAATTCCAACCATCCACAATGATACCATAATAGAAGATCCACCGTAACTGATAAACGGCATAGGGACCCCGGTTGCGGGAACAAAAGAACTTGCAACCCACATATTTAAAAATCCTTGAAAACATATTGAGAATGTTAATCCCAGTGCAAGAAGTTTCCCGTACATATCCTGACATTTTGTAGCAATCAGGAAACCTCTTTGTAAAATTGTCCAGAAAAGACAAACTATTAAAAGACATCCTATAAACCCGTGTTCTTCTCCGATTACGGCAAATATAAAGTCTGTATGGGCTTCAGGAAGCCATGCCAGTTTTTGCTTTGAGCTTCCGTATCCTACCCCGTAAAGTCCGCCTGATGCAAACGCTACAAGGGATTGAATAATATTATAGCCGGCACCTAATGGATCTGCTTCCGGATGGAGCCAGGTTGTAATACGTGCGGATTGATATCCTCTCAAACCTTTTAGTAAAAGCAGAGGTATAAAACAAGCACCGCCGAAAAGTATTAATTGAATTGAACCTCCGGCGCATAAAAAAATTGCAACGGAAGTAAAAAGTAATAACAGCAGCATACTTAAGTTTGGCTGCATGTAAATAAGCGCCATCATTATAAGTATAGGAATAAATGCGGTTGCCATTTTATTCCCGTCAAAAATATCCGTATTTCTGTAGAAAACTCCCGCAAGAAGCATTACGACGACAGGTTTTGCAAACTCTGACGGCTGCAGGCTCAGAGGTCCTAAATTTATCCATCTTTGAGCACCGTTAACCGTTACACCGGCTACTTTTACCAGAATAAGCATTATTATTACAAATGCCGCAAACGGAAGAGTGTAAGTCATTAATTTTTTATAGTGGAAATTAGATAAAAAGCGGAGACCGATAAATCCGATAACTGCGCCAAAAAGCTGCTGAATAAGAAATCTTGCCGGATTAAGCCCCATTTCAATACACTTAGGTGCGCTTGCCGAGAATATTGCCATCAGTCCGATTACAACAAGGAAAATTACCGCAATCAAAAGAGGTCTGTCTGATTGCATATTTTGAGTACTTATTTTTTCGCTTTGAAATTCGCTATTTTGATAAGACATACTCTTTAAAAACTTCTCCTCTGTGTTCGTAACTGTTGAACATATCAAAGCTTGCGCAGGCAGGTGAAAGCAATACTACATCAGGTTTAAGTTCTATTGCTTTATCAACCGCTTCTTCAAGCGAGTCTGCATTTATTATATTACTAAAACCGTTTTTCCTTAAGTTTTCTTCAAACCTTTGAGCTGCTTCTCCTATGAGAAATACGGTTTTAATATGTTTATTAATTGATTGGCACATCTGAGTCAGGTCGGTATTTTTGTCTCTTCCGCCCAGAATAAGTGCTGTGTCAACTCCGTTAAATGAATCTATTGCAACGATTGAAGCCTCCGGATTAGTTGCTTTGGAGTCATTATAGAATGTAATTCCGTCCATAACCCTGACTTTTTCAAGTCTGTGCTCCGGAGCTTTGAAAGTCATAATACCCTTTTTAATTTCTTCATTCTTCATGCCGGCAATCTCTGCGCAAATAATTCCGCACATAATATTTTGATAGTTATGATGACCGACAAGAGGACATTCATCAAGTGTAATTATCCTCTCTTCCTGACCGCCGGTTTTATACCAGATAGCATTATCTTTAATATAGCAAGCATTTGGAGCATCTTCCGTATCAAAAAGAAAAACTTTTGATGAGGTGCATTTTTTAGAAAACTCAAGAAGTTTTTCATCTTTGGCATTCAAAATTGCATATTCCGGTGCTTGTTTATCCAAAAATAATTTAGCTTTAGCATTGAAATAATTTTCTAACCCTTCATGCCAGTCAATATGATCCGGAGTAAAATTTGTCCAGCAGGAAATAAGGGGTTTAAAATCAACGGTCATTGCTGCCTGATAAGAACTTATCTCACATACTAAATAGTTGTTATTTTCATCCAGAAGAGATGTCGGAGGAACTCCTATATTCCCGCAAAACGGAGCTTTATATTTTCTGTTCAGGATATGAGAAACCAGAGCAGTTGTAGTTGTTTTACCGTTCGTTCCGGTTATTGCAATAAAAGGAGTTTTTGTATTTCTGTAAGCTAATTCAATTTCAGAAATTACAGGAATTTCTTTCTCCTTGAGTTTTTGCATAATTCCTGCTTTTGGCGGGATTCCCGGACTTGTTATTGCAAAAGACGAGCCTGAAACAAAGTTTTCGCTGTGTTCTCCGTATTCGACATTTATACCAAGCTTTCTAAGTTCCTCAACTTTTGCCGTATCGACATCGGATTTAGACTCGGTCAGGTATACGTTATACCCTTTTTTCTTAAGAAATTTTGCTGCTGATATTCCGCTTTTTGAAAGCCCCAGAACCAATACTTTTTCTGACATAATATGCACTCTCCGATAAAAAATATTCTACTCCAAAAAAGAGAGAAAGAAAATAATCTTTTACCTAAATGTTATATGCAATAAGTCTGCAAAGTTCAATTAACTTTTCCGGATATACCCCTATTAAAACAGTTACAGCCGTGCAGAATATAAGTACAAATTTCTGGGAATAAACCGCATTTAATACTTTTACTCCCGCATTCCCGTCGCATTTTGTAAACATAGGAGTTATAAGCTTCAAATAATAATAAAGCGCAACTACTGTTAATATTAAAAGTGCAAGCAAAAACGGTACAAAAATCAAACCTGAATTTGCAATCGCCGTAAAAAGATAAATCTTAGCCACAAAACCTGATGTTATAGGGAAACCGGCGAGTGCTATAATAGAAATTCCGTACGCTCCCGCTAAAAGCTTGTTTTTATGAAATAATCCTAAGAAATTTTCTACCCTCTCTCCAACCAGATTGGATTCCGTTATATTCAAAAACGCAAATACCGCTATATTCATTAATGAATAACAAATCAGATAAAATATTACTGTAGAAAGATTATAAACAGAAACAAGACTTGCCGCCAAAAGTACGTAAGATGCGTTAGCAGATGCCGAACAGGCAAGAATAACTTTAACATTCTTTTCCCGTATAGCATAAGTGTTTGCCCAAAGAGCGGTCACAAGAGCTATTATTAAAATCACAAAAGTAAGTTCAAAACTGCTGCTCAAAGGAAATACCAGCAGCCTGCAAAGTATTCCGAAAAGTGCAAGTTTAGGTATAGTGGACAAAAACGCAAGCATAGAAGTTTCTGTTCCTTTATAAACATCAATAATCCAATTGGCAAAAGGAAACACAGCCAATTTTGAAACAAGCCCGAGAACCGTAAGCACAGAAGCAAATACATAAATTAGAGATGTTTCCTGTTCAACAACTATTTCATAAATTTCCGAAAGGTTAAGGGTCGATGTAATCCCGTAAAGATACGATACTCCAAACAAAAATACTCCGCTTGATACCGCACTTGTTATGAGATACTTAAACGCAGCTTCTTTAGAATAATAACCTCTTTTTGCGGAGATTAAAAAATAGGCAGGAAAACTTAGTAATTCAAGCGAAATAAACAAAGTCAAAAAATCGTTTGCCGATACAATATTCATCCCGCCGAGAATTCCCGTTAATAATACCGCCTGAAATGTATAAGCATTCTGTTTATTTTCCCTTATTAAATTTCTGGTTAAAAGTACAACAAAAAATCCGCACAAGAGGATTACGAACTGAAACAACAAAGTATAACTGTCTGACATTATCGAGTTTTTGAAAGCAAAGTACTGCGGCTCTGTCTGAACAGTTGCTAAAAGGACTATACTTAAAGATATTCCGAGAGCCGAAACAAGTCTTGAATATTTAAAATACCTCGGTGAGAGAAACATTGAACACAAAAGCTGGATAAGTATAAATATTCCCAAACATATTTGCGGCAACAATATATTAAAAATATCATTAATCATACCTTATGCTCCTATAAGATTTAATATTGCCATCGGGAAAAGTCCAAAAATTACCAGCCCCGCAGTGATTGATGCAAGAACAACAAATTCATGCACCGAAATATCATTAATCTTCTCAAACTCTTCATTTATTCTGCCAAAGAATCCTGAATGCAAGAATTTTAGCATATAGCAAGAACTTATTATTAACAGCGGAAGTGAGAAGATTGAAACAAATTTCAATACGTCTGAAATTTCGGAGAATAGCGCAGAAATCATAGTTAAGATTTCACCTATAAACGGAGCAAACGCCGGAACTCCTATAGAAGCCATAACGATAAGTACGCTAAACCCGAAAAGTCTCGGCATTTTGCTTGCTATTCCGCCCAGAGAATTTATATCTCTGGTTTTACACCTCAGATAAACTATTCCGCAGATCATAAACAAGCCCGATGTTACAAGAGCATGAGCAACCATGTGGAACACTGATGCCGATAATCCGAGCTGGTTATAAGCGCACAACCCCAGAAGAATCAGTCCCATATTGGAAATACTTGAATACGCTACAATTCTTTTTATATCAGTCTGAGTATAAGCTACAAATGCCGTATATATAATATTTATCAAAGCAAATACCGCAAGAAGAGGCGCTATACTAATAAAAGATTCCGGCATAATCTGATAATTAAACCTAAATATACCATAAGCCCCCGTTTTTAAAAGGATTCCTGCAAGCACCATGCTAATAGGAGTAGGGGCATTTGTATGCGCATCCGGAAGCCATGTGTGCAAAGGTATAATAGGAAGTTTTACGCCAAAACCTATTAAGAAACAAACGG
The DNA here is from genome assembly GCA_944323615.1 of Candidatus Gastranaerophilales bacterium. Classification (GTDB taxonomy): domain Bacteria; phylum Cyanobacteriota; class Vampirovibrionia; order Gastranaerophilales; family Gastranaerophilaceae; genus CAG-196. The sequence continues at coordinate 17,536 of CALUTG010000006.1, forward strand.
CTATTAAGGTTTGTATTCCGTCAGGAATCGAATTATCCATTATCTCTAAAAAGTCTGCCGACAATACTCCGTTTGAAACATAGTTATAATAATGCAAAAGAAGTATCCCGAGCAGCATAAACATACTTCCTAAAAAAGTAAAGAGTACAAACTTCACTGCAGATTTTTTGTGATTGTCATTATAGCCGACACCCCAATCCCCGCCAATCAGGAAGTATGCAGGAATAAGTTCCAGCTCCCAGAACATAAAGAACATAAACATGTCTGCTGATGTAAATATTCCTAAAATTGCAAACATTAAGAATAAAAGCATAGAATAATAAAACTTATGGTTTTTTCTTATATTAATCTTGCTTGAAATTGAAGACATAAGAAAAACAAAAGATGTTAAAGTCGTTAATATCAAACCTATTCCGTCCAAACGAAATTTAAATTTTATCCCCAGTGATTGAATCCAGTCCAGCCCAAAGAAATGAAGCTGGCTTTCATAAGGATTTGCACTATTATAGAATATCAGCATTAAAATCATATATGCAAAATGAAATCCTATAACCCCTTTAGCAAAACGTCTTATTGATATCTCGTTGCTTGTAAAAAGCGGAGACATAATAAGAAGCGATGCCGCAAGCGGTAAGAATACTAAAAACGGTATTGATAAGAACATTTCCATATTATTTTCCCTATCCTCCTATATAACTCAGCATAATAATATAGGCTATTATTAAGCAGCTTAAAATTAAAGTAACAATAATAAACGCATAAGCATTATACCTCTGAATATTTCCGCTCTGCGCTTTCATATCCAGACGTGAAAGTCTCTTTGCGGTAACAGCAATAAGCCTTACCGTTCCATCCATAAATTCTTTTTCTATTAAACCAACAAGCTTAACCGGAATTTTAGAACAAAATACAACCGGTCTGTAGTTTGAAAGAACATTAGTTTCAAACTTATTAAGCATACCGGTAAAATTATGATATAGTTTAACTACGGTCTCAGAATAAAACTTATCCAGATAAAATCCATTATAAGAAAGCGGATAAAGAACCGGAACCTTCCAAAAAGCATTTTTTACATAAAGAATATAAACCACAACCCAAGCAGTCAACGCTGACCAGAAAGGTTCTGCAACTTTGTATTCAAAATGACTTCTAAGATACCAGTATAAGCCTATATTCATTAAAATAAGAAGAATATAAGATGTAAGCTTAATCTTGTCAGGCATTGATTTTACAAGTCCGTATTCATGCGCTATAACAAGAGCAATTCTTGTAATATAAAAAGCTGTAAGAAAAGCAATAACACAGAATAATACAGCAAGAACAGTGTTTCCGCCGTCCAATCCCGCATAAATCATCTCTTTTGCAGCCATGCCGGAAATAAACAAACCTGAGAGCGATAAACCGCCAAGAAGAAACAGTATAAAATTCCAATAATTCCAACACTCTTCTTTATCCGGAAGAGTCAGGAAAAGAAGTGTTTTTATAAAAGCATGTGCCGCAAAAAACGCCACAGCAGCCTTAATATTTAACATCCCTACAGCAAAAAACATTAATCCTAATTGGGCAGAAGTTGAATAAGCAAGGACTTTCTTAGGATGATTTTGGCTGGAAGCACAGAGCGAACAAATTAATGCAGTAAGAATACCGATTACGCTTATAATTTTCAGCGTGATTCCTGCAAGGGTGAAAAACGGCAGAAGCCTTAAAAGAATAAATACACCGGCTGCAACCATTGTTGCAGAATGCAACAGTGCGCTGACCGGAAGCTTAGCCTCCATAGCATCCTGAAGCCAGGTATAAAACGGAACCTGAGCAGACTTAACAGCAGCTGCAATTATAAACAAACCGCAAATTAGCAGAAATAGCGGAGTTGAAGTATAAGCATAAAGGATTGTTGAAATAACATTCATATCCGTAAACGAAAGAGAGCCGAGACTTGCATTTCCGGAATAAGAATACAAAAAGTATGAACACATAATAATTCCGGAAATTAAAGCTGTATCTCCGATTCTGTTTATTATAAACACTTTTTTAGAAGCCTCAGATTTTTCTTTTTTCCCGTACTCAAACCCGATAAGAAGATAAGATACAACACTTACCAATTCCCAGAAAAAATACGTCTGAAAAAGGTTCGGGCTGAATAAAAGTCCCGCCATGGAAAAATTAAAAAGATTAAGAAAAGCAAAAAACCTGTAACTTTTCTTTTCATCTCTCATATACGAAACAGAGAAAAGCTGAACAATGAAGCTGACTACAAAAAGCACCAGCGCAAAAATTAAGGCCGCTCTATCTGCATGAATCCCCATATTGATTACAAAATCATCTATTTTTAAGAACGGAATCTCGTTTTCAAGGATTCTACCCGCATCAAGCTTCCATAATGCACTGCCGCAAAGCATTGCTCCCATAAAAGATGAAAACAATGTAAGAACATAAATCACACCCTTGTTTACGTAAACAGAGAAAAACCTTCCAAGCATGATTATTAAAAATAACCATAACGGAAGAAGTAAGACTAAATATATGTTATCTAAGATTAAATCAGCCAAAGTTAAAGATCTCCGTATTTTTCAATATTTTCAGATTGCTTTTTATTGTACATTAAATAGAAAATATAAAGCGCAACAGCAAGTTCCACAGCCCCGATAGCTACATAAAACAATGCCATTATATAACCGTCAAACTTAGGTGTATCACAATAAGTTGCAAAGGTAACAAAATTAATATTTACCCCTGTCAGAATAAACTCTATTGATATAAGCACCTTAATCACATGTTTGGAAATAATAGACCCCGCAAGCCCGATTACAAAGAGAGCCAGCCCCAAAAACAGGTAATGATAAACCGTAATTTCACCCATATCAGCTTCTCTCCTTTCTTTTAAACATCGTAAGTCCTACAGCTATTATCGTCAGAATAAGAGATACAAGTTCAAATGCCCAGACATATCTGATAAAAATTCCTGATGCAAAAGAACCTATAACCTCCAGAGAATTTGTCTCCTCAGGAAGCGCGTATGTAAAACTGTCCGGCAAGATAACAAATGAAGTCATTAAAAGATATATTATAGCCAGAATAAATACTCCTCCTGTCAGAATCACAAGATACTTAAGGTAAGAACTTTTTTCTTTCTTTTCTTCAACCGATTCTTTTTTGAGATTGGTAAACATAACCGCAACCCCTAATATTACCGGAACGGCAACCCCATATACAGCTATTTGTATAACAGCATTGTATTCAGATCCGAGAACATAAAAGAACATCCCCGCAAGAAAAAACACTGCTACGGCCGCAAGAAGCGAATGCATAATATTTTTAAGATATATTGTAAGAATCCCGCACAGAATCATTACAATCGCTGCCGGATAAAACACTATCGGGTTCTCAATTCCGTTCATCAGCACCTCCAATAGGATAGTTTAGAATAAGATTTTTTCTATCGCTCAGAGCAAGTTCATATTCTTTTGACATTTTAATAGCTCCATGAGGGCAATAGAAAGTGCAGTTTCCGCAAAAAATACATTTTTTTAAATCTATTTTGAAACAGTTATTTTCTCTATCTATTTTAATAGCACCGGAAGGGCAGACTCTCAGACAGACTCCGCAGCCTTTGCAGTTTTCAACAACAGGTTTTCCGCGGAAATTTTCAGGCGGAGTAATCTTTTTTTCCGGATATTCTAAAGTTACCGGTCTTTTAAACAGGTGTTTAAATACAACAAACATACTTAATAAGAGGTATCCTATCTTTTTAAACATAGCCGCCTCCTGTTAAGTACTTCAAAACCACCATCAAAAACAGATTCAGAATTGATACCGGAAGCAAAACCGCCCAGGAAAACTTAAGCAAATCAAACTGTGCCATTCTAGGGAAAGTTGCTCTTATCCAGATAACAACAAAGATTATAAGAAACGTTTTTGCAAATAACCAGAAAGCCTGTTCAAAGTAAATAATAATCCAGCTTACATCAGGCGGGAATATTATCGGACTTAAATACTTGCCAAAAGGAGATAAAAATCCTCCCAGAAAGAGTACCGCAAGGAGCATAGAGTTTGCAAAAAGCATAGCATATTCACTTAAATAAAATATTGCAAACCTCATGCCGGAATATTCCGTATTATATCCGCAAATCAGTTCACTTTCAGCTTCCGGAAGGTCAAAAGGACAGCGGTTTAGTTCCGCAATAACGCAGATAAACATAATTACAAACCCGATAATACACGGGATTCCAAACCAGCCTAAAATCCCGCCCCCTGAACTCTGGGCGTAAATTATCTGGGTAAGGTTTAAAGAAGATCCCAGCACAGCAACCGATAAAATTACAAATGCCATAGGAAGTTCATACGCCAGAATCTGCGCAACACTTCTCATAGAACCAAAAAGTGAATACTTATTATTACTTGCCCAGCCTGCCAACAATATGCTTAAAACCGGCAGAGCACCGATTACAATAAAGATTAAAAGATTAGTCTGAAAGTTCATAAAAGTAAACTCGGAACTGTATGGAATCAACCCCAGAGCAATCATTACCGGAACAAATATAACGACAGGCGCAAGATTAAATAAAAACCTATCCGCACCCTTAGGTGTAATATTTTCTTTACACAAAAGTTTAAAAGCATCCGCCAGAGTCTGTAAAATTCCCCACAATCCGACTCTATTAGGACCTTTCCTTTGAGTAAACCAGCCCAGAAGCTTTCTTTCAAACAAAACCAGAGCCAGTACAACAACAAGCAGCGCGCAAAAGATAATACAGCATGGAATAACATAAAAAGTTAAATCCCCAAAAAGCTGCGGAATATTATGTTTTGCAAGAAATTCTATATACAAAAAATACAGATAATTCACTACTTATCCACCTCCGGTAAGATTATATCCAAAGAGCCGCTTATTGCTATTGCATCGTTCAGGTAAGCTCCCTTTAATATTTTACGTAAAAGATTAACTGAATAATATGACCCCGTTCTCCATTTTAAACGGTAAGGAGATTTCTCTTCGGTTGATTTAATATAAATAGAAGCTAATCCGCGGGGAGCCTCGATTTCTTGAATATACTCTCCTTCAGGTAGGGTAAGATTAAGAGGGTTTACAAGCTTTTGCTCCAGCTCTTTTTCGGATTCCAGAACCTTAAGAGTCTGTTTTATTATATTTATACTCTCTTTTATCTCCAAAACCCTCGCCTTATATCTGCTCCAAGAGTCCGCTCCGTCTAAAACCACCGGATTAAAATCTATTCTCTCATAAAGATAATCTTTTACCCTAAAATCCAGATTTACCCCGCTCGCTCTTAAATTTACCCCCGTAATTCCAAAATTAAAAGCAGTTTCTTTATCCAAGACACCTTTACCCTTTGTTCTCTGGACAAAAATAGGATTTTCAGTTATCAAAGCTTCATAATCCTTAACCTTATCCGGCAGAATATTAATAATATTTTCCACATCCTCAAGTGAAAAAATATCTCTCCTTACACCGCCAAAAACAAAGTAATTATTCATCATCCTCTGGCCGGTAATTTTTTCAAAATATTTGAGAATAACCTCTCGTTCTCTAAACGCATAGAAAAACGGAGAAACAGCGCCCAAATCCATCAAAAAAGCTCCAATCCAGAGAAGGTGTGATGCGATTCTGTTAAGCTCCAATAACATAACCCTGATTGCTTTTACTCTTTTTGAAAGCTCAACCCCAAGCGCTTTTTCAACAGTTCTGCAAAGGAGTTCCGAATAGAAAAACCCCGCAAGATAATCAATTCTGTCCACAAGGGGTAAATATTGGATATAAGAAAGCTTTTCCGCCATCTTTTCCATCCCGCGGTGAAGATAGCCAATATCAGGTTCGCAGGAGATTATTTTTTCTCCCTCCAGCTCAAGAATAAGTCTCAAAACCCCGTGAGTTGAAGGGTGTTGAGGCCCAAGATTTAATTTGAGCTTACTCATTCCAGTTCAACCTCTCGTCATCTTCTTTATAATCTTTTCTTAAAGGATGGCCTTTCCAGTATTCAGGCATATAAAGTCTTTTTAGTTCAGGATTGCCAATAAACTTGACTCCGAAAAGATCAAAGATTTCTTTCTCATCAGCAACAGCTGATTCAAAAATTGATGAGATACTTTCCGCTTCATCTTGAACATTGATTGAAATTAATAAATCTTCTTCATCCTCCAGAGAAAAAAGACGGTAAGTAAGCTCAACATTCCCGTCTCCGTTATCTGAAGCTATTATCTCTTTCAGCATCTCAAAATGGTAATTTGTTTTAATAAATTCAATTGTTTTTAAAAGGTCTGAATTTATAACAATTTTTTCCCCTTCTAATCTGCAATCTTTAAATATATTTTGAAACTCTGTCCAGTTCATTTAGCACCTGCCCTCATATATTAATAATACTTTTAGTTTTCCAAAACTCCTAATTTTGTTACATTAAATTCATCTGTCAGTAAACCGCAGGATTCAGTTAGATTAGAAGTATGCTTATTTGTAAATTTTTTCCTCTCAAGAATAGATTCTTTTCTAATTTCTTTTTGGAGTTTCCTTATCGCATCCAACAAAGATTCCGGTTTAGGCGGACACATCGGAAGATAAATATCTACAGGAATAATTTTATCAATTCCTTTTATAACAGAATACGAGGTATCAGCAAACATACCACCCCCGCATGTGCATGCCCCCATTGCTATAACATATTTTGGCTCCGGCATCTGTTCATACAATCTTAAAAGCGCAGGCGCCATCTTGTGAGTAATAGTTCCGGCACAAATCAACAAGTCAGCCTGCCTCGGTGAACCGCGAAAAACTTCCGAGCCAAAACGCGCAATATCGTTATTAGAAGCTACTGTCTGCATCATTTCTATTCCACAACACGATGTAGCAAAAGTGAGCGGCCACAGGGAATTTGCTCTGCTCCAGTTCAAAATATAATCAATTGAGGTTACTATAACATTCACTATATCCACCTCAACATTTTCTTTTTAATTACAAAAAATAAACCCAGAAGCAGCAGCCCCACAAAAACAAAAGCTTCTATAACCGCAAACATTCCCAGAGAATCCAGTTTAACTGCAAACGGATAAAGAAAAATAGTTTCTATATCAAAAATCAGAAACAAAATAGCATAATTAAAATATTTTACATCAAATTTGATTCTTGCATCATTAAAAGGCTCCAGTCCGCATTCATATGTACTTTCTTTTACTTCTGATTTTCTTCTGTACTGACAAATAAACCCCGCTAAAATCATAGCTATTGCTAATAAAGCAGAGAGAACTATAAAAATAGAAACACAAATAAGTTCTTTCAAAAATTTCTCCTCATGAATGTTTTACTAAAAAAATTTTCTGTTACAATAGAATTATTATACAACATTATGATGAATTTATGCGACAACCTTCTATAATTTTATTAATTACAATTTTAATATTGTTTTTAAACCTTCCGGCACAATGCGCTGTACAAGGAAAGGTAGATTATGCTCCGCAAATCGACTATTCACAGCTTACGGAAGACGATCTTGAACAAAAAGCAAAGGCATACTATTTTCTTGCTATGCAAAACGAATCCGATACTATTACGAATGAAACAACAAAAGCCCTTAATATGTACCGTGCTTTACAGAAGATAGACCCGAAAAATGAAGCCTATTGTGTCAAACTCGGAGCTCTGTATGATAAACTTAATCAGGATAAATACGCAAAGGAAAATTTTTCCAGAGCAATAAGTATAAATTCTACCAACCCTGAACCATATTTTTATTTCGGCGAATATTACTACAAACACTGTGAATTCAGAAAAGCCTTTAAATATTATAAGAAGGCTTACGAAAGAGGATATATGGTTCACTATGACACCCTTTGCAGAATGGGGGATATATCCGCAAAATTCGGCGACACAAGATGTGCAGTCATATACTTTGAAGCCGCATACCAGCTTAATCCAAATCCCGAACTGCAAAAAGCTATAACCTTTTTTAAAGGTAAAGACGCAGAGAACCATCTTTTCAATTCTAACACCAGAATTAGAACAAAATAAGGCTGCAAAGCATAATCCGACGGTTTAGTGCACAACTTTTCTTTTAAAGAGATCTTTTAGAGTGCTTATATAATTCAAAGAACATATCGTATGCATCATCCAGGTATTCTTCCATTCTTTCACATAGTGATGCTACAGCCTCTGCATTCAAGCCGTTATTATTTTTTATTAAAACGGAATCGATTGTTTTTCTAACCCCGTTATTTGTTTCAACAAAATCATAACCTAACGCAGTGAAATTATTTAACGGATCACCTTGATATTTACAAATTAATTTTTGCCCGGCTTTTGGACCTGAAATAACCATCTGCCTTATATTATTAGGAACTTTACCATTAAAATTTACAGAAAATGTTTTAGAAATATTCATTTTTACCACCTTTCTTTCCTTTAGAAAACACGAAAAAAAAATATTTGCTACTTTAATCAAACCCGTCTGATTCTTTCATTTTTCTGATGTATAATAATTTTATGGGGATGAAAAGATTTTTTCTTTTGCTAATTACTCTGATAATTTTTATACAGCCGTGTTTTGCAATAAAAATAGGGCTGCAGACTAATGTCGGCAGAACCTATATAGGCTCTTCAACCCAGGCCGAAATTATTGACTGCAACACCAATAAACTTATTTTTATTATGGATCAGATGAAAGGTTACGAATTCAAACCCTACAGAAATGTTATTGCTATAAAAGTCGACGGTCAGTTTAAAAAAATAAGTTCAAATAAAATTGTTATAAAACCGCAGGATAACGGTTATATAAGCGTTAAAAGGAAATGGTACCGCGGGAATTTTATGCTTGTAAACAGCGGGCTCGGACTAACCGTAATAAATGATATTAAAATAGAAGAATATCTGCAGGGAGTTGTTCCGTCAGAAATGCCGTCAAGCTGGGAACATGATGCTCATAAGGCTCAAGCAATAGCCGCACGAAGTTATGCAATAGCTAATCTCGGGAAACGTGCAAAAGACGGATACGACCTCAAAGACACTCCGGAAGATCAAGCCTATGGCGGAGCAAGCGCTGAAACTATACAAACAAATGATGCCGTTAAAGAAACCGAAGGCATAGTCCTGATTTATGACGGAAAAATTATCCCTGCATACTATTCAGCCTCAGCCGGAGGCAGAACCCGTTCCTCAGGACAGGTTTGGACTAAAGACCTTGCTTTTTTAAAATCCGTCCCGTCTTTTGATGACGGAATCAGAAAAAACGGGCATGGTGTCGGCATGAGCCAGTACGGAGCAAACAACCTTGCTAAAAAGGGTTACAATGCCTATCAGATATTAAAATACTTCTATGCCAATATAAAGTTTGCTAAAATAAATCCAGAATACTATAAATAGGGTAAAGTATAGGGGTAAAGTATAGAGATAAAGGAAAAAATTGAAAGCAGAAAAACAAAGGAATAAAAAATGCAAACAGCACAGGTTAACGGAGATAAGATTGTTTTAAAAGAAATTGATGAATTAGCTTTGGGCAGCAAGAAAGGCGCCATAGTAAAAGTACTTGGATGCGGGCTTTGCGGTTCGGATATTGTAAAATTTAAACACCGAATTGCAAAAGACGGTGCAGTTTTGGGGCACGAAATAGTTGCAGTTATTGAAGAAATTAACACTGATACAAGCTTTAAAAAAGGAGATAAAATAGTAACTTCTCACCATATTCCTTGCTTTACCTGTACTTACTGCAAACACGGAAACTACTCTATGTGTTCGCATTTTAAAGAGACCAATATTATCCCCGGCGGATTCAGCGAAAAAGTTTTTGTATCAGAAGAACATTTAAAAAACACCGCTTACAAAGTTCCGGATACTATGACAGATGAAGAAATCTCTTTCTATGAACCTCTCGGGTGCTGTATTAGAGCAATTAAACGCTGTAATCTCCAACAGGGAGACACAGCCCTCGTTGTCGGGCTGGGCTCTATAGGTTTATTGATGGGAGAAGCTCTGAAAGCTTCGGGAATAAAAGTCTACGGCTGTGACCTTCTTGAACATAGAATCTCTCTTGGCAACAATTTAGGAATTGAGTCCTACAATTCACGTGAACTTGATAATTTTGACAGAATTATCAGAGAAAAAACAAACTCACTCGGAGTTGATGCCGTATTTATGACATCAGGAGCAGACAAAGCTATTGATGTTGCCCTTAAAACAATCCGGCTCGGAGGTAAAATCCTGGTATTTTCAAGTACCCCAAACAATATGGGATATCCTAATAACGATATTTATTATAAAGAATTGACCGTTATGGGGAGCTATTCTCCTTCTCCTGCTGACTTGAAAGACTCATTTGACCTTCTTGTTTCCGGAAAAGTCAATGTCAAAGGTATGACAACAGTTTATAAATTAGATAATATACAACAGGCCTTTGATGACACAATTTCTAACAAGATTCTTAAAGCTTATATAAAGATGTAAGCTTGACAAAGCCCTAAAAATCGTAAATAATATGAGTATAGGGAAAGAACCCTAAGAGGGTTCGACTCTTAAGGTTCTTCTTAACTCCCTATTTTGCGAAAATGAGTGCTATGATTATCAATAAGATAAGCCATAGCGCTTTTTCTGTTATCCAGATTTTCACATCATCACCACCTTTCCGCTTTAGTCCACTTAACTTGTCTGTGTCGGAGGCGGCAGCAGGAGCTTACCCTATTTAAAATATTACAATATATTTTCCCAAAAGTCTAGACGATTACTTCAATAACATTCCCGTCATCATCCCATAATATCTTGCCTTTTGACGATAAATTATGATATGTATAAACGTTGGTTATAAATTCTTTTCTAAATAATTTTTTTTGTACAAGGATTTTAACAATTTTATCTAAAAGGGTTGTACTTCCGGCAATTGTACCATCTGCAGATGCAGCCTTTTCTCCGTCATAGTATATTTTGGAATCAGCAAAAACAGTTTCTTTAATATTGCTGTAAGTTATAGGCAAAGCATCACTAATCAACAAAACTTTATCTGCGGGTTTGGACTTAAAAAACAATCTTAAAGCATCATCCGAAACATGAACACCATCTGCAATAACTTCCGCATAAAGGTTATCATCAATTAGAGCCGAAAGAGCAGTACTCTTCCCCCGGTGAACAACTCCTGACATAGCATTAAAAGTATGAGTTACACCGTCAACCCTTGATAAATCTCCTCCTGTACAGTGCCCCGCCTGAACCTTTATCCCTTTTTCCTTCAGATAATCAATCAAACCCTTATCAAGTTCAGGCGCAAGGGTTACAATCTTTATAAAATCATCCTCAATCTTACGGTAATTATCGACCGTAAGCTCCATAAAGTGATCTGGGTTATGAATACCCTTCTTTAACGAATTAATAAAAATACCTTCCAAATGTACACCGAGAACTGAATCACAGCTTGCAGCAGCTTTTTTAATAATTTGAACCTGTCTTTTTATATTCTGAACCGAATCCGTGACCAGCGTTGGGAAGAAACCACCAACACCGATTTTTCTCAAATTTTTCGCCACAAAAAAGATTTCATCAACGTTTTTTGCGGTGTTAAAATCCACCCCAAATGCACCATGTAAATGCTGATCAATCATTAAAGGAGTTTCCATATTATTCTCCTATAAAAATTTCCCTTACCTTTTCCCGATCATCAAAATGAATAGTTTCATTAGCCAAAATCTGATAATCTTCATGACCTTTTCCTGCAACAAGAACAACATCATTGGCATTTGCAAGCTTATACGCTTCTTTAATGGCAAGTTCTCTGTCCGGTTCGACAATAACTTCATTAACTTTTTTAATACCAGCTAGAATATCTGTTATAATTTGCTGCGGATTCTCGGAACGCGGGTTATCACTGGTTACAATTACTTTGTCTGCGAGTCTTTCAGCAATTTCACCCATTTTCGGTCGTTTTGTAGCATCCCTGTCACCGCCGCAGCCAAAAATACAAATTAACTGCCCGCCTTGCGGTGTGATCTCTCTTGCAGCCTTAAGGACATTTTCCAACCCGTCAGGAGTATGTGCATAGTCAACAATGACAGCAGGTTTATTCACAACGATTTCAAATCTTCCTGCAACACCAGGAATTTTTTCAAGTACACGCAATGATTTTTCTATATCAAAATCCAGTGCAAGCGCTGTTGTTAAAGCTGCCAGAATATTATAGACAGAAAACATACCATTCATAGCAAGTTTTGTTTTATATTCTTTTCCTTTAACAACACAGGTGAAAGCCGCACCATCATGCTCAAACACAATATCCTTAGCCATAACATCTGCTTCACGGTTAACCGCATAAGTATAGGTGCTCACCGTCGGAGAGATAACACCAAGGAAAGCTTCTGCATATTTATCATCAAGATTTATAACCGCAAAATCCCCAGCAACAAGCTGCGAAAATAAGAGAGCTTTTGCTTTAAAATAATTTTCCATTGTTATATGGAAATCAAGATGATCTTGAGTAAGATTGGTTAACACTGCCCCGTTAAAATCACAGTAATCGACTCTATGCTGAACAAGAGAATGTGAACTGACTTCCATAACAACATTATCTATACATTTTTCATTAATATTGTATAAAAGGGCCTGCAACTCGGGAGCCTGAGGAGTTGTATGTTTAGCATCATGATAAGAATCATCACTGGAAAACTTATGCCCCAGCGTTCCTATGAGTGCACATTTTTGCCCGTTAGCTTCATATAATTTTTGTATAAGGTGGGTTACGGTGGTCTTGCCGTTAGTTCCGGTAACACCTATAACATTCAGCTTTCTGGAAGGATAGCCATAGAATAATGCAGCTATTTTCGCTATCATCTCATCCGTAGATGATACAACAATCTGCGGCAAATCAGCATTTAAACGTCTTTCAACAACAAATACTGTTGCACCATTTGCAGCAGCTTCTTCTGCATATTCATGACCATCCACATGCTCACCTACAAGACAAATAAATATATCATTCGGTTGAGCCTTCTTTGAATTGTATGAAATTCCCTCTATCTCGTAGGAAGTATCCTCCAGGTTTACCAATTCAATATAATCAATTTCATCAATTAAAGTTCTAAGTCTCATACACACCTCTTAACTGTTATCTGTCAAATTCTTTGTTTTTCCGTTTATTTTATCCGGCTGAAGATTCAAAATATGCGTTATCTGAGTCGCAATCTCTTTAAAAATCGGAGTAGCAACTGTATTTCCCCAAATTTCGCCGCCCTGCGCGGAATCCACTATTACATATATTAAAACCTGCGGATTAGATGACGGCAGATAAGCTACAATGGATGTATAAAGCTTATTTGTATATCCGGCTCCGTTTTCCTTTGGTTTTATAGAAGTTCCTGTCTTCGCTGCGACATTGAAGTTATCCATCTTTACAGCAGTTTTTCCCCTGTTAATAGCTTCTGTCAAAAGCTCCGTAACAGCATGTGCATGCTCAGGAGTCATAACCTGAACTTTTTTAACTTTTATAGCCTCTTCTTCAGGAGAATATTTTATAACATGCGGAGTAATCCATGTACCTCCGTTCGCTATAGCAGATACTGCCGCAACCATTTGAATTGCAGTTACTGATGAACCATAACCGTAGCCCATTGAAGCATGGTCAGAGGCATCCCACTTTGATGCTGGTTTTAAAAGCCCTACAGACTCACCAGGTAAATCAATTCCGGTTTTTTCACCAAAACCGAATTTTTTAAGCATACCGTAAAACTCGTTCCTGTCCATCATCTGAGCAACCAAAACCGAACCTACGTTGCTTGAGTGTTCAAAAAGATAAGCCAAATCAATCATACCCGGATTTGGATGCCTGTTGTAATCATAATTCTTTATAGTCCACCAGCCGACTTTTATTTTTCCCGTATCATTAATCTTTGTGTATTTGTTTATTTTGCCCAGTTCCATCGCAGAAGCAATTGTAATCGTCTTGAAAGTCGACCCCGGCGGAAAAACATCGGTTAATGTCCAATTCTTTGTTTGAAAACTTGTTGCGGATTTAAAATTATTCGGATCAAAATACGGATAAACAGCATATGCGAGAATTTCTCCGTTATTCGGATTTACAACTATAACAGCACCCCTAAGCGCCTTAAATTTCTGTATAGATTTCATTAAAGCTTTTTCGCACACATGCTGTACCGCAGCATCAATGGTAAGCGTAACATCCTGCCCCTTTACAGGTTTTGTGGCGGCAACCGGATCGGTAGAAATATTATAAATAACCTTGCCTTTAGGAGTTACCTCAAGATCAGATGCTTTGGTTACATTTTCAAGCTTATCTTTTGCCGTTAATTCTACTCCGGAAGCCACATCTGCATCAAAATTGTAATACCCGAGAACATGAGCAGCAAGAGTGCCTTGAGGATAAGTACGTATGCTTTTTTTATCCATAGGTATTTCGCGAAGATTCAACTTTGCAATTTGATCTCTTGTATGCCTGTCAACATTCTTTTTTAAAGGAATCAGGGGTACATCCTGATTAATTTTCTCCAGAAGAGTCATTTGAGACATTTTCAGAATTGGCGCAAGCATTTTAGCCAATTCTTCTGGTTTATGGACAATGTCATCTCTTCTTACATAAATATCATAATAAACAGTGTCTGTTGCAAGTTTTATACCGTTTCTGTCAAAGATATTACCACGCATAACAAAAGAATTTGCTCTACGCTGGTTTTTGGCTTTTATTCTAAAATGTCTGATATCCAGAACCTGAACAGCAAACAGATATATAACAAACAGGGCTATAAGAATCAAAAAGATTATCTGAAGCCACATAAGACGTTCAGAAAAAATCTTATTCTTATTAGGATTACCAGTTTGTCTCATACTTCTCTCCCGCATAATATATAATACCATAACAGGAGCTGAATAAAAAACAAATTAATAAAATTTACAAAAACCAGTTTCTAAAAAGCATGCCAATTTTTAAAAATAGGTGTAAAAAATACACCGATTGGGTAGTAACCTGTTGGGGTATTTTTAAGTGTAAATTTAGCACTTTATACAAAATATTTAATTATAGGCGGCTTTCGGCATATTTACAAAAGTTTACATACCCTCTTGACAAAATATTTTATATGATGCATAATGAAATTGTAAAATGAAGTGTAAGAAAAACACTTAATAAAGATCACGGAGGTGATAATTATGCAAGTAAATAGAATTAATAATAACATAAACTTTAGAGAGAATAATCTGACAAGAAGCGTTAATTCAGAAAATGCTATCTTAATGCTCAGAGACCCGAATGCAGCGGTAAAGTTCCAAAAAAATCAGGAATATGCTAGAATGGCAGACTCTGTTGACACTAACCCGTTTGTTTCTCTCGGTTATAAGTTATACAGAACTTTCAGCCAGATAAAGGTTAGAGAAAGATCTAATGCCGAAAACAATAAATTTAGCGCAATCGCATAAGTTTTTTCTATAATATAATACACACACATAATTTAGCAGCGATAATTGTGGTACAATTATCGCTTTTACTTATTTAGCAATAGATACTTAAAGCCGGATTGATTCGCTCACTATGACGCGGTTTAAAACTCAATAGAGCCTAGAGTAAGTTTTAGCGAATAATTCCAGATATAGAAAACTCACGACTCACAAATTACTCCCTTTACCCCTTAAGCATAACCATAAGCACAGATATATCTGCAGGTTTAACCCCGCCGATACGGGATGCCTGTGCAAGGTTTTGAGGACGGACTTTTTCAAGTTTTTCGCGAGTTTCGGTCGAAATATGTTTTATCGCGGAATAATCAATATTTTCAGGGATTCTGTATTTTTCCAGCTTTTCTGCTGTTTCTACCTGCTGTTCCTGCCGTTTTAAATATCCGTCATATTTAATAAGAACTTCTACTTCGCCTGTAATATCTTCGCTCAAATTGAGCTTGCGGGTTTCTTCATCAAGTTCTTTAAACATTTCATAATTAACATTCGGACGTTTAAGAAGTTCTGCCAGACGAATTCCGCGGTCAATATGTTCTTCGTATTTGGCAAGAATTGAATTAACCTCATCCGTTGCCGGAAGTTTGGTTTCTTTTAAACGTTCCATCTCTTTTTGAATAGCTTCTTGTTTGGCTGTAAACCTTTTAAACTGTTCATCATCAATGAGTCCGATTTTATGACCGAGTTCCGTTAATCTTGAATCAGCATTATCCTGTCTTAATAGAAGCCTGTATTCGGAGCGGGAAGTCAGCATTCTGTAAGGCTCCTGAATATCTTTTGTAACTAAATCATCAATAAGAGTTCCGATATAAGAGGAGCTTCTCGGAAGCTCAAGCATTTCTGAGGAATTGAGGTAATTAACAGAATTTATGCCTGCAATCAACCCTTGCGCGGCAGCTTCTTCATAACCGCTTGTCCCGTTAATCTGACCGGCAAAGAACAGTCCTTCAATATCTTTTGACATCAAAGAGTGCTTGGTCTGAATAGCCGGAACATAATCGTATTCAACCGCGTATGCGGGTTTAATAATATGAGCATTCTCTAAACCCGGAAGAGAGCGAATCATTTCGACCTGAACGCATGCCGGAAGACTGGTTGAAAAGCCCTGAATATAAACTTCATAGGTATTTAATCCTTCAGGTTCAATAAAAATATGGTGGGAAGGATTAGAAGCAAAACGTACAATTTTATCTTCAATAGACGGGCAGTAACGAGGTCCGACACCTTGGATAAGTCCCTGATACATCGGGGATTTGTCGAGATTTGCCCTGATAATATTGTGGGTATCTTCATTTGTTCTGGTTAAATAACACGGAACCTGTTTTCTTACGGGGCGGTTAGGTTTATAGGAATAAAAGCTGAGTTTATCATCACCGGGCTGAATCGTCATTTTGGAATAATCAATCGTCCGTTTATCCACTCTGGCAGGAGTTCCTGTTTTAAGTTTTTTTGTCAGGATTCCGTGTTCTCTAAGCCAGCCTGAAAGTCCTATTGCAGGCATCTCACCGAGTCTGCCGCCCGGATAGGCTTGAAGTCCTATATACATTTTCCCTTCAAGGGATGTTCCGGTTGTAAGTATTACGGCGCGGGCAGAGTATTCTATTCCATACTCGTCCATAGCACCCGTAATTTTTCCGTCTTTTACCCTTAGTTCAGTTATACAACACTGCTTAAGCCAGATATTCGGAGTGCTTTCCAGAATATGGCGCATATACTGGGTGTATTCTTTTTTATCGGACTGTGCCCTTAAAGCGCGAACAGCAGGACCTTTAGATGAGTTAAGGGTTTTCATCTGAATGTAAGTTGCATCCGCGACTTCACCCATAACTCCGCCTAAGGCATCAATTTCTCTCACAAGAGTTGATTTTGCGGGACCACCAATAGCAGGGTTGCAGGGCTGGAGGGCAATGTTATCGAGGTTAAGTGTACACAAAAGAACATTGCAGCCCAGATGTGCGGCGCTAAGGGCTGCTTCACAACCGGCATGTCCTGCGCCTACCACTATTACATCAAACTTGTTATTAAGATAATCCATAATTGCTGATTAAATCCGTTTCAACCTTGGCAAGTATTTCCTCAAGTTTTGCAGTATCTTTGATTCCGCCCTGGGCAAAGTTTGGTCTTCCGCCGCCGTTTGCTCCGGTCGCTCTGGAAATCTCGCCGACAAGTTTCCCTGCATTAACGCCTGATGTAACAAAACCATCTGAGATCTTTGAAAGAACGGTTCTATTATTGGCTAAGATTATGATGCTTTCGCCAAGCTTATTAGATAAAAGTTCAGCTCCGGTTTTAATTGCATCTGCATCAAAATCTTCCACTTTAGAAATAAACAACTTACCGCCCTTTATGTCCTGAGCTTTAGAAATAAAGCTTGCAAATTTATTTCTGGCTTGTTCTTCTTTGAGCTTAGTTACCTCTTTTTGGAGTTCTCTGTTTTCTTCCGCAAGTTTTTCAACACGTTCAAGAACCTCGTCAGTATGGACTTTGAATCTTGATTCAAGCGCATTTGTAACTTTGATTTTGTTATTAACATAATCAAGAGCCGCATTTGATACAACGAGTTCAATTCTTCTTGTACCCGCTGAAATTGCACTTTCAGAAAGTATTTTAACAAGTCTTAAGTCTTCTGTATTTCTTGCGTGCGTACCTGCACAGAATTCCATAGAAATAACTTCTTTTTCTTCCTCTTTATGACATCCGCAGCCTCCATGTCCGCACTTGCACTCATGTTCTCCATGGTGGTGATGGTGGTGATGTTTTTTACCGCCAATAGATACAACACGAACCTCATCTTCGTATTTCTCGCCAAAGAGAGCAGTCGCACCGGTAAGCTTAGCTTCTTCAATTCCCATAACCTCTGTATGGACAGGAAGTTTTTCTCCGATCCATTTGTTCATGAGGTTTTCTGTTTTTTCAATCTCCTCATGAGTCATCGCGCGGGAGAAAGTGAAGTCGAATCTCATCCGGTTTTCTTCAACCTGAGAACCTGCCTGTTTAACTTCGTCTCCCAGAACCTTAACCAGAGCTGCCTGCAATAGGTGGGCAGATGTGTGGTGAACCCTGATTTCTTCTCTGCGAGGAAGGTCAATTGCTGCAAGAACAGTATCACCAACGTTTATTTCACCGTTAACAATCTGGCATCTGTGAACAAACAAATGATTAACTTTGAATGTTGTAAGAACTTCCGCCTTCAAATCATCGTTGGTTAAAAATCCGCTGTCACCTACCTGACCGCCGCATTCTGCGTAGAAAGGTGTTTTATCAAGTACAACATCTGTGTATCCTTCCCCTTCAATTAATGCAAGAACTTTAGCTTCACAAGAATTTTCTTCATACCCGATAAAATCAGTTGAACCAACTTGTTCTTCCACTTTTGCATACTTGATATCACCGGTTACGGAAATCTTTTCAGCAGCTGCTTTGGCACGGTCTTTTTGTTCCTGCATTGCAGCTTTAAACCCTTCTTCATCCACATTTAACCCGTTTTCCTGAGCTATTTCTTTTGTAAGCTCAAACGGGAATCCGTAAGTATCATAGAGTTTGAAAGCACTTTCGCCGTCAATATCTTTTTTAGATTCTATAAACTCATCAAGCATTTTATATCCTCTGTCAAGAGTCAGCTTGAATCTTTCTTCTTCTTTTTTGATCACATCAATAACTTTTGCCCTGTTCTTAACAAGTTCAGGATAAGCTTCGCCGTAATTTTCAACCACCACATCAACAAGTTTGTATAAGAACGGAAGTTCCATTCCGAGAATCTTGCCGTGTCTGAGCGCACGTCGGAGAATCATTCTGAGAACATAGCTTCTTCCTTCATTACCCGGGGTTACGCCGTCAGAAATAAGGAAGGTAACACATCTTGCGTGATCTGTAATAATCCTTAAAGAAATGTCTGTTTTTTCCGATTTTTTATAAGGAACGCCCGACATTTCGGACACTTTATCCAAAATCGGCTTCAAAAGGTCTGTTTCAAAAGTTGAAGCAACGCCCTGACAAACCATTGTTATACGTTCCAAGCCCATGCCGGTATCAACGTTTTTCTTTTCTAATGGAGACTGGTTTCCTTCTTCATCCTGATAAAGCTCAGTGAACACAAGGTTCCAGATTTCTACCCAGCGGTCGCATTCGCAGGTATCAATACCGCAGTCATCAGAACATTTGTACTGTTCGCCTAAATCATAGTGGATTTCGGAGCAAGGTCCGCAAGAACCTGAAGCTCCCGGAGGTCCCCAGAAATTATCTTTTTTACCTTTTCTCTTAATTCTTTCTGCCGGAACTCCGATACTTCTCCAAATATCAAAAGCCTCGTCATCAGTTTCAAAAATAGTAATCCAAAGTCTGTCTTTATCAAGTTTAAGAACTTCTGTTACAAACTCCCATGCCCAAGGAATAACTTCTTTTTTGTAATAATCCCCGAAAGAGAAGTTTCCGAGCATTTCAAAGAAGGTATGGTGTCTTGGAGTTCTGCCGACATTTTCTATGTCGGAATCCTTACCGCCCGCTCTGGCGCATTTCTGGCAGGAAACCGCTCTCGGCGGGTCATAAGGTGATTTTACAATCCCTAAAAATATAGGCAGAAACTGAAGCATACCTGCTGTTGTTAAAAGCACTGTCGGGTTATCCGGTACAAGGCTTGAGCTTTCAACAATAGTGTGCTGGTGTTTGTCTTTAAAATAATCTAAATATAATTTTCTGATTTCATTTCCTTTAAGCATATATAATTTCCTTTAAGTAATTGTCTTTTAAGTTTATTATATATCAAACATAGACGAGCAATAAATCAAAATAACACGAAATACTGTTAAGATAACTTTTGCTCCTGTTACAAAAATAAATATATTTATATAACTTTCTGCTTAGTGTAAAATAAAGAAATAGAGATGGAGGAGAAGATGAATTATCACGATATAACAAAGGATGATATGCTAAACGGCGACGGATTAAGGGTTGTACTCTGGGTTTCAGGGTGTATACATCACTGTCATAACTGCCAGAACCCGATTACCTGGGATGTTGCCGGAGGGCTTCCGTTTGACGAAGATGCGGAAAAAGAATTGTTTGAAGCTCTTGCAAAACCGCACATTTCCGGAATAACCTTCTCCGGCGGAGATCCTCTGCATCCGTTTAACAGAGAAGAAGTTTTCAGGATTGCAAAGAAGATTAGAAACGAGCTCCCGGATAAAACTATCTGGCTATATACAGGCTATGAGTGGGACGAAATTAAAGATATTCCGGAAATTGCAGATTTGGACGTTGTCTGCGAAGGAAAATTTGTGGAAAAACTTCTGGATAATAAAAAACACTGGGTAGGAAGCACAAACCAGCACGTTGTTGATGTAAAAAAATCACTTGAAAAAGGTGAAATCGTAGAACACGAATCATAAGCATGTAAAAACAGCCATTCTTCTGATATAATATTTATACAATGTAAGTGTCGGTTTAGGAGGAAGTATGAAAGATCGTAAAAGTAATGTATTATCATTACTCGAAGACAAGACCAATGATTATGCCAGAAAAGTTGCGCTCGGTATGAGAACCAATTTTGGCTGGACAGAATTGACTTATGACGGTCTAGGATTATTATCAAGAAGACTTGCCGCATATTTGGTAAACGATTTGGGAATCCAAAAAGGTGAAAAAATGGCAATTCTATCAGAATCAAAACCGGAATTCGGGATTTCTGTTTTTGCATCCGTAATCGCCGGAATGATTACTGTTCCTCTTGATATTAAACTTACTATTTATGAATTAACTTCCATCCTTTCAGACTGCATGCCTTCCGTCATGATGGTTTCGCAAGCTTACATCGACAAAGCGCTTGAGCTCCAGAAGGTTATTCCGTCCTTAAAACATATTATAGTAATGGATGAACAGCCTGTTACAAACGGTCTGCAAAGTATTTATACTCTCCCTTGCAACTATACTTGCAAATGGAGACATCGTTCCAGAAAATCAAGAATGTTTATTATTTATACATCAGGGACAACCGGAGCTCCAAAAGGAGTTGAAACAACTTTTGGAAATATTATGGCTCAAGTAGAAGATTTACAAAGCCTGCTTGATAAAATATTCCCAAAAGGAAAAGATATGAGAGTTCTCTCAATCCTCCCGATGAACCATTTGTTTGAAATGACAGTAGGTTTCTCTACTTTCCTTAATATGGGGCATTCCGTATATTATACAAAAAGTTTAAAACCTAAAGATACACTTAATACTATAAGGGACAAAAAAATTCACTTTATGGTGCTTGTTCCTGCCTTTTTAAGATTGCTTAAAACAGCTTTGGAAGCGGAAATCAGAAATGCGCCTAAATTTTATCGCGACACATTCCCTCTAAGGTATCATATAGCAAAATTTTTACCTTACAGATGGCTTAAAAAGCTGATGTTTAAAAGACTTCATGATTGTTTTGGAGGTTCTTTCAGGGCTTGTTTGTCAGGCGGAGCTCCATTTGATTTTGAAGTGGCTAAATTTTTCAGAAGAATCGGGATTGAAGTATATGAAGGCTACGGTTTAACGGAAGTAAGTCCTGTTGCGACTTTGAATATAGAGAAAAACAGAGATTTACGCTCTGTAGGCAAGCCTCTGCCAAGCTTTGAAGCAAAAACAGATCCAACAACTGGTGAGCTCCTGTTAAAAGGCCCATGTGTAATGAAAGGGTATCATCATCAGCCGGAGTTAACAGCGGAAGCAATTGATTCTGAAGGCTGGTTCCATACAGGTGATATTGCAAGAATCGATTCTCAAGGAAGGGTTTATATTACCGGAAGAATCAAGAATATGATTGTACTCTCCGGAGGAAAAAAAGTTTTTCCTGAAGAAGTTGAAGCCGTTCTTGAAAAAAGCCCGATGTTTGCTGAGCTTTGTGTTTTCGGAGTATCAAGAGAAGGCGGAGCTAAAGATGGTACTGAAGATATTGCGGTAGTCGTTGTTCCAGCAGATATAGTTAAAGAAAAATACAGCGGTGAAGAGTTAGAAAAAGCTATGCGTGATGAAGTAAAACGTTTGTCTAAGCACCTTGCACCATACAAACGTCCTATAAATATTATTGTTTTAAATCAGGCTCTTCCAAGAACCGCAACAAGAAAAGTTCAGCGTAAGAAAGTTAAAGAACTGGTTCAGGTATAAAATATGTATGAAGAACTTGAATCTATAAGGGAAAAGTGCCTTTCCTGCACAAAGTGTCCTCTGAGTAAAACCCGAAATAATATTGTTTTCTCAGATGGTGTTCCGAATGAAAAAATTATGCTTATAGGAGAAGCTCCCGGGTTTTATGAAGATCAGCAGGGAAAACCTTTTGTCGGGAAAGCAGGACAGCTTCTCGACAGAATTTTTGAGTCGGTCGGATTTACAAGGAAAGATATTTATATTTGTAATACCTTAAAATGCCGTCCTCCTGATAACAGGAATCCGCTTCCCGATGAAAAAGATGCTTGCTGGGAATATTTGAAAGCCCAGATTGATATAATTCATCCAAAAATTATTCTTCTCTGCGGAAATGTTGCAGTGCAATCCATTTTAGGTAACGTCGGCGGAATAACCAAAATCCGCGGGCAGTGGTTTCAGGGCGGAGAAATCGTTCATGGTGCAAAACTTATGCCTATATTTCACCCTTCGTATCTTTTGAGAAATGACACCCGTGAAAAAGGCGGGCCCAAATGGCTTATGTGGCAGGATATTCAAGAGATTAGAAGAGAATATGACAAGTTAACATAAAAAAAACCGGGATATGATACCACATCCCGGTTTTATTTTATATCTATCCTTCTACACTTCTTTAAATACTAAAGTTGCGTTATGACCGCCAAACCCAAAAGAGTTTGATAAAGCGGCATGAACTTTTTTATCACGAGCTTTATGCGGTACGTAATCAAGATTTGCTACATGTTCATCCTGATTATCAAGGTTAATTGTAGGAGGAACTTTACCTTCAGAAATAGCTTTTACGCAAACGATTCCTTCTACAGCACCTGTTGCACCAAGCATATGCCCGTGCATACTTTTGGTAGAACTTACAACAAGGTTAGGATTTTGTTCTTTATCGCCAAAAATCTTTGCAATAGCTTGAGATTCAGCAATATCACCTAAACCTGTACTTGTTCCGTGCGGATTAATATAATCAATATCTTTTGGAGTTAATCCCGCATCTTCAAGCGCAAGTTCCATAGACTTGATAGCACCGTTTCCTTCAGGATCAGGAGCAACCATATCATAAGCATCCGCTGACTGACCGTAACCTGCGATTTCAGCATAGATTTTAGCGCCTCTTTTCTTAGCGTGTTCATACTCTTCAAGAACAAGAACACCAGCACCTTCACCCATAACAAAACCATCTCTGTCTTTATCATAAGGTCTTGAAGCTTTTTCAGGTTCATCATTTCTCTTAGAAAGAGTTCTTGCTGCGGTGAAAGCTCCGATACCCAGAGTTGTAATTGTAGCTTCGCAGCCTCCTGCAACTACAACATCCGCATCACCGTATTGGATTGAACGAAGAGCATCGCCGATTGAATGAGAACCTGTTGCACAAGCTGAAACAACAGCTTTATTTAAACCTTTGTAACCATGTTTCATGGAAATTCTTCCTGATGCCATATCAACAATCAGCATAGGAACGGTAAACGGAGAACCTTTTGTAGGTCCTTTTTCTATCATTGCAATGTGGTTTTTCTCAAATGTTTTAAAACCGCCGGCTGCAGAACTTACGATAACACCGATTCTGTACGGATCAATATTTGCTTCATCAATACCTGAATCTGCAATAGCTTCATCGGCAGCTACCATTGCAAACTGAGTAAATCTATCCATTCTTTTTGCATCTTTAGGATCAAGATAATCTTCAGGATTAAAATCTTTATCCTTTATTTCAGCGGCAATTTTAACGGTGTGTTTTTCTGTATCAATTGCTTCAATAAGAGATACACCGCTTTTTCCAGCTAAAAGAGCATTCCAAAATTTATCAACTCCTATACCGAGTGGAGTTACAGCTCCCATTCCTGTTATTACAACTCTACGTTTTGTCATCTTCTACTTTCCCCTAATAAATAAGAGGGCGAAAAAAGTTTGAATTCTCACCCTCTTATATAAATCTAATCAAATTTATTATGAGTGTGCATCGATGTAGTTAACTGCATCTTGAACTGTTTGGATTTTTTCAGCTTCTTCATCAGGAATTTCGCAACCGAATTCTTCTTCGAAAGCCATAACTAATTCAACTGTATCCAATGAGTCTGCACCTAAATCAGCGGTGAAGCTAGCTTCAGGAGTAACTAAAGCTTCATCACAGCTTAATTGATCAACAACAACTTTTTTTACTTTTTCAAATGTACTCATTTTTTCATCCTCTTATTTATGTGTTATACACTATTCTACTAAATTATACTATTTCAAGATAATTTTGCAAATAAACTTAAAAAAACGTTACAACAGGATGTATTTCCTACAAAATAAAAGCAGCGAGAGTAAAAATATACCGCCGCTGCTTTCACAATTCTTATATCATCAAACCGCCTGCAACTTCAATAGCTTGACCTGTTACATATTCTGTATCAAGAGCTAAGAATTTAACAACTTTAGCGATATCTTCCGGAGTACCGAGTCTCTTCATAGGAATAGCTTTCAGATACTCATCAATATTAGCCAAATCGTGTGTCATAGCTGTTTGGATGAAACCAGGGCATACAGCATTAACTCTGATACCGCGGGAACCAAATTCTTTTGCAAGAGTTTGAGTTAAACCGATTAAACCTGCTTTAGACGCAGAGTAGTTTGCCTGACCTGCATTACCGTGGCGGCCTACTATGCTTGACATATTGATAATT
The DNA here is from genome assembly GCA_944323615.1 of Candidatus Gastranaerophilales bacterium. Lineage (GTDB taxonomy): Bacteria > Cyanobacteriota > Vampirovibrionia > Gastranaerophilales > Gastranaerophilaceae > CAG-196. The sequence goes on from CALUTG010000006.1 coordinate 42,787, forward strand.
GAACCCTGACGAGCCTTCATCATATATTTGATTACGGCATGAGTTACACAGTATGCGCTTGTTAAGTTAATCTTGATAACTCTTTCCCATTGTTCCATATCCATTCTTACAAACAGACCATCTTTGGTAATACCGGCATTGTTTAATAAGATATCGATTTTGCCGTGTTCAGCAATCATCTTGTCAACATTTTCCTGAACAGCTTTGTCATCAGAAACATCAAAGCTGTAGAAATAAGCGTTCACTCCGCATGCTTTAATTTCACCTAAAGCCGGCTGAGCTTTTTCAGCATCGCAAATGTCATTAATAATGATATCGCATCCTGCTTTAGCCAGTTCTAAAGCGCATGCTAACCCGATACCTCTTGATCCGCCCGTAATTAAGGCAACTTTTCTTTCTGTCATTAATTCTTCTCCTTATTTTAAATTTTTGTCGGACAATTAGCCCAACCCATATCTATTCTTTTGGATTCCCTCTCCTGAGAAGAGAGAGTTAGTGTAATATCACAAATATATGACCTCGAAGTTTTCCATTTTTCGCTTGTAAGCTGAAAAACTTTCTATACACCTGCCATTTGTTCTTTTAAAGCTGAAACAGTTGCTTCAAGTGTAGCTTTGTCAAACACATTATAAACAACAGCTTCCGGAGCGATTTTTTTATTTAATCCCGCAAGAACTTTACCCGGACCGATTTCAATAAATGTATCTACACCTTCTGAAACCATTTTTTCAATAGTTTGAGTCCAATGCACTGATGAATAAATCTGCTTAGGCATTTTCGCCCTAAAATCTTCGGCAGATGTTGCAGCTTCGGCATCAACATTGGTAATAACAGGAATTGATGCGTTATTTAATTCAAAATCGGAAATAAATTCAGCAAATTCTTTGCCGGCTCCTTCCATAAACTTAGAATGGAATGCACCTGAAACAGCCAGAGGAACAACTCTTCTTACACCGTTTGCAAGCAGATAGTCAGAGGCCGCTTTTACTGCATTCTCATCACCAGTGATAACAACCTGAGCAGGTGAATTATAGTTAGCTACATCAACATAGCCGACCTTTGAACCTTCTTCCAAGCCTGCTTTTAATTGTTCTTCGCTCGCATTCAATACCGCAGCCATTGAACCGCCCTTTGTCTGCCCCATTAAGTCAGCTCTTTTTTGAATAGCTTTTAGAGTATTTTCAAGAGACATAACTCCTGCCGCATACATTGCGCAATATTCACCTAAAGAATGCCCCGCAACAAAGTCAGCTGAAATATTTAATTCTGATTTTAAAGCTTCCATTGCGGCAATAGACATAGTAACTATGCAAGGCTGGGTGTTAACTGTTTGTTTAAGGCTTTCTTCCGGACCTTCAAAACAGAGAGTTGTAATGCTTTTACCCAAAGTTAAATCGGCTGTATCAAAAACTTTCTTAGCTGATTCAAAATTGTCATAAAGCTCTTTTCCCATGCCTACAGCTTGTGAACCCTGTCCCGGGAACAGAAACGCAATTTTCTTCACCATCTTATACTCCTTATATTTTATTATCTTTTTCCGGATTATTTCGCGTTATTTACGCCGGCAAAAGAATTCTACCCGAATATTTACCCGAATATTTACCCCTGCCACTAGCAAATTCCTTCACGCAGTCTGACAATCGCACCGCCCCAGGTCATACCGGCACCAAATCCGCACAGTACAGCAGTTGTGCCGAGTTTCATATTACCCTGTTCAACGCTTTCTGCAAGAGCAAGCGGAATGGATGCTGCAGAAGTGTTGCCATAATATTTAATATTGGTAACAACTTTATCATCAGAGTATCCGAGTCTTTCCTGTACAGCCTGAATAATTCTGATATTAGCCTGGTGAGGAATTAGATAATCAATATCTTCCGCTTTCATGCCCGCATTTGTAATAAGATTTTCTACATAATGTGGAAGAATCTTAGCAACAAAAGCATAAACACCCTTACCGTTCATTCTGATTCCGGTCGGTTTTGGCTCATACTGTTCAACAAGCGGACAGTTCTTTCCGTCAAAAGAAAGCTCAATTAAATCACCTATGCTTCCGTCAGATTTAATATCAATAGCTATAACGTCATCAACTCCGTCTTCCGCTACAGTAACAACCATAGCTCCGGCACCGTCGCCAAACAAAATTGAAGTACCTCTATCTTCCCAGTTCACAAGCCTTGAATTGTTATCAGTAGCAACGATAAGTATATTTTTGTACATGCCTGATGCTATATACCCTTTAGCGATACTCAAAGCATAAATTAAACCTGTGCAAGCCGCCGTAATATCAAAAGCTGGAATCTGTGTTTTGATTCCTAATCTTGCCTGAATATGACATGCAATAGCAGGGTACAAATCAGGCGGAGCCGAAGATGCTGCTATAATTAAATCTATTTTATCAGGAGACATTTTAGCTTTTTCCAAAGCCCTTTGAGCAGCTCCAAAGCCTAAATCAATAGCATTTTGCTCTCCTGAAACGACTCTTCTTTCCTTAATTCCGGTTCTTGTATAAATCCATTCATCAGAAGTGTCATACAATTTTGTTAAGTCATTATTTGTTATAACCGTTTCCGGCACACTATACCCTACACCAGCAATTCTCAAAGGTATTGCGTTATTTGTCATTGTTTTATTGCTCCTATCCCAAATTATTCGCTTATGCTTTCCAAAATTTTATCGTTAACACAGGATTCAACAGCATATTTAGCTACTTTAACAGCGTTCTTGATAGCATAAGCATTGCTTCTTCCGTGAGAGATAACGGTAATACCTTTTACACCAAGTAATAAAGCTCCGCCAAACTCTTCATAATTAATTTTTTCATAAATTCTTTTCATAAACGGTTTTGCTAAAAGTCCGATAACCATTCCTAAGAAGTCAGACTTAAACTCGCTCTTAATCATCTTAAATAAAAGTGATGAAGTTCCTTCCGTAACCTTAAGAACCACGTTACCGACAAATCCGTCGCAAACGACAACATCACATAAATTCAGGAATAATTCTCTTCCCTCAATGTTTCCCATAAAGTTAAATTTTTCTTTTTCTTCTTCAAGAATGTTGTATGTATGCTGTGCAAGCTCGTTACCTTTTCCGGCTTCTTCACCTATATTAAGAACACCTACACGAGGTCTTTCAACACCTAAAACATTCTTAGAGAAAGTCATACCCATAATCGCAAACTGTTTAAGCATTTGCGGAGTACAATTGCTGTTAGCCCCGGCATCAATAATAACAATAGGTTTTTTCATCGTAGGAAGAGTTACGGCGATAGCCGGTCTGTCAATTCCCGGGATTCTTCCGAGTCCGAAAAGACTTGATGCCATAGCAGCACCGGTAGAACCGGCTGCAACAAGAGCATCAGAGCTTCCTGTTGCAACAGAATTTACCGTTAATACTATTGAGGAATTTTTCTTTTTACGAATAGCCTGTCCCGGAGCTTCACCCATTTCTATAATTTCAGATGCATGGGTAATTTTTATGTCGAGTGATTTTACATCAACTCTTACCCTTCTTTTTCTTCCGGCTTTACCGCAGTCAGAAAGAAATCCTTCCTGCTGGATAACTTCAAGACAATGTTCAATTCTGTCTTGTTTTCCGACCAATTCCAGAGCTACTCCGTAATCAGCCGCTGCCCATACTGCACCCGCAACTATTTCAAAAGGCGCGTGGTCTCCGCCCATTGCATCAATAGCTATTCTTGTCATCTTCCCCTCTATTCTTCAGTTTTTTCTTCAACTGTTTCTTCTGATTTAGCCTCTTCAACAGCTTCGGTTGTTTCAGCTTCTTTAACTTCTTCTTTTACTTCCTCAACAACTTCAGCTTTAGTTTCTTCTACTGCTTCAGCTTTTGTTTCTTCAGCTTTTTCAGATTTAGCTGATGCTTTTTTTGTAGATTTTTTAGGTGCTTTTTTAGTTTCAACTTTAGCATCTTCTACAAAGCCTTCAGCTTTTCTTGAAACAACTTTGCCCTTGTATTGACCGCATGCTGTGCACACTGTGTGTGTTAACATTACTGAACCGCAGTTCGGACATTTAGTTGTGGTCGGCTTAGTTGCCTTCCAGTTTGATCTTCTTTTTCCTTGAGCGCTATGCCCTGTTCTTTTCTTTGGTACTGCCATTTTCCTATACCTTTCTAATTTGTTGTACTACTTATATCTTCGGTTTGTGTTTTTCCCGATAAAAAGGTGTTTACTCCTTGCGTTCAATCTTGATAGTCTTAAAAATGTCCATCCTGTTGTCGTGAACCTGATTGTTTTCGTCGGACGCAAACATTCCTTCATTACAATTTATACCACAAACTTTTTTATTTGGTAAAGCTAATATTACAGATTGATACAATAAGTCATAAACATCAATTTCTTTTTCTCCGTTTAAGTCTGTAATAAATTGACCGTTCTTAAGCTCAAACTCCTGCGAATACTCGTCTTGAAGCGCACGCTTCGCAAAAGTTTCATCAATATCAATATCCAAATCATACTCAAATTCATTTAAGCATCTGTCACAAGTAAGCCTAAGTTTACCCGTGACTTCACCTGTCACCTCAACGAATTCTCCCAGAGACTTGAATTCCAAATCTGCATGAATATCCGCACCGAATTCCGGCATAAATTCATTAAATTCATATTCAAGAATCTTGCCGGGTTCCCGTTCAATATCTTCGATTTCTATTCTTTGCATTATAAATTATCCTTTGTAAACAGAGGGAAATTATGCGTACGGTTCTTCCTGAAGAACAAGACCTGCCATCTGGGTAGAGACAAAACAAAGTTTCTTAATCGGACCAACCGGTTCTTTTTCAACCAAAACCGGAGTCGGACTTTTCATAAGCTGTTTGAGTTCCGCATAAACTGCCTGCGGATTATCGAAATACATAACAATCGGTGTTGCAGAACCTTTCAAAAACAAAATAACTGCCTGTCTTGTTTTTTGCGGTGTATTAAATTGCTGAACCATAAATCCCTCCTTTTATCTTCTTATTTCCCTAATGAAATAATTATAATATAAAATCCTTTTTGTGAACAGAGAGAAAAATCGTGGTTAGAGGGAAATACCTCTAACCACGATTAGTTAACACATCACTTTACATAAAAAGATGTAAAAACCGGAATTCTATCTCGGGGCTGATGCCGCCCCGTACCCTGCACCATATTTCTTTCTTTTGTTGCGATATAAAAGAAAGAAATATGGAAAAGAAAGAAAACAACGCACTGCTGCATTTTTCTACCGAAAAATGCCTGTTTATAATCCTCCCCGGGAAGCGTAAGCGGAAGGCGGGGAGGGTAGGATTCCTTTGCGAACTGTGTGAGCTTAGGAATCCGGAAGGGGGTTAATCCCCTCACCCCAACCCTCTCCCTAAGGAGAGGGGGTAATATTGTTCCCTTTGATATCGCGAGCGTGTGCCTGTAAGGCACCATAGCGAGCGTAAGAGATTGTGCGAAGCACAACAATTATGATGCCCGAAGGGGCATTGAAAACAATGCGTGTTTCTCTTTCTTTGTGTGTATTTCTTTCTCTTTGCTTCGCTACAAAGAGAAAGAAATACACAATATTAAAAATACATAAATACATCTTTTTATGTAAAAAGATGCATTCAAGTTATTCTTGCTTGTGGTATAAAATAAGTATGAAAAGAATAGAAAATATTGAAAAGATTAATGAAATTTTACTAAATGACGGCGTTATTGCTTTTGTAACAGACACTGTCTGGGGTCTGGGCTGCCTTCCATCAAGTGAAAAAGCCGTAAAAAAGATTTATGAAATTAAGCACAGAGAAGAAGTAAAACCGCTGATTCTTATGTCCGATGAAATCTACAACCTTTTTGACTATGTTAAACAACCAATCCCCAAAGAAGGTCAAAAATTAATAAAGAAATACCTTCCCGGCGCTTTAACCGTTGTTCTGGATAAATCTTCCAAAACCCCGGATTATATGACCTCAAATATGCCGACTGTAGGAATAAGAATCCCTGATAACGAGATTTTTGCAGAACTTTGCAGAGGAATAGCGGGAAGAGTTCTTGCAACAACAAGCGCAAATATTTCCGGTGAACCTCCAGCTCTTACGTATGAAGAAGCAATAAAATGTATCGGCGGAAAAGCAGACTTTGTAATTCCGGATTACGGTTTCCCCGCAAAAGGACGTGCATCAACTGTTGTCGGATTCAGAGGAGAATCACCGGTAATCTATCGTCAGGGCGAGATAGAAATTTAATAATATATTTTGTTTTTAAGCGAATTGTTGGTAAAATATAAGTATGAAAAAAATATTGGCTACTTTGTTTCTAATATTAATAATCGCATATCCTGTGAAAGCAGAACATATCAGGTCAGATGGAATGGGTGGATATTATACCCCTGACGGACATGTTCGCTCGGATGGTATGGGCGGATTTTATACTCCGGTAGGTCATATGCGATCTGATAATATGGGTGGCTTTTACACTCAAGATGATCACATTCGTTCAGATGGTATAGGCGGGTTTTATTCAAAAGAAGGGCATATACGTTCTGACGGTTTTGGAGGATTTTATACTCCGGACGAACATATCAGATCGGATGGCATGGGCGGATTTTATAAGTAATAAAGATTTACCTGAGTAAAATTCATCCTTCCATTATTTTAAGACCAAAATGCTTAATAAAATAAACTTAAATTATTTCAAAATTTAAGTTTTTATTCTCAAGACTCAAAAAATATAGATAAAATTATATCTTAACCCAAATAATTCACTCTTAAATAATTTTTGTATTCTGTTTTTGAAACAAATTTTTTCATTATACCTGAAAAATTATAAAACCAAGTTCCTAAGTATTTTGTATTATTATAGTGATGTTGCACAACAAGCCCCGATTCATATTTATGCAGAACATTAACGAGGTTGCGATTTCTGTCAAAACTCTGCACTCTTGTATGCTCCGGCGTTTTCCTTAAAATATCAATTCGTCCGCCTTTATTGCGTAATATTTTATAAGACTGTGGATTTCTCCTTGCAACATCAATAGATGTTTGAAAGTTTACAGGCATAATACATATATTCCTATTCATTAAACACTAACATTAATTAATATATATGCATTTTGAGTATTTTGCAATAAAAATTTAAAATTTTGAAAGATCCGTAGATTTAGATAATTTATAAATCAGATGTGTCATTTCCTTATTTCTGACATTTTTGATAAATTCACCACAAACTTTTGCATTCAAGTTTTCAGCAACTTTGCGTGATGAGATATTATTGGGACGAATTTCAAAGATAACTTCATTTAAGTGTAAAACATAAAACGCATAATCTTTTAGCGCTTTTGCGGCTTCTGTTGCATATCCTTTATGCCAATAATCTTTTTTTAAAATATAACTGATTTCATAATATTGATTATCTGCAATTATATCCTGCTTTAATGCAGCTTGACCTATAACTTTTCCTGATTTATTTTCAGACATTATAAAAAAACCAAGATTACATTTTTTATACAGCTCTAAGTTTCTATCAATCCATTCTTGGACATCTTTATCCGTAAAATCGTATTCCCAAGCATACATAACCCGCTTATCTTGCAAAATTGTTTTTAAAACCTCAAAATCATCTTGAGTTATATATCTTAAACTTAATCTTTCTGTTTCTAAAAATAAATTTTGCATGAAAATATTCTATCTTAAAATAATCTTTTTAAGCAAGGACGCAGTATTCCGCTATCAACAGCTTTGTGAAATGCGTAGAAAAAGTGTCGGTTGGGCATACTTACCCAACCGACGAAACCCCTAAAACCGTTCTCGGGAGTTTACGAGAAAAATGCATATTTTTCCGTAAACTCAGATAGCAAAAATCATTTTTACAGGATTTAATACATGATAAAAAAAAGAGGATGTATGCAAGTAAATTTAAATACACATTACAATCAATTCAAGCCGTCATTTAAAGCTAGACTCAGTGATGATGAGGAAACCCAGGAGTGTTTGAAACGTCTGGTTAAAAAAGACCCTGTAGCAACATTGGCTCTGCGTCTAGCGGTAGAAAGTGATGATCAACACTCAGAGGTAGGAATACACAGATGGTCTATGGATAAGTGGTACTTTCAATTATCTGGCCCGAGATTTTGTCCCAAGAATCAAACACCGATGGGCTTATTATATGGGTATGTGAATTCTATAAATAATCGTTTCTTTGAATCGCCTGAATATTACATAGAAAAAGCGAAAGAAATAATTAACAATAACAAGAATATGCGAATGTTAACAATACCTAGAAGATAAATCTGAATCCGCAAAAAAATTATTAAAAGATGCTTATCTTCAACAAATATTAAAGAAAATGTTATAGAAACAAACACTTTTTGTCATTGTTCACTACTTTTCTCCTTTCCTTATGAATTTACAAATTCTCATAAAATTCGATATTATGAATTTATGAGAAAAATATTTATGCAGAAAGAAGCGGGCAATTACTTGATTTAAAAATCCTTTATGGTATTGGGTTCGGATAAGCAAAATTCCCCGTACTCTGGGAAGATTTCTCCAAAAATTCTCTGCCCTGTCTTGAATTCTTCGTGGTGTCGAAAAGTTTTCAGCTTCCCGCATGCGGAACCCTACCGAAAATTCGCTCTCCTGTAAGGAGAGGGTGTATAACTTTACTCAATCTCCCATTCACCGTTCACGAAAGTTAATAAAAATACTTATTTTTATTGACACAAAACCATGTTCATTCTAGGATTAAGGTACTCTAGTCGAAATTTTCTTGCCGGATTTGACGGCTAGAGGGATGACGTACCCTCTTAAACCAGAGGTTAGTCAAAAGGGTAAAACTGCTGACATTCAGTTTTACTTTAGGTGAAAGTAAAATAGGTAAAAGGAGAAAAAGTTATGCCTACAATTAACCAGCTTGTACGTTCAGAACGTAAAAAGCTCACAGACAAAACCAAATCGCCGGCTCTTATGGAATGTCCACAAAGACGAGGCGTTTGTACAAGGGTTTACACTACAACCCCTAAAAAACCGAACTCAGCTTTGAGAAAGGTTGCCAGAGTCAGACTTACTAACGGATTTGAAGTTACTTCTTATATCCCTGGTATCGGTCACAACCTCCAGGAACACAGTGTTGTTCTTATAAGAGGCGGAAGGGTTAAAGACCTTCCTGGTGTAAGATATCACATCGTTCGCGGTACTTTAGATACAGCAGGTGTTGCGAACAGAGAACAAAGCCGTTCTAAATATGGTGCTAAGAAAGCTAAAGGAGGTAAGAAATAATGTCTAGAAGATCTAAACCTGAAAGAAGAGTTCCTTCAGCTGACCCTATTTATAACAGCGTAGATGTTTCTAAATTTATTAACAGAATTATGAGACGCGGTAAAAAGTCTCTTGCTGAAAGAATATTCTATTCAACAGTAAAGAAAATTGAAGAAAGAACAAACGAAAAAGGTCTGGAAATTTTCCAGAAAGCTGTTACAAATGCTACTCCGTTATTGGAAGTTAAAGCAAGACGTATCGGCGGTTCTACTTATCAGGTACCTATTGATGTTAAACCTGACAGAGGATTTGCACTTTCTTCATCTTGGTTAATTGCAGCTGCTAAAAACAGAAGCGGCAAATCATTCGTAGAAAAACTAACTAACGAATTAATTGATGCTTCTAACGGAAACGGTGCAGCATGCAAAAAACGTGAAGACACCCACAGAATGGCTGAAGCTAACAAAGCTTTTGCTCATTACAGATACTAATTCTTTTATAGAATATAATCAAGAAAGCGGCTTGGCAAAATGCCAAGCCGCTTTTATTAGCAGCAAAATCGGCAGTATTTTCACAAGAGTCCGGCAGAGGGCAGGTACAAAATTATGGAAAGCAGAAGTTCTTAAGTTATCTAACCTGCCACAATACCGTCCAAGTTTGAAGCTAATTCCTTCTGGTTGTTTAAGAGAACTTCCAGCACTGCGCCGAGAGCAATAAATTCCTGAGATTTGTCGTAATGAAAATCACAGTATGTTTTTGCAACTTCCAGCAATCCGATACTGAATGTAATCTTTTGTTCCAAATTTAAAATATTGTCTTTATCATTAATAATCATCATATACATATAATACATGATTTTATTATTAATGTCAATACCTAATTGGAAAATATATTAAAAATTTTATTAAAATAAAATATTGTTAAAACCGGTTGTAATTACTGCCATTGCGTATTTATCTGCGGCTGATACAACGTCTTTTGATGCAAAAGGCACTATAACTGTTCCGATTCTGCCTTGTGATGCGACATTGATATCATGAACAGTTAACGGCATGTCTGAAGCCAGTATAGCATCTTTTGACATGTCACAGGAATAATCCAGCGCAAATTCAATTGATGCGGATTGCAGCCCCTGTGAAATCGCAGATGTTTTTAAATCTTTTGCAATTACAATACACTGTGAGTTATTATGTTTAGCTACTTTCCAGGCAAAAACAGCATCTTCAATCTGTTCAACCGTAGGCTTATTAGTTGTTACCACTTTAAATGTATCCTTATCCAGTTCGCTTAAATTCGGAGTCTGGGTTAAAGTACCGAGAGGTGTAACTCTTACTTCATTAGAAAGATACTGTTTATAGTCTTTTAACGGTGTATTAACGGTTACATATCCTACATTATGCATCTGAAGAATTTCAAGAGCATTTTTTGTATATTTCGGAGCGGCTATTAAGTTAGAATCCCTGAAAAATCTGGCAGTTTCGCTGTCCACTTCCGAAGAAAGCACAACAGTTGCGTTCATAAAATCAACCGGATTAGAATCCATAATCTTCGTAACTGCATCCGCCAGCGTTTTACCGAGAGCAACCGCAATAATTCCGGTTCCTTTTACCGCAGCAGCAGCCTGAACATCGTAAAACTCGCTTATGACATTCAGCCCTTTAACCAAAGACAAAACATTTATGTAAGATAACTGAATACTTGTCTCGTAATCAATGGTTTTATCATTTCTCTCAATATCTGCGCTCTGAAATGAATTTTCGCCGCAGACAAATTTTAAATCTTCTAATTTCATTTTTTCTCCAAAATACTTATTGTCCTACAGGAGCCGCACCTACCGGCACCGGAGCTAAATCCGGAGCAGGCGGCTCGTCTTTAACTTCTATTGTTTTTGGTTCAACAGGCTCTTTTTTCTGTATAGGTTTAAATGCCTGCGGAAGAAGCGCCGACGGTTTAACTGCATCAGGTTTTACAACCGGAGGCTGTGGAGCAGCTGACTGCGCAGCCGCTTCTTTTTCAGCAGCTTCGCGCTCTGCGGCTTCTTTTTCTTCCCAAACCTTTTTAGCTTCGCTCTGCGGAATTATTGATACACTTGACGCTTTGAACGGATTCAAAACAACCTCCGGATACTCAAAATCGGAGTTCCCGTAAGGTTTTGTTGCAACAAGCATTATATCCCGCCAGATTTTTGCAGGAACCGTTCCGCCTGTAAGCTCGCCCATTCTTGAGTTGTCATCATTACCTACCCAGACACCCGTTACAACATCAGGAGTGAATCCTATAAAGTACGCATCTTTACAATCATCAGTCGTACCGGTTTTTCCGGCAGCGGGTTTTCCGATATTTGCCGCACGGCCGGTACCGTTGGTAATAACTGTTTTCATGATAGCTGTCATCGTTGCAGCCGTATTTATATTAAGAACCTTATTGGTTTTGGCTTTTCTGGCTTCAAAAAGTACAGTTCCTCTTGAAGATTCCACCCTCTCAATTGCGTATGGCTCAACTTTAAACCCGCCGTTTGCAAAAATACCGTAAGCGCGGGTCATTTCAAAAAGTTTAACACTGTTTGAACCGAGAGAAATTGTATAATCATAAGGAATAGGCGTTGTTATGCCCATAACCCTTGCAAGTTGGATAACAGGACGTACACCTATCGCATCCATAAGTCTTGCCGCACATACGTTTGAAGAAACCATAAATGCCGTATACAGCGGTATCTGACCTCTGTATTTATTTCCGTAGTTTTTCGGAGTCCAATTGCCGACCTTAAACGGCAAGTCATCAATCATATCATTAGGAGAATATCCCTTTTCAATGGCCGCCGTATAAATAAACGGTTTAAAAGCTGAGCCGGAAGGTCTCAAAGATTGCGTAACTCTGTCATACTGGCTCTTTGAATAATCTTTTCCGCCTGCATAAACGAGGATTCTCCCGTCAATCGGGCTGAAAGAAAATACCGCAGCCTGATTTTTATCCCCTCTTAAGCCCCAAGCATTCAGGTTTTTAAGAATAGCTTCGTTAGCCGCAACCTGCGCATCATAATTAAGAGTTGTAATAACCTTATAGCCGCCGTTTACAATTTCTTCTTCCGTAAAACCAAGTTTGTGGAGCTCTTTTATAACATAGTCGCAGAAATACGGCGCTTTATTAGTAGCATAAAGCATTGGCATGGTTGAAAGTTTAATCGGTTCAGCTTTTGCTTTTTCCATAGTTTCTTTATCAATGTATTTCATTTTATACATTCTCAAAAGAACCTGATTTCTGCGTTTTTTAGCTTTGTCAATGTCATTATACGGAGAATATATTGACGGTGCCTGCGGAAGCCCTGCTATCAAAGCCATTTCTGAAAGCGTGAGCTGATTAAGATTTTTGTTAAAGTATATTTTAGCGGCACCTTTGACCCCGTATGCGCCAGAACCTAAATAAACATTGTTCAGGTACATTTCAAGAATTTTATCTTTGGAAATAGTTTTCTCTATCTGTGCGGCAACCTGCAGTTCCTTGATTTTTCTTGTGAAAGTTTTTTCATTAGATAAGAATAGTATTCTTGAAAGCTGCTGGGTCAAGGTACTTGCCCCCTGAACGACTTTTCCGGCAAGAATATTAGCAACCATAGAACGCGCAAGCCCTACTATATCATAGCCCGGATGCTTATAGAAGTTTTTATCTTCTGTTGCTATTAAGGCCTGAATCAGTTGTTCCGGCACTTCTTTCAGTTCGACATTAGAAAATGTATATGCGGCAAAGGTTTTAATAACCTGACCGTCACTTGCACAAAACGTTGTTACAATATTAGGTTTTAATGTGTTCAAATTCTTAATTGGCGGCAGCGACATTAAATATAATTTAAGTGCAAGCATACCGGCAAGTGCTACACCTATAAAAAATACAAACACATAAGTTAAAAACTTGAGAAGCGGATTATCAAAAGTAACTCTTTTTGAAGAGCCTCTTTTTCTGCCCCGCGGTACATTATACTGTCTCATTTATACCCCTTTTGTATTGTTTTTTTCTATTAAACTTAGTACTATATAAATACAGTCTACAATATTTTATCAAATAAATATTTCTATTGGGATTTTTTAAAATAATATGTTAAGTTTTTTGACAACTTTAAAAAATGAGTTTCTATCCTACTTTGTTCCGGAAAAAATGGAATACAAAATCACCGGAGAATGCCTTAAATGCGGGAAATGCTGCAGATATATGTACAGTTTTGACACCTATACGACAACCGACTTTAAGATTATGCAGTTTCTTTTCCCGGCTTACAGAAGATTCTATATAAGAGGAAAAGATGAGAACGGCAACCTTATTTTTGCCTGCAAATATGTAACTGATGAGGGGCTTTGTTCTGTTTACGATAAAAGGCTGAGAATGTGCAGAAGATATCCGGCTTCCAAAATCGGATACCCCGGAAAACTTCATCCCGGCTGCGGATATAAAATTGAGGATAAGAGTTTTGAAAGTTATTTAAAAAAAGGCGGTGATTAAACCGCCTTTTTATTATTAAAATCTTCTGTCAGGTGTTATACCTCTGTCTACACTTCTGTGTTCTTCCCTGTACATTCCCGGCTCACCGAAAAATCTTGCTTTCTGCGCTTCGAAATCTTCTTTATCTTTTTCGTATCTGGTTTTGTCAGGAATATTGGTGCTGCCGTAGCTATATGGGTTGGAAGCATCCATTGTTCCTTTTTTGAAAGTGAATGAAGATTTATGTTTAGCTTTATTAATAGTTGGTTTTTCCTGTATGGCATCTCTTAGTGCCGGAGCTGCAGTTGCCTCTTCTTTTACAGGCGGCTGAATTTGAGCATCCGCAGGCGGAACAGCTTCTTCTTTTTGCTGTATTGCTGCCGGTACTTCTTTTGAAGATTCTGAATCAAGCGGTTTAAATACCGATTCTTCTGACGGAGCTGAATACTTGTTCACCGCATCATTTACAACACCTGCTTGAGCTTCATCCATTTGAATTTTACGGACGCTTGAATAGCCTCCTCTGCCTAAGAAATGCATTCTGCCTAAATCATCTGTATAAATCGCATCTGCCGCAAACACTGCAGACATTGAACAGGATGCAACAGCTAAAAGACCTAATATCATCAAAGATTTTTTCGACATAATTTTATCTCCTTGGGTTGTACATTTATATTATAATTATAATACATAACCCAGTAAAATAAAAATTTTTGTTAATTTATTTTACACTGTTAAGAAGCTCGTTTGTGATATCTTTCCCGCCGTATAAAACAACGCTTTTAGCAAATACATAGGTATAAGAATCTTTCTGGGCTTTCTTTTCTATTTCTGTCTTTATATTTTTTTCTATTGCTGCAAGACGGCTGTTATAATCCTTATCTATTGCATCTTTTTTGGCATTAAATTCTTTGGTGTATTTTTCTTCTAAAGCCAAAACTTTAGCCGGATCTGTCTGGTTAGAAATTTCTCCTCGTGCATTAACTATAATTTTATTGAGCTCATCCATTTTTTTGGAATGCTCCTGCTTAAGCTGTTTTACTTGAGAAGAATTGCTCACAATTTTTTGTAAATCAACAACCGCAACTTTATCTTCTGCAAATACGGCAGAAGAAGAAACTAAAACAATCGCGCAAACAAATAAAAAACATTTTTTCATAATAAAACCTCTCATTTCTCCATACCGTTATATATTCTGTAATAGCAAAAAACAATTACCCTTTTTCTTATCCATCAGGGTAATTTTTCACGTTGAAATCGTTCGAAGTTTCATTTAAAATATAAGTATGGAGAAAATATTTCTTATAATAACGTTAATAGCTTTAACCATTGTACCGGTGTCTGCGGAAGAAGTCGTTAAAGAAACCTATAAACTTCAGGGTCAGGTAGAATACGATGATAATCCAGTTGAGACAATTTATCTGGATGATACAATAGAAAGACCCCAGGTGAACATCCCAAAGCGGACATTGACCCTTCCGGTAGGGGTCCTGAATATAACATCCAATACCGACACTCCCAGGAGTGCACTCGCCAGAGCGATGGTAAATAGAAGACGTGTTCAGGATATACTTCCCCTTAGCGGTAGTATTTCGGAACAATCAGGAGGTTTTTCATACGGATCAACCTGGGGAGAAGAACTCTCATATGCTCAGATAGAGTCTTCTGCTTCAATGTTTGTAAGATATGATGCGCCTAAATTTTTTTCTCTGATGACAGATATAAAACAGTCCGCCAATCAGGACATAGGAACACAATATAACACATTAAGAGTTACTCCAGAGTGGCATATAACGGATAAATTAACATTGAAAGATTCTTTTTCTACTTATATGAATCTTCCAAAGAATAAAAATGAGATTACACTGGTTTACACTCCGGACTTAAAAAAATATGCGGATTCACTTAAATTTGAATTGGGAGTCGCTCAATCTTATTATCAAAGCGGAAGACAAAGTTCTTCATTCAGCTTTACAACAGGTTTCAAGTTGTAATTAATCGGAAAATTTTATATAATTAGTTGTATGGTACGCTACAGACAAGAAAAAAGAAGACCCGGAAAAGTAGTCAATAAAGAAGGGAAAAAAGACAAGACCGCACAAACTAAACGGGCAGAGAAAAATTCTTCCAGCGGTTTTTACTATTCTTTTCTTACTATAATTCTGCTTTTGTGCCTTGTACAAATAACAATAAGTGCTGTCTTAAATATTTCTAAAATAATTTCTTATAAAGCAAAAATTATTCAAATAACAAAGACGAGAGACGCCGCATTAGCTTTAAATGATCAGCTTAAGGATAATATCAATAACTTTTCAAATGTTGCCGGTTTGGAAGCTATTGCAAGAAATAATTTAAAAATGTCATCGGAAGATGAAGTTCTGGTTATTATAAATTCAAACAAAGATGAAGAGAAAGAAGAAAAACCTAAGAAGATAGGCTTTATAAAACATGATTAAAGAACTTTTGCAGGAAGGTTTCCTGCTAAAATCAAAAGGATATTATAAACATGCTGTAGAAGCTTTCTATAAAGCTCTTGAAATAGACAATTCAAGCAGTGAACTTTTACTTGAAATTGCTGAACTTTATTATTTAATGGGGAATGAAGAAAGAGCTCTTAATTATATTGAACAGATTTTAGATAAAGAACCTGCTCATATTGAGAGTTTAAAACTTCTGGAAAAAATATTTGAAGAAAAAGGCGCCCTGGAGGAAGCTGAGCAAACGGCTAAAAATATTTACTGTTTTTCAAGGACAAATGAGCATCTTGCAGATATTTTCAGGCTTTTAAATGTACAAAATAAATTTGATGAAGTTTTTGAATACTCTGTAGAGAATCCTGACTCCAAAGTTTTGTATGAACAAGCTTATGCAAAATATATGAAGAATGAATTTGAAGAGGCTGAAATCCTTATTAATAAAGCTCTTGAAGAAAAACCTAGAAATAAATATCTGCTTCTTAAAGGAGAAATTCTGTTTAAATCCGGGAATAAAGATGCTTGTATAGATATTTTAGATGGTTTGGAGCTTGATGAAAACAATCCTGAGATGCTTGATTTTGCCGGATTAGTGAAACAATATCAAGGAGAATACAATAAGGCTCTTGAATATTTCAAAGCAGCATCAAGGCTTGCGGAGAATGATGACAGATATTATTATAATATCGCAAGTACGTACTTTAAGCTGGGAAATATTCAACTTGCAAAAAAATACTATAACCTTGCTATTTCGCATAATCCGGAGAACCAGAGCTACCACTTTGCACTGGCAAACCTTTATTATTCAGAAAGGCATTATAAGCGTGCAATGGAGGAACTTCAGGGAGATTTTTTTGAAGCACGACTCTTAAAGGCAATAATACTTTATGATACAGGATATCTTGCTATTGCAAAACGAGAACTTGATAAGCTCTCGGATGAATTTCCCGAAAATGAAATCGTTAATGATTATAAAATAAGGATTACCGAAGAGTTGGGAATTTAGGAAAAGAATTCTGTTTCTTTAAATAATGCGTAGAACTCTTCAAGCCTTGGTTTATTATGCAAATACCAGAATCCGATTAGGGCTTCAAAAGCGGTTGCTTGACGATAATCGGACTGAATTTTCCTTCTGCCGACCGGAATTGGGAGGTTTCGCGCACGGCGGGCGATTTCAAGCTCTTCTTCCGTCAGTTTAGGCATAATAAGTTCAAGCATATCTTTTTGGAATGAAGCGTTAACCCTGTCAGTAGTTAATTTATGCAGAAGCTTTGCGTTAGGGGTTTTCAAGACGGTGTAATCTCTTACAAAAACTTCCCAAACAGCATCGCCAATATGTGCATAGTTTCTGAGCGGCATAATTTCTTCTATCATAAAAGTATAATAGCATGAAATCTTTAAGCTTAGAATTTTGTCTTTTTGCAGCGGCTTCATTTCAACCCCTTTACAAAAAAAATTTATTTGATAATATAGATAAGTGAATTGAATAATCCTCAGTAGCTCCCAAAGTGAAGCGAACGCGGAACGGGCTACAGATATCGGAGCAGTTGCTCCGGCATTGAGGAGATACAATTGAATAAGACTGAATAATCCTCAGTAGCTCAATGGCGGAGCAACCGGCTGTTAACCGGTAGGTTGTTGGTTCGAGTCCAACCTGGGGAGTTTTTTATTGTTAAAATTAAAGCAGGGTGTGCCCCTGCTTTTGTTTTAACCAAAATTCTAAAGTTGGACGAGAACCACAAGGCGAAGCCTTGTTTTAGGTTCGAGCGCGAGCCGGCAGAGGGCGAAGGCTTGACGGCAAAATGGCAAAGCCATTGCAGGCGG
>CALUTG010000007.1 GCA_944323615.1 Candidatus Gastranaerophilales bacterium
GCTTCTTCCATACCTTTTCTTGCAGGTTCAATGTATTCTTTAGGAATAGCACCGCCGACGATTTTGTTTTCAAATACAAAACCTTCGTTTTCACCTGCAGGAGAGATTCTGATCTTAACGTGACCGTATTGCCCTTTACCGCCTGATTGACGAGCGAATTTAGAATCTTGATCAGCATTTCCTCTGATTGTTTCACGATAAGCAACCTGAGGTTTACCAATATTAGCTTCTACTTTGAATTCTCTTAACATACGGTCAACAATAATATCGAGGTGAAGTTCGCCCATACCTGAAATAATTGTCTGACCTGTTTCTGTATCAGATTTAACCCTAAATGAAGGATCTTCTTCAGCAAGTTTCTGAAGAGCAATACCCATTTTATCCTGATCAGCTTTTGTTTTTGGTTCAATAGCAACAGAGATAACCGGTTCTGGGAAGCTCATTCTTTCTAAGATAATAGGAGCTTTTTCATCACATAATGTATCCCCTGTTGTAGTGTCTTTCAAACCAACAGCTGCGCAGATGTCGCCTGCGTAAACTTCTGATTCTTCAAGTCTCTGGTCAGCATACATACGAACCAATCTTGAGATACGTTCTTTTTTGCCGTTAGTAGCGTTAAGAACATAAGAACCAGAGGTAATAACACCTGAGTAAACCCTTAAGAAAGTTAAACGTCCTACAAACGGGTCTGTCATAACTTTGAAAGCAAGAGCTGAGAACGGTTCTGAGTCAGAAGAGTGTCTTTCAACCTTAGTTCCGTCTTCAAGTTCACCTTCAATAGCTTTAACATCAACCGGTGACGGCATTAATTCAACAATAGAATCCAGAAGAAGCTGAACACCTTTGTTTTTAAATGCTGTACCGCAAGTTACAGGAACGATTTTGTTTTCACAAACAGCTTTTCTCAAGCCTTTTTTCAATTCGTCAACTGTAATTGAAGCAGGGTCTTCAAAATATTTTTCCATTAAATCATCATTTTCAGCTGCAATAGCTTCAACGAGTTCATCTCTGTATTTTTGAGCCATTTCAAGCATATCAGCCGGAATATCTTCTTCTCTGATATCTGTACCTAAGTCATTAGTATAGATTTCAGCCTTCATTGTGAAAAGATCAATAAGTCCTCTGAACTGATCTTCTGCGCCGATAGGAAGTCTGATAGGGAATGCGTTTGCACCCAATCTGTTTTTAATCTGATCAACTACTCTGAAGAAATCAGCCCCTGTTCTGTCCATTTTGTTAACAAATACCATTCTAGGAACTTCATATCTGTTAGCTTGTCTCCAAACAGTTTCTGATTGTGATTGAACACCGCCTACTGCACAGAACACAGCAACAACACCGTCTAATACGCGAAGTGAGCGTTCAACTTCGATTGTGAAGTCAACGTGACCCGGGGTGTCAATAATGTTAATCTGATGACCTTTCCATTCAGCTGTGACAGCTGCTGATTGGATAGTAATACCTCTTTCTCTTTCTTGTTCCATAAAGTCGGTTACTGCAGCACCATCGTGAACTTCACCGAGTTTATGTGTTTTACCTGTATAGAACAGGATACGCTCAGTTGTAGTGGTTTTACCGGCATCGATGTGAGCGGCAATACCAATATTTCTGATTTTTTCTAATGGAGTCTTTCTAGCCATTGTCTCGATTTCCTTTATATCTTTACTACTACGATTTATACTGTTTACCAGTTATTTTTATTCTCACATAAACAAAAATCATGTACAAGTAGAGCTTAATACTCCTCAACATAGCAATTACAGGAAAAATATTTTTTGATAAAATTATTAAAAAGGAGAAATTATGTTTAAAAATCTTGTAAAAGAACTCAAAGAATTTATTTTAAGAGGAAATGTTCTTGATATGGCAGTCGGTATAATTATCGGCGCAGCTTTCGGAAAAATTGTTGATTCTCTTGTGAAAGATATTATTATGCCACCGGTCGGTTTAATTTTAGGAAAGGTTGATTTTTCTAATCTGTATTTTCAAATTTATCCGAAAGGAACTGTTTACCCTTCTCTCGATGCGGCAAGGGAAGCCGGTGCGGTTACAATTAATTACGGTGCATTTATTAACAATATTATAAGTTTTTTGATTGTAGCGGTAGCTATATTTCTCATAATAAAATCAATTAATACCCTGAAAGCAAAGATTTGCAGAGAGGAAAAAGCGGAAGAAGCAGCAAAAGTAAAAGATTGTCCGTATTGCTGTACTTCTATTCCGGTAAATGCTGCCAGATGCCCGAATTGTACATCAGAGTTAGAAACTAATTGCAATTGATATGTCAAGTGCATTGTAATAAACTTGTAATAAAGTTATAAAGAGGTTGTTATGGCGGGAAATGAGAAAAAAAGATTTGTTTTGCTGGTGGAAGAAGAAGTTTTTCAAAAGTTTAAAAAGCTTGCTGAGGAGCAGAATCGTACAGCGGGAAATCTTGGGACAACTCTAATAAAAGAGTATGTTAAAAAACATTATGAAAACTAATTTGCAAAAAACATTCACCGCAGATTAAACTCAATACGGTGAATGTTTAACTTTTGTATAACCTTTATTATGCCTCATTAGCAACAAATGCCGTTGGCAGATTTATCTCAGATGAAGAATAAGTGGTAAGAGCTTTGCCTATATTAATAGGACGAATGCTTTGAATATTATTTTCGGGATTTTGTATATGTTCTACAACGGTTAAACCCGGATTTTCACTGTATTGTGAAACGGCATTCTTTTCGCAGTATGCCATATATTCATCATAAGTTACAGTACCGTCACCGTTTGCATCCATTTCAGCATTGTAATTATCATCACCTTCCTGAGCGTATACTCTTGCGGTTTGTCCTTGTGCCTGAGTATCAGCCTGAACACTTACGGGCTGAGGAGTCATTTTGCTTATTTGCTGTCCTGTAGAAAGCGCACTTTGAAGCAATTGCGAATTAAGAGACAGGGCATTCATCTGTATATCGTTGGTCATATAATTATCCTTTCAACTTCACATACATGATAATTGGAATATATTGTTATTTTAACACCATTTTTTATTATCTCAATCGCTCTAAAGTATTAAAAATCCCTTTGATTAGTATGTCAGGAGTTATTTTTTTGGCTTCATAGATATGTAAATTCTTAGCTTGTGAAATTGATTCAATGCAATCTCCGTTAAAAGTGCTAAACCCCTCGTTATCATTGAGTATTTTCGGGGCAATAAACTGATAAATTTCATCAATCAAACCTTCTTTTAAAAACGCTCCGGCAAGAGTTCCTCCGCATTCAACAAAAACTGAGCAGATTCCTTTTTGATACAAAGTTTCAAGAACGGATTTCAAATCAAGATTATTATCTTTAATCGGAGTATTCTCTTTTGAGGCAATATAAATTTCTCCCTGCTTAAGTATTAAAGAATCTGCCGGAATTTTTTTGTCTTTATCAAGAATGCATTTAAATTTGTGTTCCATTTTCGGATTATCAGCAATGACCGTATTTGAACTTGTGAGAATACAGTCAAACTCTTTTCTCATTTTATAAACTTCTTTTCTTGAATTCTCGGACGTTATCCACTTGGAAGAGCCTGTTTTGGCAGCTATTTTACCATCCAGTGTTGAAGCGGTTTTCAAAACCACATAAGGAAGGTTTTGAGTCATATTTTTAATAAATACGCGATTTAAAAAGCGGGCTTCTTCTTCCAGAACACCTTCTGTTATTTCAATTCCGGCTGCTATTAGTTTTTTTATTCCGTCCACTTTCGGGTTTGGGTCGCGCATTGCAAAGACTACTCTTTTTAGCTTTCTTTCAATAATCAAATCCACACATGGCGGAGTTTTTCCGTAATGTGAACAGGGTTCAAGATTAACGTAAAGAGTTCCGCCTTCAGCCTCATTATTTTTAAGCTTTAGTAAAGCATCTCTTTCCGCATGGTTTTCGCCGTACTTTTTATGGTAACCCTTAGAAACCGGATTTCCGTTTTTATCCAGAACAACACATCCTACCATCGGATTCGGTGAAACCTTTCCTTTCCCATGTTTCGCAAGGGTAAGGCACATTCGCATATATTTTTCATCTTGTTCTTTAAACATTTGTTTATAAACTCAAATAATAATCTTTAAGAAGCTTGGCATCTTCTTCAATATTAGGGCTTTCGCAAATAACAGCCCCTTTTATATTGAAATCTTTAAATGCCTTTAATAAAGCTTTATAGTTAAAATCAGACTCTTCAAGATTCAGATGCTTTTTCTCTCCTTTTGCACCGTAATCTATTCCGGCAATATGTGCGTGAAAGTTTTCCAGTGCGATGCTGCCGAGTTCTTTCCCGATTTTTTCAAAAATTCCGGCGAACTCATCATAAGTATTCACTTCTCCATTATATCTGGCATGGAGATGCGAAAAATCCACACACGGAAGAACCTGTTTATATTCTTTGGAAAGCCTGATAATTTCTTCCAAATCTCCCCATTGGGTTGCTTTTCCCGTTGTTTCAGGACGAACCCAGATATTATTTCCGGCTTTTTGGAGTGCATCTGTTATAATCCCGACCTGTTCCTTTATTTTTTGGAATACGGTTTCTTTATCCTGCCCCAGATAAAATCCGGCATGAAAAGTTGTGCTGTATCCACCGAGGTCTTTTGTAACCATTGCAGTTTCAATTATTCTCTGAACGCTTGCTTCAATCTTCTCTTCCTCTCTTGAATTCAGGTTTACATAAAAAGGAGCGTGTGCTGTTATAATTTTTTTAGAAGCGCTTACCGCATCACGGCTTTTGTCGGATATTCTTACTCCGTGAACAAATTCAAGTTCAAGTCCGTCAAGCCCCATCTCTTCAAGGATTTCAAACCCTCTTTCATATCCTTTATTTCCTGCGCTGAGCGGAACTCCTGCCGTTAAAAAATATAATTTGTCCATTTTTTCTTCCCTTTGTTCTGGTTTAAAAGATTTAATCTGTCACCTCACCCCTACCCTCTCCTGTTAGGCGAGGGGGGATTTCAGTCACTTAGTCACCAAACACCCCTATGTTTACCTGTTCATTCTCCCCCTAGCGGAATTCTTCTCCGATTTTAGGGTTAACGATTCTAATAAAGTCTTTGCTGTCTCCGATAAAGAAGCTTCCGAACTGTAAAACTGTCGGCACAATCAGACCTTTAGAAGTTGCAATAAAGAACTTGTCATCCTCAATTTTGGCGACAGTTCCGGCAGGATGAGGAATGCAGAAGGCATCTGAAGCTACTTCCGCTTTCATAATCTTCATCAGATTCCCTCTAAAAGTTGTGCTTGCAAGAATAAACGGGTTTAGAGCACGGATAAAACGTTCAATCTCTTCGGCAGTCTTATTATAGTTTATAAAAATATCTCTTTCAGAGAGACCTTTGCCGGAGATAAAATCTCCCTGCGGCTGCTTGATTCTCGGAAGTTCGTTTGTTTCGTAAGCCTGTAGTACTTGAAGCAGAAGCTCAATTCCCAGCACGTTTAATTCATTAAACAGAGTTCCCATTGTGGCTTTGGAGTGAATGTGATAAGGTCTTTGAACGATAATATCACCGGTATCAAACTTTTCATCCATAAAATGAATAGTAACACCGGTTTCTGTTTCACCGTTCATAATAACCCGTGAATAAGGGTTTCCGCCTCTGTATTTTGGAAGCATGGAAGGATGGACATTAATAAATCCGTCTTTTGTGGCTTCCATTAAGGCTTTTGGAACTTTGTAGTTAAAAGAACACACAACGGCTGCATCTACATTTAAATCTCTGATTTTTTGAAGCAGCTGAGGTTCATCAAGTTCATCATACTCAATAAAATTAAGTTTTCTTGAAAGAACATAATCCCTGAATGCTTCATACATATTATGATCTTTTTTCGGTCCGAGAACTCCGACAATATTTACTCCTGCCATCAAAAGACCATCCAGACCAATGTAAGCCATATCCGGAATTCCGACAAAAAGTATTCTTTTTTTAAAAGCTGTTCTGTTAAACATAGTTTCTTGCCATATCAAGTATAACCGAAATTCTGCAATTTAACAAATCAAACTTTAAAATAAAACCGCCGGAGGAAAAATTTTCCTCCGGCGGTTATTATCAAAATTTTAAAATTATACGCTTACTTTCATTGTGTTAGCGATAATTTCGTTAAAGCTTTCAGCCTTCAAGCTTGCACCGCCGACTAATGCGCCGTCGATATCAGATTGAGACATTTGTTCTTCAATTGTAGAAGGTTTTACAGAACCGCCGTAAAGGATTCTGATTGAATCACCTGCTTTTTCAGAAGAAACTTCTTTAATAACATTTCTAATCATAGCAATTACTCTGTTAGCTTCGACGCTGTCGCAAGTTTTACCTGTACCGATAGCCCAGATTGGTTCGTATGCGATAACTGATTTAGCAACTTCTTCTTCTGATAAACCGTTTAATGCAGCTCTGATTTGAGTTGCAATGTGCTGGTCAGTAACACCTGCTTCTCTTTGTTCAAGAGTTTCACCGCAGCAGATAATAGGAATCAAGCCGCCTGCTAAAATAGCTTTAGCTTTTTTGTTAATCATTTCGTCTGTTTCTGAGAAGTATTGTCTTCTTTCACTGTGTCCGATGATTACATAAGAGCATCCTGCATCAGCTAACATTTCAACAGAAACTTCGCCGGTGTAAGCACCTGATTTTTCCCAGTGGCAGTTTTGACCTGCAATAGCGATTTTGTCGCCGCCGCATCCGCAATTACATTTTTCTGTATGAACAACATTTAATGAAGTAAATACAGGTGCTATAACAATTGTAGGTAATTGAGGAGCTGTAAAATCTTTTGTAAATTCTTTTATCCCTTCAAACAAAGCTTTTGCTTCATCTTGAAGTAAGTTCATTTTCCAGTTCCCTGCAATAATTGGTTTTCTTGACATAATTCTTCTCCTTTTTTAAAGAACTCACTCTACAGTTGAATCTTAGAACAAAAAACAGACAAGGTCAAGATTTAAAAAAGAAAACAGACCATAAAACTTTGAATAAATACAATATTAAAAGTTATTCATAAATTAAACAATTTTGCCTGAGATAATATATCAGTACACATACTAACTCAAAAAGAATAGCGAATTATCTGTTATATACTACCAAATAACCTTACTTATTCAGTACATTTAATATTAATAACATAAAAATATAGTTACTTCCCTAAGGCATGAGCTTTTTCGGCAGTGCTTTTTATAACTTCATAAAACATCTGCTCCGAGTTTTCTTCTTCCATACAGTCAACGCCTACTCTAGTACAGCCGCCTTTAGTCGCCACATTTGAAATCAATTCTTCCATAGAAATGGTTCTGTTTAGAGCCATCTTTGCAGAACCGATTGCGGTTTGAATACTTAGTAACAGAGATTTTTCGTAATCCAGACCTAATTTTTCGCCCGCACGCGCAATATCATTTATAACTTTATAGAAAAATGCAGGCCCTGAACCTGAAATCGCAGTAACTATATCGATTTGAGATTCTTCCACAATAATACATCTGCCTATAGTGGAAAGCATTTTTTGAATGTATTCCAAATCCTCTCCTTTTGCGGATTTTCCGCCGCAGATTCCGCTCATACCCTCACCCACAAGTGCCGGAGTATTCGGCATAACCCTTATTACGCGGGTACCTTCCGGAAGATTTGATTCAATAAATCCGGTTGTCACACCTGCAGCAATTGATACAACAAGTTTCTCCGGAGTAATCAAAGGTGAAATTTCTTTAAGTACATCTTCTACCTGATTAGGTTTTGTTGCAATGAAAATAATATCAGAAGACTCAACCAGAGGTTTATTATCCAGAATAATTTTTATACCTAAATCTCTTGATTTTTCTTCCACACCTTCGGTTTCAGCCTGAGTTGCAATAAGGTTTGCAGGCTTTGTAAATCCGCTTTTTATAAGACCTTTAATAATAGCACTTGCCATTTTACCTGAACCGATAAATCCGATATTATATTCCTGCATAACCTCTCCTCCATTTTTTACTTTATTATAACATAGAACACAAAAATGAACTCAAAACACTTTTTCTTGACCCGAAGTAAATCAAATGAGATAATCAGGTTATGAATTATTACAAAAAATATACACCGTATTTGTTTATATTACCTGCTGCAGCAGTGTTAATAGTATTCTTTTTTATTCCGTTTTTTCAAACTTTCGGGTTAAGTTTCTTTGACTATTCATCAAGTATTTATCACCCGTCATATTGCGGAGTTGATAATTATATAAAACTCTTTAAGGAACCTGTTTTTTACAAAGTTATGTTTAATACTTTTATGTACCTCGTAATAGCGGTTCCGTTTCTGGTAACATTTCCGCTTTTCCTTGCGGTTTTAATTAATCAGAAAATAAGGGGAATAACGCTGTATAAAATAATACTTTACCTTCCTGTTATTGTATCAATTGTTGTTGCTGCAATTGCATTTAAGTGGCTTTACGCTACACAGGGGATTTTAAACTACCTGTTATCTTTGTTCCATATAAATCCTGTGGGATGGCTTACGGATACAAACTGGGCGCTGTTTTCCGTTGCTGTTGTTACAATCTGGAAAGGTATCGGGTATTATATGATGATTTATCTGGCATCTTTAATGAGCGTACCGCAGGATTTATACGAAGCCTGTGATATTGACGGGGCAAACTTCTGGCAGAAACATTTTACCGTCACGATTCCGCATATTATGCCTACGATAGCTTTAGTTTCTACAATCAGTACGATTTCTGCGATGAAAGTTTTTGCGGAAATCTATGTTATGACAAAAGGCGGACCTTTAAATTCTTCTAAGACAATTGTTTATTATATTTATGAACGCGCGTTTGAGAACCTGGATCTGGGATATGCTTCCGCGCTTGCTGTTGTGCTGCTTGTGGTGGTTATGATTTTTTCTTTGATAAACATTCTCTGTTTTGAGAGAGGTAAATACAGCGAGTAGGGATAAAGGGGTTATCTTGAAAATACTTTTAATAACAGATTTATATCCAATAAAAGAGGATGAAAAATATACTCCTCATACTCTGGAAGCTTTTGTAAAAAGCTGGCAGAAGGAAGAGCATGAGGTTAAAGTTATTAAGCCGAATTTTCTTTTTAATTCTTTTTTGCGGGGTAAACCTTTTTATAAAAACGGAATATACGGAGATGTGGAAAACATAAATTTTCTGCTGCCGTTTTTAAGAGTTCCCAAGCTCAATTACGAACCTGATATAATTTTTGCTCACATGCCGTCAGGATTAATTTATGCAAACCGTCTGGGACTGCCGTTTTGCGCGGCTGTACATAATTCCGATTTGGAAGTTTTAACCAGCCCGATTTATTCAATTTATTTTAAGCCTGAACTTGAAAAGTCTTATCGGAATGCAAAAAAAATCTTTGCCCGTTCGGATGTTTTAAGGCAAAGGTTTTTAAAACTCTACCCTCAATATGAAAACAAGACCTTCACCGCACCTTCGGGAGTAGATAAAAGTATTATTCTAAAAAAAGAATGGCAGGAAAAGAAAAGGTTCAGAGTTCTTACCTGCGGGCAGTTTATCAAAAGAAAAAATATTGATAAGGTAATAAAAGCATGCGAAAGGTTTGAAAATATTGACCTTACGGTAATCGGCTCCGGCAAGACGGAGAAAGAATTAAAAAAACTTTCTGATAAACCAAAATTTACGGGACAAATTCCGCACGAAAAAGTACTTGAAATAATGCGGGAATCAGATATATTTATCCTGCCGAGTGTGAATGAAACATTCGGAATGGTTTATTTAGAAGCTATGGCATCTGGCTGTATAGCTGTATGTACAAAAGGTGACGGTATTGACGGAATTATAAAGGATGGAATAAACGGATTTTTAACTCTTCCTGATGTTTCAGATATTGAAAACTGTTTCAAGAGAATTCTTGAATTTGCCCCAAAATCAGATATATTAGAAAATTCTTACAATACGATTTTGAATTATACATCCGATAAAACTGCCGAAGACTATCTAAAGTCTGCTCTCAATCCTAGCCTTTAACTACAATGTATTAATTTCTATATCCTGCCTTTAAAAACTAGACAAAATGGTAATTTATGTTCACACGTAACACATTACAATCTTTGTATGGAGATTGTGTTATGGAAAACTTTCAGAACAAATACTTAGAAATCAAAAACATTAACAGAGATATAGTTGACTGGGTTGAAAATATCGCAGAAGAAAACAACTGTCGTGTTGAAAGAAAGGAATGGAAAAGCAAATATAACAGCTATGTTGTTTATGATTACGAGCCTTTCTGTTCGGAAGGTTTTGAAATTAATCTTCTTTTGAGTTCGTTCGATATATCGTATCTGAATTTTATCAAATATCTTTATAACGAAAAACTCAGCACGATAGAGTATTTGGACAACTGTATAAAGATACCTTCAATCAAAAACTATATTGTCTGAACCTAAGATTAGTTATATAATATCCTCATATATTTTTATGAGGATATTTTTTATGCAGGAATTTTTTAATGATTACGTTCAGTCACTTGAAACATATATTATGTTTAGAATCAAAGAGACAGTGGCAAAAATCACGCCTGAACTAACGGCAAAAGGCAGAGCGCCTATCTCGTTATCAATGGGAGCGCCTACCGATACACCGCCTGAATTTGCCATAAATTCATTAAAAAATGCTCTTGATAAAAAAGGAGTGCACACTTATTCAACCCCTAAGGGCGAAAAATTCTTCCGTGAAGCTATTGCACTCAGGATGAAAAACCGTTTCGGGGTCGAACTCAATCCTGAGACAGAAATCTTTTCTCTAATAGGTTCAAAAGAAGGACTTGCAAACTTTATAAGAATTTTGATTAACCCGACTACTGATGATAAGGAAAAAGAAATAATAATGGTTCCTGACCCGGGGTATGCCTCTTATAAAGAAATGGTAAAAGTTTCAGGAGGGTTTGCTTATCCGGTTGCACTGACACCTGAAAACAATTTTATGCCTGATATGGAAGAAGTGTTTGAGGAGCTTATTAAAAAAGGATACAATCCTAAAAAGGTTAAAGCACTTTTGATAAATTATCCTAATAACCCTCTTGGGGCAACAGCAACAAGAGAATATCTGCAGAGTGTTGTTGCATTTTGCAAAAAACACCATATCCTCTTAATTTCAGATGCAGCGTATGTTGATGTGTATTTTAAACCGGAACTCAAACCGATGAGTGTTTTGGAGATAGAGGGTGCTAAAGATATCGCGGTAGAATTTTTCAGCTTCTCAAAACCTTATGCAATGACAGGCTGGAGACTCGGCTGGATTTGCGGAAACCCTGATGCGGTAAAGATTTTTGGGAAACTCAAGTCCACTCTTGATTCGGGTCTTTTCAAAGCGCTGCAGATTGCATGTGCGGATATTTTGAACTCAAAAGAAGGGGATGAATATATTGAAAAAGCTAATAAAGAGTTCAAGAAAAGACAGCAGGTTTTTGTAGAAGGGTTGAAGGAACTTGGCTGGGGTGAATTCAATGTGCCGGATGCAACATTTTATCTATGGCTTCCGATACCTCCGAGATATAAAGGTTCTGCTGAGTTTACGGATGATTTGATGTTTAAGTCCGGTGTAATTGCGGTACCCGGCTGCGCTTTTGGTGAACATGGCGACAGGTTCTGCCGTGTATCAATAGTTTGTCCGGAAGAGGAGCTAAGGGAAGCAATTAGAAGAATGAAAGAGGACGGATTTTATTTTAACTAGCAAAAAAACTTTTCAGGGGTTTTATTTTTGATAAAACCATAGGAGTTTTGTATATGCAGATTCAGCCAACCGGAATTCAAACAAATTGCGGAGTCAAATTTTCACCAAACTTTAAGTCTTGTTATCCTGTCACGCATTGGGTTGCAGAGACAAACGGAAGTTATGCTCCTGTTTTAACTGTTGAATTAGCAAAAAAATTGCAGGGAATTCTAGTCAGGTTTTTGAATGCTCCTGCCGGTAAATACAGTGATAGTAAAGAAGTTATGAGCAAACAGGTTAAAAATTATATAGCATCAAAAGATAAAGATTATAGAAATATGGAATTTGTTCGTTCTTTTTATGATAAAAAAGGGGGATGGATAAAAGATAAGATTACACCGGTTGCATATATGTTAACCGGGGCGGATGCGAGGTATTTTGATCAGAAATACGGCTTGCCGATAGGGGAGATTAAGCGGGCATCTTCAGCTCCTTCAAGGCTGCCTAATTCGGCGGAGCTTAATATGGCTTTAAATGATTATTTTAGAGGGGGATTGCAATTTGTAAAAAGCCGTTCTAAGGAGTTTTGCGATATAAATAAAATGCCTTACGGTTTGCATGCAAAATTTGAAACAATACGAAGCCGGACCGGAAATATTAAGGGGTTCAAGCTTATGGGGCTGGGTTTTTATCCTGAGGAGGGACCAAATAATCCTTTTGTTAAATTAATGTATCCGCCGCTAGACAAATAAATATGTTTCTACCTTCCCGTGGAGTGTTAACGGAATGCGGGGAGGGTTGGGTTTCTTAACGAACGTTGTGAGTTTAGAAACCCGGGAGGGGGTATACTCAAGCAACCCCAATCGACACCTCACCCCACCCCTCTCCTCTTAGGAGAGGGAGCAATAAAAGCCACGATTTACTACTCACTGCTCACAACTCACGATTAATCACTCATTATTGGTAAGATCCTGAAAGGGGTAAATAAAGCTAGTAGTCTAAACGTTAAGCTGTTCCGCCTGATGTAAAAAGTTCAGGATAACAATATTATTTACCTACTCACTATTCACTAGGTACCAACACCTCACCCCTACCCTCTCCTGTTAGGAGAGGGAGATTCTTCATCACTTAGTCATAGATAAAATAAGTATTGACTTAAAAAAATCAGCATGTAATAATTTTTATACCGAGCGGGGGTAATTCAGTGGTAGAATGCCTCCTTGCCAAGGAGGATGTCGCGAGTTCGAGCCTCGTCTCCCGCTAATAAAAAACACTCATCATTCGATGGGTGTTTTTTATTAGCTTGATGATAGTGGTTTGACGAAGCACTTCTTCAAATTAAAGTAACTTTAATTAACCCTTTTTTTTCTCGTCTTTGAGCATATTCCACAATCTTCAGAGAGTTACAGACACCGGGATAGGATATTAAATAGTCGCTTTGCTGAACCATATAGCGATTTGCCTGTACAATTGCGTATCGCATTGGTACAAATTCCAAACCTTCAGGATAGAAAATTCCGTCAAAACTTTCCGGGTTTTCTGTTTGTTGATTAAATGCATAAGGAGCAAGTAAGTATAACTTTATATTTTCATGACGCTTCTTTGTTTCTCTTAAAACGCTTATTACTAAACTGTCAAACGAGCCGTAATGCCCGACTATAAAGGTTGTAACACCATATTCCGTAATATGTTTCTCAATAGCTTCCGCCAGTTTCTCCTTAATACGAATTGTCGCGTGCCTGCTTCCTATAAAAAAACATGTTTTTTCGCTCATAATTAAAATCAAATCCTTATTAAGATAATGTTTTCTATTCTCTAAGCTTCATAATCATATTATATGAGGGGTTAACCATATTGTGCATTATTCAAAAGTAGTATTTTGAAGCATATAAATAGTTAATAATTGGATTACAATTTTGCTTCAATAATTCCATAATTAATTTATGACAGATTTTAGAAAGAAATTTGCAAAACGTTTAAAAGAACTGAGAATCGCTGCGGGGTTAACACAAGAAGAGTTAGCCAGTGCGGTAGGTGTAGAAACAAAGACTGTAAGTTACTGGGAGAATGGACATAATTCGGTTACATTTAATAAACTTCCGGTTATTGCTAAAGCTCTTGGCGTTCCGGTTTACAAGCTGTTTGTTTTCGGTGAGATTTTAGGCGGTGATAGCAACGAAATTATGGATCTGCTTAATTCTATGAATCAAAGAGAACTTCGTTGTATTTCTACTATAATCAAATCAATACTAGCTTTAAAATAGTTGTAGGAAATTATACTTATGAGTTATCAAGAATTAATAACTAATGGTATTAAGCGATTACGTATAGGAAACCAACTAACACAAGCACAGTTTGCAGAAGTTGTTGGATTGTCAGTAGAAGCAATACGAAATATTGAACATCAAAAGTACACGCCATCTGCAAAGACTATTGATGCAATATGCAATAAATTTAACTTATCCCCAATTGATTTATTAATTCCAGCAGTTTCCGATGATAAAAGTTCAATAATAAATGCTATAAACGGAAAATTAAAAGATTGCGAATTACTGGAACTCGGTAGCATTAATGCAATGATTGACGTTATACGTAAAACTTACAGACATTAATAGACTTGATGATTATTTTGTCATGCTGAATTTTTTACATCAAGCAGAGCAGCTTAGCGTTGGAGAATTCTGTTTGTAAAATCATTCTCCCTGTGAGATAATAAACTCATCCGGTACAAGAGGGAGAATATGAAAAAACACTGGTTCGGATGGGTTATAGGAATCTTGTTTGTCGTCGGAATTCTGCTCCGGCTTAATTTCTTTATCCACTCTAACGCTTTTGAAGATGATGAATGCAGGCTGATTCTTACCATACTTGATAAAAGCTTTTTAGGGCTGTTCGGACCGCTGGGTGATGCTCAGTCTGCGCCCCCTGTTTTTACTGTGTGGTCAAAGTGTTTAATGAATATTTTCGGTTTAAAAGAACAGATTATAAAATTCACTCCCTTTGCAGCTGCAATAGCCTCGATTTTTATGTTCTATAAACTGGCTCTTAAACTTTATACAAGAAAAATAGCTGTAATTGCCGCCTGTATACCTTTTCTGTTTGCAAGAAACCTGATTGAATTTTCAGTTGTTTTCAAGCAGTACTCAACAGATATTCTAACCGCAGTGCTGTGTATATATTTCTTGCCTGAAATTGATTTAGATAAACTTAATAAAAAACAACTTATCGCCCTCGCTTTCGGGCTAATTCTGCTGCCTTTAGTTTCACTTCCCGCAATGTTTTTTGCAGGTGCATTTTTAATACTGAATCTCATCAAAAATAAAAACTACAAACCTGTAATCTGCGCAATCCCGCTTGTATTATTCTTTATCGGGTATTATTTTCTAACCCTACTGCCTTCAAGAGCTTCGCTTGACTTTTACTTTCCGAACTATTGGGATAACGGATTTATCGGGCTCTCATTAAAGAGTTTAATCGGGGTAATAGGTTTTCATCTCAAATATTTATTTTATCCTAACTCGCTTACACTATTTACTTTTATTCTCTTTCTCTGGGGAATTTATTTATACTGGAAAGAAAGCTCGGAGCGCGGAAAATATATTTTAATCACGTTTGCACTAATTCTTCTGGCATCCGTTCTAAAGCAGTATCCGCTTATGGGCAGAGTTGCGCTCTATACAGCGCCTATATTTATACTAATTATCTCTAAGCCTCTGGATATAAAGGGAAAAATGTTTTGGGCTGCACTGATTTGTTTTGTAATAAGTTTTTGCGGATACAATTTTCACTACTTTAAACAAATTTCCAATCCGGATAACAGTATCAGATATTCACCTAAAAAACTTATGTATATTCTGAAAGATAAATACCAGCCCGATGAGGCAATTTTGATTAATAATGCGTCAGCTTCAAGCTACCTTTTTTACTCGTCCTTGCTAAAATTCAGATCGGAAGACTCTTTCCTGATGAATATTGAAAATCCGGCGGATGAAGAACATACACTTAATTACCTTAACAGTTTAAAAAACGGGCAAAAATTCTGGTTTTATATGGTTAAAGATTACAGGAAAAAACCGGTGTTTTCTTATATTCTAAGCTGGCTTGAGAATCAAAATGTGATTTACAAATATCAAGATAAAGATTCTTATTTGTTCTTAATCCAAAAATAATATGATAAAATCATTTTATGATTAATAAAGCAGTCGGAAAATCAGGAGAAGAAATCGCACAAAGATACCTTGAAAAAGAGGGTTACAAAATTCTGGAAACCAACAAGCGATTTTCAAGGCTTTGTGAAATTGATATTATTGCGCTTGATAAAAACACCCTCGTTTTCTGCGAGGTTAAAACCCGGCGGACAGAAATCTGCGGAAGCCCCTTAGAAGCAATTACAAAAACAAAGTATTTAAACATTAGAAAAGGAATATTCCTTTACCTTCAGGAAAATCCCCAATATAAAAAATTTAGAATTGATGCCGTTGCAATTACCCTAAAGCCGGAAGTTACAATCAAGCACTTAAAAAATATCTGATTATTTTAATAAGGTAGAAACAAATCTTATAGAGTCATCTGCTAATTCTCTAACGAAGTCTTTAGCGATCTTAGAAAGAGGTCTGTTATCGATTTTATCGAAGATAGCATAAATAGGATCTCCGCCGTTGTTAAATCTCATCTGTCTATCCTGTTTATTAAGATAGTAGAAATGAAAATTTTCAGGGATTTCTAAAGCACCTGCCGGTTTTTTATTTCTTTCAATTGCGTCATATACTGCTGCCATTTTTAATACTCTCTCTAATTAAATAACTCTTACATATATATAAAGTATATAACTTCCAAAAAATTGCCTTTTAAAGGTGGAATATTAAGAAATGTTACGAGTTATTTAAATTTGAATATAAAAAATACGGCAAGAACAATAAAAACAAAGCCTACAAGATAATTCCAGCGAAATTGTTCTTTCAGATACCAGATAGAAAATAATGAGAATACCACAAGAGTAATGACTTCCTGAATAGTTTTGAGCTGTACGGCATTGTAGCAATCATAACCGATTCTGTTAGCCGGAACTTGAAAACAGTATTCAAAAAAGGCGATACCCCAGCTTGCAAGGATGACAATAAGAAGCGGCAGGCTTCTGAATTTGAGGTGGCCGTACCACGCAAAAGTCATAAATATATTTGATATTAGTAACAAAACTATTGGTGCAACGTGTCTTAGCATAAATAAATTTTAACACAAAGGGAGTAAATGGGAGGGGGGGTAAATGAGTGGGGATTTTGTGAACAGTGAATTGTGAGTCGGAGTGATTAAGTGATTAAGTTCAACCCCTCACCCCTGCCCTGTCTTGAATTATTCGGGGTGTTGGAAAGTTCCCAGCTTCCCAACACCTTACGGGTTCCGCTTGCGTGAATGAGTTCCTCCGGAACTCTCGCTCCCGCACGCTCCACCCTGCCGAAAATTCGCTCTCCTGTAAGGAGAGGGAGAAACTCAGGCTTTTTTCGGTAGAAAAAGAAAGAACAAACTAAAACTCAATTATTAAAATTTCCTTAATATTTTTCGTTATTTTTAAAATCTATTATATAAATATAATTGTAGAAAATAGGAGGATTATATTATGGCATTAAAACCATTACAAGACAGAATTGTTATTAAAGTTATTGAAGATACAGAACAAACTTCAGGCGGAATATTTATTCCTGACAGCGCAAAAGAAAAACCTCAAAAGGGTGAAGTAGTTGCAGTTGGCGAAGGAAAAATCGGTGAAAACGGCGAAAGAGAACCTATGGATGTTAAAGTAGGGGATGTTATTCTTTACGCTAAATATGCAGGCACAGATATTAAAATGGATGGTGTAGAATACAAAATTCTTTCTATTAAAGACGCTTTAGCAATTGTTGAATAATGAAAGGAACATAAAAAAATGGCAAAAAAAATAGTTTTTGAAGAAGAAGCAAGAAAATCGCTTCTAAAAGGTATTGATGCAGTAGCAGATGCCGTAAAAGTTACTTTAGGACCTAAAGGCAGAAATGTTATTCTGCAGAAAAAATTCGGTGCACCTCAAATCGTTAATGATGGTGTAACTATTGCAAAAGAAATAGAGCTTCAAGACGGTTTAGAGAATGCAGGAGCACAGCTTCTTAAAGAAGTTTCATCAAAAACAAACGATGTAGCCGGTGACGGTACAACAACTGCTTCTGTTTTAGCACAAGCTATTGTAAGAGAAGGGTTAAAGAACCTTACGGCAGGTGCAAACCCGATGTCTATGAAACGCGGTATCGACAAAGCTGTTGATATTGCTATCGAAAAGATAAAAAAACTTTCAAGACCTGTTAATACAAAAGAAGAAATTGCTCAAGTTGCAGGTATTTCTGCTGGCAATAACTCTGAAATTGGTGAATTGATTGCAGAAGCTATGGAAAAAGTAGGCCACGACGGTGTTATCACTGTTGAAGAAAGCAAATCTTTCGGCACTAATCTGAAAGTGGTTGAAGGTATGCAGTTTGACAAAGGTTATATCTCACCTTACTTTGTTACAGATCCTGAAAGAATGGAAGCAGTTCTTGAAGACGCTTATGTTCTTTGTGTTAACAAAAAAATCAACCTTATCGCTGATTTAGTACCGGTTCTTGAACAGGTTGCACGTGACGGACGTTCACTTCTTCTCATTGCGGAAGATGTTGAAGGCGAAGCTCTTGCTACACTTGTTGTAAACACTATGAGAAAAGTTTTAAGAGCTGTCGCAGTTAAAGCCCCTGGATTTGGCGACAGAAGAAAAGCTATGCTTGAAGATATCGCTATCTTAACCGGCGGTCAAATGTTTACGGAAGAACTCGGCATCAAGCTTGAAAATATTACAACCGATATGATGGGACTTGCAAAACGTGTTACAGTTACTAAAGACGAAACAACAATTGTTGTCGGCAACGAAACAAAAGAAGCTGTTGCTGAACGTGTAAGACTTATCAAGAAACAAATTGAAGCATCTGACAGCGAATACGATAAAGAAAAACTCCAGGAACGTATGGCTAAATTGTCCGGCGGAGTTGCAGTTATCGAAGTTGGTGCTGCAACTGAAATCGAATTAAAAGAAAGAAAATTAAGAATCGAAGACGCTCTTAACGCAACAAGAGCTGCTAACGAAGAAGGTATCGTTCCTGGCGGCGGCGTTGCATTAATCAGGGTTCAACAGGAATTGGAATCTAAATTAAACTCTATGGCGTTTGAATCTGATGATGAAAAGAGCGGGTTCAAAATTCTTACAGCAGCATTGGATGTACCTTTAAGAGCAATTGCATTCAATTCAGGTGCTAAGTCTGATGTTGTTGTTGAAAGTGTAAGAGCTGAAAGCGGTGCATACGGTTATGATGCATTACTCGACAGATACACAGATATGTTCCAAGCCGGTATTGTAGATCCTGCAAAAGTTACAAGAAGCGCGTTAGAAAACGCAGCATCCGTAGGATCAATGCTTCTTACAACTCAAGCAGCTGTTGTTGAAATTCCGGAAGAATCTAAACCTGATATGTCAGCTATGGCAGGCATGGGAGGTATGGGCGGCATGATGTAGTGCTACGCACGTAGATTATTTGTCGGGAGGCAGAGGTGAACAATACAAAATAGTATTAAAACCTCCTTGCCTCCCTTTTTTGTTACTCGCCACGATAAATGGAGCACTACGACTACGCACGTAGATTATTTGTCGGGAGGCAGAGGTGAACAATACAAAATAGTATTAAAACCTCCAAGCCTCCCTCTTTTGTTACTTTAATTAATTTATTATCCATCTGTACTTCCGATTTTGTCCGTGTGGCGGTTTGTTACTAAATCATTATAACAGACAATGATTTTATGGACAAGGAATTATTAGTTAAACTTGCAAAGAGAATTAAAGAACTTAGAAAAGTCCATCATTATACACAAGATGAATTATCTTTTCGTGCAAATATTCCGCGTTCTACTTTAGGCAATATTGAACTAGCACAAAACGATGTTGTACTCAGTAAGGTTAACAAAATTGCCGGTGCTTTTGATATGACATTATCAGAATTTCTAAATTTTTAAAAAGTCTTAATAAAAACTATTCAAAAAACTTTAGTGTTAAAAGATTCTGACCGAGAACCCCGTTTGCTTTTTCAACAATTCTTTGTGCGAGTTCAAAATAAACCTGCCTTGAAAAATGGTTTATGCAGTCCCCGTAATCATCCTCAGAACGGATAAGCTCCGTCAGCTCAATAAGGTCGATATTGTCATAGTTTGAAGCAAATTTTCGGACTGCCTGATTTAAAATCTTATGCCTTTGAGCCATATTTTCATATCCTGCCTGAACTTTTGAGCAAGGAATCTCGCTTCCGAGAATCAGAACAAGGCTTGTCTCAGGTCTCAAATTTTCTCTTATGTATTTGAGATTATTTAAGACCGTTTCCACAGGCGGATTCCCGCAGAAAGTGTATTCCTTTTTGAACTGGTTGAGCATAAGAAGGTTTAATTTTTTCGCCTCCTCCGGAAGCGGCGCAAGAATCTTTTCCCAATTGTTTTCATCCGTTATATCACAATCCGCGTAGCCGAAAAATGCATAACTGCTATCCGTCTTATTTTGATAAATTCCGCTATGTGTAGTAGTTAAAAGGCTCAAAAAAATAAGATTATATTTTTTATCAAAAAATTTTGTTTTAAACTCATCCGGATCAGGAAAAGGAAACCTTTTACTAAGCTCAGCTAGTTTTTCCGGAGAAAACTTATGTGTCTGCTCAATAAACGCCGTATGTGTATGAGCAAGAATATAGACAGGTTTTTTGTTCCAATACGGAAACTCTGTATCAATATTCACATCCGTATCAATATAACCCAGAGTCGAATACAAATCACAAGGTCCTTTTAACAAAATATTTATCCCGCTGTCCTGTTTTTGTTTTACCTCTTCCGGATTCAAATCAGAAACAAGTTCAATCCAATCAGGTACATAATCAAGAGAAGATGAGACTTCACCCTTTATCTCAAGCTCAGGTTTGTTTAAATACGAATAAACAAACTGCTCAATTCCCATGTTCATTACCCTGCAGGAGAACAAAAACTGCTCCAGTTTATTTTCTTCTTTATCTAATACATAAAACCCGCAAATACCGTAGTTTCCGAACTTATCTCTTACAACAATATAAGCTGAATCATATTTTTCAGGATTATTAAAATATCCTTCCAAATCTTCTTTTTCGACGCGGTTCTTTGTAAAATTCAGCTGGTTTGTTCTTTGAATGAGTTTATAAATCCTATCAATATGAGCTTTGCAATCTTTTTTTACCGCGATTTGTATTTCGCTTTTTCTGAGAAAGTCCTCATTCGATAAATTAAGAGCCTCTTTTTCTCTTGTTTTATCTTCCAATACTTTATATTGCTTATATCTTGTGTACTCAAAATCATAATCATTTACAAGATATAATTCATCAATCAATTTCTGTATCTGAAAAGATTCTGCCGTCATAATTTTAGGGCAATAGAACTTAACCTCATTAATATTGGAAACATTATCATCAATAAAAATAACATTTTCTTCCCTGAGGTTCATCTTTCTTATAATCTCTTTTACCCTGCCGCCTTTTGGAGTCCAATCAACAGAAGGAAAAAGAAATAAATCCCAAATATGCTTAAAACCATTGTTGATAAAGGCTTCTTTTACCCTCTCAAAATCATTCTTAGAACAAACAGAGTTCATAATCCCCTTAAGAGTAAGTTCCTGCACAAAGTCAACAACCTCCGGCTTGAACACCACACCGGTTTCAGTCAGAGTACCATTCCAGAAGGTTTCATCCAAATCCCAGATAACAAGTTTTGCTTTGGTTATATCGTAATCTTTTGACATAAATTACTTATTCATAGCAGCTTTTAGACGGGCTAATGATCTTGCAAGAGCAGCCTGCGCTCTTTGGATATCAACCTGAGCCGCGCTGTCGGCAAGTCTTGCTTCCGCACGGTTCTTAGCAGCGTTAGCTCTGGTTACATCAATATCGCATCCGTCCTCGCAAACATCTGTCAATATGGTTGCCATATTGTCTTTGAACTGCAAAACTCCGCCCATTGTTGCAAAGTATTTTACTGCGCCGCCGGTTTTAGCCTTGGTAACACCAATCTCAAGTACGGTTGTTATAGGAATATGGTCTTTTAATATACCTATCTGACCGCTTTTTGTCTGGGCGACAATTTCATCAACTTCGCCGTCAAAAACAATTCTTTCATGTGTTATAATTTTTAGTTCCATTTTTTATACCTATTAAGTCAGGCAACCAGGTGATTTCGTATTAAATGACTGATTATTAGTCTTAGTCACTTAATCACTCAGTCACTTAGTCACTGAATAACTAAGCCAACGTTTTAGCTTTTTCAACAGCCTCTTCAATAGTACCAACCATATAGAAAGCTTGTTCAGGAAGATCATCGTGTTTACCTTCGATAATTTCCTTGAAGCCTCTGATTGTATCTTCAAGCTTAACGTATTTGCCAGGAATACCGGAGAACTGTTCAGCTACGAAGAACGGCTGAGACAAGAATCTTTGAATTTTTCTTGCTCTGTTAACCGTTTCTTTATCTTCATCAGACAATTCATCCATACCGAGAATTGCGATAATATCTTGAAGTTCTTTATATTTTTGAAGTATTTCAAGAACTTTTCTTGTAACTTCATAGTGTTCTTCCCCGATAATATTCGGATCAAGAACTCTTGAATTTGAAGCAAGAGGATCAACTGCCGGATAAATACCGAGTGATGCAATTTGTCTTGAAAGTACCGTAGAAGCATCCAGGTGGGAGAATGTTGTAGCAGGAGCCGGGTCAGTCAAGTCGTCTGCCGGTACATAGATTGCCTGAACAGAAGTAATTGAACCGTCCTTAGTAGACGTAATTCTTTCCTGCAATTCACCCATTTCAGTACCCAATGTAGGCTGGTAACCTACCGCTGAAGGCATACGTCCTAACAGAGCTGATACTTCTGAACCTGCTTGAGTAAATCTGAAAATGTTATCAATAAACAGAAGTACGTCTTGTTTAGAGAAATCTCTGAAATATTCAGCAGCCGTAAGAGCGGAAAGCCCCACTCTCATTCTGGCTCCAGGCGGTTCATTCATCTGACCGTAAATCAATGCAACTTTGTCGATAACGCCTGACTCTTTCATCTCGTTCCAAAGGTCGTTACCTTCACGGGTTCTTTCACCAACACCGCCGAATACAGATACACCGGAGTGTTCTGATGCAATGTTATGGATAAGTTCCATAATCAAAACTGTTTTACCAACACCGGCACCGCCGAACAGACCGATTTTTCCGCCCTTCTGGTATGGCTGAATAAGGTCAATAGCTTTAATACCGGTTTCTAAGATTTCAATATTTGTATTTTGATCTACAAAGCTTGGAGATTCTCTGTGAATAGGAAGATACTCGTTAGTTTCTACAGGTCCCATTTTATCAACAGGTTCGCCGATAACGTTAAGTATTCTGCCTAAAATAGGTTTGCCTACCGGAATTTTAATAGGTTCGCCGGTATTTACAACCTTCATTCCTCTTTTAAGCCCGTCAGTTGATGACATTGCAACGGTTCTTACCCTGTTTGAACCAAGCATTTGCTGAACTTCTGCTACAACATAAGAACCATCTTCATTATAAATTCTCAATGCTGTGTAGATTTCAGGAAGTTCACCCTGCTGGAATTCAACGTCAATAACCGGACCAATAATCTGAGTAATTAATCCTTCGTTCTTATTCAAAGTCTCCATAAACTGTTACCTCTTCTTCTATAAGCGGAGCAGATGCTACTTAAATTTACCCCCCACTTCGTGTTGATTATACAACAGACAAAAGACTTTTTCAATAAGGGCTTCTAACCCTCTTCACATGGACATTTCCCGCGCTTAAGCATTTCAATTAACGGCATTAGGTAATCCTCTTCTCCCTCTCCGGAAGTTTTCAAGGTATAAAAAGCGATTTCAGCCAGTTCTTTACATATATTTAGAATTGGAAACTTTCCTATTTTTGCGTGAACTGCACTTCGGGCAACATTGTACCGCAGTTCTTTAATCTCATTTGCCGTATATCTGTTCAATAGTTCTTCAACCTCTTCAAGCGCTGATTTTGAATACATTATTCCTTTATAAAGCGCCGGAATTGAATACTCCAGCCCTCCGCCTACGCAGTCGTGGTTCCTTATTTCAATAAAGTTTCTCAAGCGAACATCCGGGAAATAAAGGTTTGTATGCAGCTTCCAGTCACTAAGAGTAGGAATAAATCCTTCATAACCTGAATCCATAAATTGCTTGAAGGTCATTCTGCCATTAAGATTTACAACTTTATCTTCTCTGTTTATAAAAATCATCGGAGTCTCGAGAAGTAAGTTAACATAATCTTTAAAACACATATTACGATTGAATTGAGTAGCAAACCCGCATCTTTCGTTATCGGTATTCAGCCATGCCAGCGCCCTGAAAGATTTATAACCAGTGTCAACACCGCCTCTGATTTTAGAATTGGCACACATTGCCGTTACAAACGGCATCATAAGATTAGCGAGGCGGAATTTTTTCATAGCATCTTCTTCCGATTTGTAATCTATACCTACCTGTATCCCCGCAGTCTCTCTCATCATTACGTCTGAAAGTATGCCCCAAAGATAATTTGCCATAACATGATATCTTTTTTTAGGAATAAGTTTTATATTTTTATATGTAGTCTTTGGAGAAACACCGAGATTCAAAAGCTTAATTTCAAACTCTTCCAAAATAGGTTTTAGCGCTCTGTCAATTTCTTCCACCCTGTTTTTTAGTTCATGCACAGTCTCTTTCGGCTCTAAACTCAATTCAAACTGGCATCCCGGTTCAAGCGTAATTGTATCGTGGAGTTTTTTCAACCCTATAATTTCTTCACCGTCTAAAATATAATCCCAGTTATCAGATTTAGCAAATTCTCTTAAGAGTTCACAGACACCAAACTCCCCTTCATAAGGTACA
The DNA here is from genome assembly GCA_944323615.1 of Candidatus Gastranaerophilales bacterium. Classification (GTDB taxonomy): domain Bacteria; phylum Cyanobacteriota; class Vampirovibrionia; order Gastranaerophilales; family Gastranaerophilaceae; genus CAG-196. The sequence goes on from CALUTG010000007.1 coordinate 24,648, forward strand.
ACATTATTCCCGAACTTTGAAACAGGAATCCTCTCATACTCCAGTCCGATTCTCTGTTCTGTCTTGCACCCCAAAAGGTATTCATCCAAAAGCTGGCTGTACTCAAGACGTTCTTCCGTTTTTACTCCGCAATAACTCACGATTTTCTCCTTATTTAAATTATATCCGAAACATGTGTGTTAAAAATATTTTCACAATTCAAATATAAATGAGAATAAAAGTTTTAACATTTAGCTATTTGTATTATTATAAATACCATGACGGACTATTTACAAAGAGCAAAATACTTTAGAACAAAAAAACGCCTCGGACAGAATTTCTTAATCAATCCGGAGGTAATATCGGATATTATTGACTTTTCCGGACTTACCAAAGAAGATACCGTGCTTGAAATCGGTCCCGGGGTCGGGTTCGTTACAGAACAACTGGTTAAGCATGCCGGAAAAGTTATTGCGGTCGAATTAGACGAAGAAGCAATAAAAGAGCTTGAAAAACTCAATTGCGATAATCTGGAAATTATTCACAAAGATATCTTAAAAACCGACTTATCCGAACTCTGTGATGGAAAAATAAAAGTGGTCGCAAATATTCCTTACTATATAACTTCTCCTATCATTGCCCATCTTTTGGGAGAAATTGATGATTTGCACAACAAAAACCGAGAAAAAATTACGGATATAATTCTGATGGTTCAAGAAGAAGTTGCAAGAAGAATCGTTGCAACGGAAAAAAGTTCATCAAAACAATACGGACTCTTAACAATACTTTCCCAATTCTGGGCTGAATGTTCTATTTTGAGAACCGTCGGAAGACGCTCATTTTATCCCGCACCAAAAGTTAATTCCGCACTTGTGTATATGAAAGTAAGAGAAAATCCGCTTCTAGAGTTAAGCGACTATACACATTTCAGAAGAACTATTAAAGCCGCATTTTCTCAGAGACGCAAAACACTTAAAAATTGTCTTGTCGGTGCAGGCTTTGATAAAGAAAAAGCCGCTGCAGTAATCGCGGCATTGAATCTTGACGAAAATATCCGCGGCGAAAAACTTTCTATATCAGATTTTGGGAATTTATCAGAAATGTTAAAATTATAACTTTCCGTGCATATTACCAACACATATTTCTGTTTGTGATAGTATTATTTCATGATAAAAACCAGACTAAAAATCTTTGCGGGTGATATTTTAGGGGGGCTTAATTCTGCAATTGTAGCGCTTCCGCAGGCACTGGCTTTTGGTGTAGCGACAGGTTTCGGCGCAAGCGCAGGGGTTTGGGGCGCAATAATATTATGCTTTATTGCAGGACTTTTCGGAAGCAAAGTTCCGCTTGTATCCGGGATTACTGGACCTGTAACCATTGTTATTGCATCAATTATGCATGCTCTGAACGCAGATATCCCATCCGTTATTCTGGTTATACTAATGGCAGGAATTTTACAGATAATTCTCGGGCTGACATCTTTGGGAACTATTGTTAAATATGTTCCTTATCCTGTAATTTCCGGATTTATGAACGGTATTGGAACAATCATTATAATTATGCAGCTTAATCCGTTGATGGGCTGCCCTGTTATGTCAAACACAATCACAAGCGTGGAAGCGTTTTTTAAAAATATTCATACAATTAATCCTGATGCTCTGTTAATAGGACTTATCACTCTTGTTATTGTATTTGCTATTCCTAAAAAGTTTAATAAAATTATTCCGGGTCAGGCAATTGCACTTGTTATATGCACATTTATCTCAATAAAAATGGGGCTTGATGTTGAAAGAATATCAGAAATTTCCGTCAACATGCCGGCGCTTACTTTGCCTGAATCAAGTCTTCATTCAGTAATAACATATTTTCATTATGCGGTTATGCTTGCTATTGTTTTGTCGTCAGAAAGCCTTTTAACAGTACTTGTCGCGGATTCTCTTATGAAAACCAAAACCCCCACCAAGAAAATGCTTATAGGACAAGGTATAGGAAACATGTTCTGTGCATTTACGGGAACTCTTCCGGGTTCGGCCGCCACTATGAGAACCGTTGCGGCAATAAATTCGGGTTCAACCACAAAAATCACCTCAATTGTAAGCTCGCTTATTTTATTGCTTCTAATCTCTGTATTTTCAGACTTTGCAGCCCAAATTCCGCTTGCTGTGCTTGCTGGAATTTTAATCAAAATCGGCTACGATATTATTGATGTTAAACTGCTTAAGGTTATCAAATACGCGCCTAAAGATGATTTATACATTCTGGTTCTGGTTTTTGTTCTGACAGTATTCTATAATCTTATTGTTGCAGTCGGCACCGGAATCACCTGCGCAGCTCTTCTTTATGCAAAAAGAACAGCGGATAAAACAAAACTTGTGCATAAAACAGTTTATGATAAAGATATAATAAAGCTGGAAAAACTGCTTGAAAAAGATTACAAACACAAAATAAGGGTTGTGCATATTGACGGGCAGTTTTTCTTCGGCTCTGCGACCCAGCTTGTTTCTCAATTTGAAGATGTTTGGGGAACAAAATATTTGATTCTGGATTATTCGGCAGGAGATTTATTAGATATTTCCGCAATCTTTGCTCTGGAAGATATTATAATAAGACTTCAAGCTCAAAAAATTAAAATTATTCTTGTAATCAAAGATGAAGCAATAAAAAAACAATTAATCGAACACGGAATAATTCCCCAAATAGGAGAAGATAAAGTATTCTTTACTGAAATTGCGGCTATAGATTTTGCTAAAGAATGTCTGAAAAATAAAGTACAGAAAAAACATTTTTGGAATAATTTTAAATAAACTTAATCTGAATAACATCTTTTTCAAAATTTTCGCCATCTAGCCCATTAAAATTATGATCTAAATAGTTTATCCTAAGTCATATGGCTGATACGTATGAAAAAAATCTTTTAGCAGAAATAATAAAATTTAGCCCGATTGTTTATTCAAAATTCCCTTCAAGGTTAATATCAACTTAAGTTTGAGAAATCAATAATAATCTTATGTTAAAAAGATTGCTGTTGATTTTATGGCTTATTACTATTATTCCATCAGTATGGGGGAATAATATTGATATAGACAATTTTAATGAACTTATCAACTCTACTCCTCAAAACGGGGATACCCTTGTGTTTACAAATGATTTAGATTCGACAGAGAGTATTGGAACTTATTTTTCCAATCTCGACATTAATTTTGAAGGAAATAATTATTATATAGATGGTGACAATACTTTTGGAGGGTTTATACTAAACGGAGCAAGCACTTTTAATCAAGTGGGAATGCGAAATTGTCAAGGGCAGGCTTACAGCGGATCAAAATTTGCCGGTGCCATATTTAATAACGGACAAGAGATTCTTATTGAAAACTCAGCTTTCTTAAATAATTATGTAGATTCGGCAGGTTATAATTTTGGAATTGGAGGAGCTTTATATAATGCAGTTGCAGGATATATGGAAATAAACTACGGATTATTCGCAAATAATTATTCTGTCGGGGCTTCTTCTTACGGGGGAGCGATTTCTAACGGTTATGGCGGGACAACCAATGAAACAATGATTATTAATAATTCCATCTTAACCGGAAATTACACGGAAGGATCTGTTAATCCATGCGGAGGTGCAATTTTTAATTACGGAAATGTCAGTATTAATAATACCCAGCTTTCCGGAAATTATGTTAAAGGTGAGGATTTTGTCTACGGATATGGCGGGGCTTTATATAATGTTGGAGAAATGGAACTTAATAATGTGACTCTTTCCAATAATTATGCTCAGGCAGCTGCAAATTCAGCACTTTGGGGCGGAAGTATCTATAATAACGGAACTCTCCGGATAGATAACTCTGTATTAAGAGAAAACTATATTGATTCTGATTTCCTCGCAGAGGGCGGTGCTATTAAAAATGATTCAAGCGGAGTTATTACAATATCAAATTCTGTGATTGAAAACAATTATATTGCTTCTTCCTCTACAGAAGGAAATGGTGGTGGTATTTATAACTCAGGGGTTTTGAATATTTCCGGAACAACTTTTAGAAATAATCGAAATCAGTACGGAGAAATGAACGATATTTATAATACAGGAACCGTCAATCTTGAGTCTGCAGATATTTTAAGCGGAATTGCAGGAAGCGGTACTTTAAATAAAACCGGAAACGGAGTATTAAATCTGGGCGGAACAAATAATAATTATACGGGGAGTTTTAATTTTGAGGGCGGAACGTTAAATCTTTTATCCGGAGCAAGTTATTTTACGGCCTCAGATACTACTTTTGATAACGGAATAAATTTTAATATGAGAAACGGCGAGATTAATAATATAAATTTTGGAAATCTCACGCTTAACGGCACTTCACATATTTTTGCAGATATAAATTTTAATACAAATACAATGGATAGAATAAACGCTTCATCTTTAAACGGAAGCGGGAATATATTTCTTGAGAGACTTAATCCGATAGGAACTCCCAAAAGCCAGTTTATATCAATACCTTTTGCCGACACAGTTTTAAAAGATAGAGTAAGCTACACACCGCAGACTATTGAAACACCTATTTACAACTATACATCCGTCTACGACTCTTCAGACGGGAATATAGAACTCACAAGAGGCGGATTTAATTCTTCTGTCTTTATACCCGCTGTTGCAACTCAGATAGCAGGATATTTAGCCCAGATTGATACTTACAAAAATATTTTTGCAAATCTTGATATGGTTATGATTCAGCCTCCGGATGCCAGAACGGGTTTTGATACAAGAAATAAAATAGCAAGTACATCTTCTCAGTTTGCATTTTCTCCGTTCCTCATGCCGGAAGATAACAAGGGAATATGGTTCAAGCCGTATTCAACTTTTGAAAATGTACCTCTAAGAGGAGGTATAGACGTATCAAATGTAAGCTATGGTGCACTGGTCGGCGGAGAGAGCGGACTTAAGAAATTAAAAAGAGGATGGTATGGAATTTATGGAGCTTACGCTTCTTATAACGGTTCGCATCAGACTTTTTACGGGAACAGTATTTACAATAACGGAGGGCTTATCGGTATCGACGGAGTATTATATAAAGGCGGATTTTTTACTGCCTGGACAGCTGATATCGGTGCAAATTCAGCCGAAGCTTCTTCAAGGTTCGGAAGAGAAAATTTTGTTATGCTTAACACCGGTATTGCTGAAAAAACAGGATATAATTTTGAACTCTTCAAAAGAAGGCTTATTCTTCAGCCAAGTTTTATGATGTCTTATAATTTTATAAATACATTTAACTACACAACGGATTATGATTTGCAAATCAATGCCGATCCTCTGCATGCTATTCATATTGAACCTCAAATAAAGCTGATAGGAAATTTCAAAAACTATCTCCAGCCGTATTTGAGTGTTTCAATGGTTTGGAATATTCTTGATGATTCAAGATTTCAGGCAAATGACGTGTATCTTCCGGAGCTTTCTGTTAAACCTTTTGTTCAGTATGGTGTAGGGGTTCAAAAACGATGGGGCGAACGATTAACCGGTTTTGTTGAGGCAATGATACGAAACGGAGGAAGAAACGGTATTGCTCTCATGTTTGGCTTAAGATTCACTATCTAGAATCTGTTTATTATATACTTAAAGTATGAAAGCCGACTTACATATACACAGCAGCTTCTCTGACGGGAGTGATTCAATAAAACAACTTGCCGAAAACATTCAAAAAGCAGGGATTAGTATTTTTGCTCTGACAGATCATGACACAATAGAAGGCTGTCTTGAGATGAAAAAATTGATTCCTTCGGGTATAAAATTTATCCCGGGAGTAGAATTAACCTGCAAGGCAGATGAGGTTAAGTGTCATATTTTGGGGTACAACTGCAATCCGGAAGATAAAACCATAAAATCATTAATTGAAAAAGGGAAAATTCTTCGCAGACAAAAACTCGAAACCAGAATCAAATTTTTAAAAACCGAGCACGGAATAGAATTAACACAAGAGGAGCTGGACTGGCTTTATTCAAGAAGAAGCGTTGTAAAGACACATCTGGCAAATGTTCTTGTAAGAAGAGGGCTTGCTAAAAATAATCTGGATGCTATGGCAAAATATCTTGACGGCTGCAAAACCGGAAATACCAGATTCGATGGTAAAGAGGGGATAGCTGCGATAAAAGCTTCCGGAGGAATTCCAATCTGGGCGCATCCTCTCGGAGGAGAAGGCGAGAAACATATTGCGCCTGATGAGTTTTACAAGAAATTTGAAGTCCTAAAATCTTGCGGTATTCAAGGACTTGAGTGCTATTATTCAAGATACTCTATGGAAGAAATTAGTTTTCTTGTAAATTTTGCCAAAGAAAATAATCTTCTGATATCAGGCGGAAGCGACTATCACGGGACAAACAAGGATATTCCGCTCGGCAAGTTAAATATTAGTAATAACCCGATTTCTTCCGCTTTTTTTACAATAATTGACACTATTTATCAACCGGTTTAGTTATTATAGAATATTTTATTCCCCTATGGCTGACAGTATAAGGATTCCGGAGTTTATCTAATTCTTTATTCCTTATAATAAGGAGATTATTTTCTTTTTCAAGTTCTTTTTCTAACCAAAGAGTATCCTCTCTATGAAAATCAATATGGTTTAAATCGGAATAGTATAACAAGCTGTATTTGTTTCCTGTTTTATAAGTTGATATTGTGTTTCCGCCTTCTTTTGCAAGCTGCGCGTATTTAATTAAATCACTCTCGCCGAATGAATAATCCAGTTTATAAACCATCGGGGTAGCAAAAGCTGTCAATACTGCCATAAGAAATACTATTGACAAGAAATTAAGCTGTTTGTTATTTTTTATAATGCTGTAAATATTTGTACCCAGGAAAATCGGAAGAGTTATCAACAAAAGAATTTGAATACTCTGCAGCCTTGAGTACAAATCTGCCGGAAGAAAGAATCCGCAAAAAATAATTCCAATCAGGGCTATAGAGAATAATATATCAATAATGCCGGAAGAAATTTTTAAAACTTTATCATTTTGCCTGTACCAGATTCTTGCCGTTATCGCGGCTAAAAACGGATATATCGGAAGAATATAGGTTATAAGTTTTGTTCCGGAAGATGTGAAAAATACAAAAGTTACAAGAGCTGCTATAATATTGAGTTTTATAAACCTGTCAAAATCCGTTATCGGAAGTTTAATTACAAAAAATCTTTTGTTTTGAGTTTTGCAACAATTTTTGAAAGGAAAACAAAAATATGTGGGAAGAATCCCCATAAAAGAACTACAAAATAAAAATAGAAGGGTTAATATTATCGGCTTTTTCATACTAATTTGATATTAGTATTGATTTGTTAATTTATTGTTAGGAAAAGCCGTATAAAATTTTAAATACAATTATAAAAAACTTAAAATCTTAAACAGGCAGAATAATGATTTCCGCCGCGTGAAGAAAGTTCGGGGTTTTCCGCATCACACAAACCTGTCTCACAAAACTCGCATCGCGGATGGAATTTACAGCCTATAATTTCTTCCTGTATACTCGGAGGCGCTCCGGCTATTGTTTTAAGTTTTTGAGCCGGATTATTTCCCGGAAGGGAATTTAAAAGAGCAATGGAATACGGATGTTTTGGATTTTTAAAAAAATCTTTTGAATCAGCTTGTTCAACAATATGACCGGCATACATAACAGATACCGTATCTGCGTAATTACTTACGAGCGCTAAATCGTGAGAAATTAAAAGCACGGTTAAACCTAATTCATTGCGTATATCAAGAATTAAGTCCATAATTTGTTTTTGAATAGTAACATCAAGAGCAGTTGTCGGCTCATCCGCTATAATAAGTTCGGGCTTACAGGCAAGCGCCATCGCTATAATAATTCTTTGTTTCATTCCCCCTGAAAATTCATGAGGATAAAATTCAAGTTTTTTATCGGCATCAGGAATTTTGACAAGATCCATTATTTCTCTTACTTTTCTCATTCCCTGTCTTTTAGAAACTCCCGTATGAGTTCTTACGGATTCCAAAAGCTGGTTCCCTATTGTATAAAGAGGGTTTAGAGAAGTCATAGGATCTTGCGGAATCAGGGCAATCTTATTTCCGCGGAGTTTTCTTATTTGAGATTCCTTGTATTCAAGCAAATTCTCTCCGCAAAAAATTATTTCTCCGCTTTCAATATAAGCACTTTTAGGCAAAAGTCGCATAACAGACATAGCGGTCATTGTTTTACCGCAGCCGGATTCTCCCACAAGTGCATGAACTAAACCTTTTCCAAGCTCAAGATTAATATTGTATAAAGCTTGATATGATTTTTCTTCCCCTTGAAAAAAAAGATTAAGATTTTTTATATTTAAGATTTTTTCCATAAAAATATTTTACCGCCGGTTGTAAAAATTTGGAATCCGCAGGTTAGATTAGACTTTCTATAGCCTTCTTGTAGTCATTGCTGCCGTAAATATAGCTTCCTGCAACAAGAGAATTTGCGCCGAGAGATTTACAAATTTTGCTTGTAATATTATTTATTCCTCCGTCCACCTGAATAATAAGGTTTTCCGGTGAGTGTTCTTTTATTGAAGGAATTTTCATTGCACAATCATGCATAAACTCTTGTCCCCCAAAACCGGGTTCAACCGTCATCACAAGGACTAAATCAAGATCATTTAAATAAGGGAAAATTTTATCACTGTAAGTATTTGGTTTTATAGAAATTCCTGCTTTTTTTCCAAAACTCTTTATTAAAGAAATAACTTTTTCCGGTTCATCTGAAGCCTCGTAATGAAAAGTAATCAAATCCGCTCCGGCATTTGCAAAAGCCTTAACATATTTTTCCGGATTTTCTATCATTAAGTGAACATCCAAAAACATATCCGTTTTTTTACGGATTGACTTCACAACAGGCACCCCTATAGTAATATTAGGTACAAAGTGTCCATCCATTACATCTATATGAACCCACTCAGCTCCTGCTTCCTTCACGGAAGTAATTTCCCGCTCCAAATTCATAAAATCAGCAGAAAGTATTGACGGTGAAATAATTATTTTATTCATTTCTATATTTTACCATAAAAAAAGTTATCTTGTGATTTTATCAAAGTTAATGTATAATTATGATAGAGAGGTCATTAAATGTTAAATCCGGAAGAAATAATAGCTGATTTACAAAAATACTTAAAGAAATTAAATACGATAATTAATGAAGAATCTTCTTGTGGACTTTTAGGCGGCAGAAGTGCAAGTAAAGCAAGAATAGATGATATCCTTTGCTGTATTGAAGGCTCTTTTCCTGAAGAATACAAACGTTATATAGAACGTTACGGTTCTGCAAGCAAATTAAAAAGCTACAAATATTTTCAGCAGCTGCAAGATACTATTAAAAAGAAAAATGTCTGGAATAAAAATTCATATTCAATAGAAATTAATAAAGCTAATAAGTTTATAAAAGCTATGCAATCAACATTACCTTCCGATATCCGATTCATATACAGCAATGAATCAGGCATGATCCAGGATTGACTTTTTCTTGTTATTTGTTGTACAATTCTGTTAACTATCATACTAAGTTACGGAGTGTAAAATGAATTCACAGCAAGATGTTATATACGGTTTAATGAATGAACTTGAAGAGGCTTTAGACAAAGGATTCCCGCTTTTAGGTTATTGTTTTACCGTCGTCAAAAAAGATACCGTAACTAATATATTAGACAAGTTATATGCGGCACTTCCCGATGAAATTAAGGAAGCAAGGGCTCTTTTAAGAAGGAAAGATGAACTTCAATATGAAGCGCAACAGAGAGCAGAAAAAATTGTTGCTGATGCTCAGGCAGAAGCTAACAGGTTATTAAGTGAGTCTGATCTTTTGAGAGCTGTCCAAAGAGAAGCTGAAAAAATCAAAGAACAGGTTATTAACGATTGCGAAGACATTAAACGCAAAGCTCTTGAAGAAGCTGATAATATGAGAAATCAAGCTATTGATGAGGCGTTAAGAATAAAAGACGGGGCATCTGTTTATGCAGAGCAGGTTCTTGTAAATCTTGAACAAAATCTTAACCAGCTTCAAGAAATTGTTAAAAACGGGCAGGTTCAGCTTGAAAGAAGAAGAGCGGAATCAGACGGACAAATTGCCGGAAATTACACTAATCAGAGACCGGAATTTGCACAAGATTTCAGAATGAATTAAGAAATTAAAAAAGAACCTTAAAAGAGTTCTTTTTTTTAATATAAAGCTAATTTAAACAAATTATTCCGAATCTTTAATTAACCCCTTTTAACAACGGTTGTAATTTGTTCGCCGTAACTATTCACACAGCCGTTAGTTTCCTCAATTGTATAAGAAATTTCGGGGTCGGCAGCTTTTTCTTTTTCTGCCAACTCAAGAGCTTTATCATAATCCTTAAACTCTCCAACCATATCTGGCTCAAAGGAACTCGGTCTGTCGATATAAACTTGGTACATATAAGCCTCCTTACGATTCAATTCTAGTCTTAAGAAACAAAAAAGTAAAGATTATTTACAAACAACAATATACCTTTGACTAAGCCGATCAGAAGCATTATTCTGACGCTGTTGGGCTTTAGAAATCTTTAACCCGCTGGTATCAAGTATTACACGGCCTTCTGTTTCATTTTCCACAGCTTTTTTTATACTTTCAGGATAATAGCTTCTCATTGCAAATTGAGATTTTGGATTATTGACTTCTCTTATTACATCGTTCATATATTTTTGCAGATTTTTTTCTATTTCAAGCCCCGGATTCAGCATAATATATTCATGAAGGGGCATAGATTGTCTGTTATTGTTGAATGCAGCAGATACAAGAAGATAGTTCCCGAGTTTATCTTCACCGCTGCGCTGGTGCGGTTTAATATGTTCAATAGAACCGACAGCCGTGCTTATTAATCTCTTTGCAATATTATTATGCGGCTCTTTTGCATACTTAACAATGAATGCATCCATATCTTTGGATGAAGCAGGCAATTTATACCAGGCTTGATAAACTTTAATAACCTTAGCTAAATCTTCCTGGGGAGCTTTAACAGATTTAATCAAATCCAAAGGAGCTTTTCTGCCAAAAATTCCATTATTAACAATCTGGTCGATAGACTGATTTTTAATTCTTAAAATTTCTTCTGCTGTCGGCTCACTCATGGTATCAATGATTTTGTCAGCAGAAGAGAGGATCGTAATTTGTTTTTCTTTTAATCTTTCAAGGGCATCAGGTTTATGTTCCTGCAATATAGATTGGAAGTCTCTTTTCCCTTTATGTGAAGCTTCCTGAAATAAATCAAAAATATAACCTTCAACATCATGCATATAATTTGAATAGTGGACTAAAAAGTTAATTGCAGATTGAGCATTTGGTCTTTTTAAAAGCTTTGCATATATATTTTTTGCTTCCGCAAGCGGTATCATATCTCTGCCGCTGTATGCACATTTTAAACGCCTGCTTTGTGAAAGTAAAAATCCGGCATCGGCATTCATTCTAAAAGAAATATTGGGGAAATTAACGAGAGACAAATTCGACGTCGGAAGATTATAATTTGTATCCGGTATTTGCGGAGGGATATTTTTCTCCAGTGCCGCCGCACCTTTTTTGTAATAATTATATTTAATACTTGTTGGTTCTATACTTATTTTCATATCACTGTATTCATCATAAAGAATCTAACAACCCCGAGTCAAATTTTTAACATGTAAAACATAAAATTGTTACATTTCTATAAAATTATTGTATAATGTACACATAATATGAGGTATTTATGAAAGAAACATCGGTAAAGTATCCATTCCTAACGAGGGATGTTAAGATTTATGAACAAGAAAACGGACATAAGATTGTTCTTGCGTACAAAGAAGGAGGCATGGTTAATGTGTCATCCTGGGTGAAAACAGGTTCTATTAATGAAAATGACAAGAACAACGGAATTTCGCATTTTCTTGAACATTTGATGTTTAAAGGTACTCACAAGCACAAAGCCGGAGAATTTGATCATATTCTTGAATCCAGAGGCGCTATAGTTAATGCGGCCACCTGGAAGGATTATACTTTTTATTATGTAACTCTGCCGAAGGGAGAAAATGATGAGAATTTTGACCTTGCAATAGAACTTCACGCAGATATGATGACAGATCCGGTTATTCCTGATTATGAAATGGGTGCTCCGTTTGATGTTAATGACAAAAATGTTACGGATAAAAGAGAAAGACACGTTGTTATTGAAGAAATCCGGATGAGAAAAGACCAGCCTTGGACAAAGGTTTATAACGCAACAAACAACGCAATGTACACCTCTCATCCTTATAAAAGAGATGTTATCGGAACTCCGGAGATTATCTCGCAAGTTCCGCAAGAAGAAGTAATGAATTATTACAGAACTTTTTATTCTCCAAAGAATGTTACAACAATTATTGTCGGAGAATTTGATTTTGATAAAGTTCTTAATAAAGTTGTAAAAGAATTTAACTGGGGTGAAAGACCGGAACCTCCAGAAAGAAATATTCAGCCTGATAAACCTGTCCAAAACACTGTTTATGTAGAAAATGAAGCTAATATTAATTCTTCATTTATGATGTTCGGTTACCTCGGAGTGCCGGCAAAAGATTTGAGAAATTTAATCGCGCTTGAAATGTTATCCATTATATTGGGCGAAGGTTCAAGCTCAAGATTGTATCGGAATCTTATTGAGAACTCCGAAGAGAGAATTTTCAATATAATTGATGCGGAAAATTACGCTTTCCGCGACGGAAGCAATTTCTTTGTACAGGCAAACTTTAACCCTGAATACAAAGAAAAAGCTATTGAACTTGTTAAAAATGAGATTGAAAAACTAAAAGAAAATATTACGGAGCGCGAGCTTAATAAGGCTCAAAAGAAGCTTAAATCACGATTTGCCTGCGAAGTTGAAACCGTTTCGGAAATCGGCGAAACAATCGGTTATTATATGACTGTCTGCGATGATCTGGCTCTTGCTGAGGATTACATTCCTATTTGTAATGAAATCACAACAGAAGATTTAAAAAACGCTGCTAAAAAATACCTTAATATTAATAACGCCGTTATTTCAATTCTTTCTCCGAAAAGCTCAAGTAATTAAAGGATGAAAAAGGATAAAAAACCTGTTAACATGAAATGTATTCCAATAATGGGAGAACTTTTATGGGCAGAATGTCTCTTTTTATTATCTGCGTTCTTATGACAAGTATTTTACTATCTGCGTGCGAGATGAATACAAACGAACCTATGATTAAAGCCAAACGCAGATTAGGACAGTATTTCCAGAGTGAAGAACAAAAACCCGCCGGAGTTGTTGACTTAAGTGAAGGGCCAAAGCTTCGTTATGATGCCCATTTTGGACCAAAGGATTTAAACTTTGACATCAAGATTGTAGATCCTTATTAAAGTATTATGGATGAAACAGCGAACAGAAGATTTGTAGGACGACTGATTTATAAAGTGCTGACCGAACAGACATGTGTTCGGGAAGCTATCAAGCTTTTTCCTGAGACAAAAGACCCTAATATAATATGCGCTTACCATGCACTGGTACACTATGAAGCTGATGAAAATATCAGATATCAGGATATTGAATACAGAGATGCGCAGGATGAGTATTTGGAATATATTGCCCAAACCTTGAGCGCCGGAAAAATTTTGCCAAAAAACATAATTGATGAATACAAGCCTTATTACAGCGGTATTGCAAGACCCTGGCATGACGGGTTAAGAAGTGCCGTAAAAGAGTTTTTAAGATTTATAAATATTAAATAAATGAAAAGGAGAAGGCATTTCTCAATCACTATTCACTAGTCCCAATATCTTACCCCAGCCTGCTAATCTGATTTTTGAACAACCAGTATACCGTCTTCCATGTCAATATCTATAAAATCTTTTTCAGGATTCACACTCAATAATGCAAGCATAGGCTGCGACAAGATTAGTCCGTAACCACCTCCCCTTTTCATAAGATTTTTAGTTAAAAGATTCTTATTATTATCCAAATATTTTTGAACGTATAACTTCTTTTTCTCAAATAATAAAGTTACACGGCAATCATCTTTCGTAATTCCCATAAGTTCAGTAATAGTTTTGTTTATATACAAAAACCAAGAATTGCCGTTGGTTTTTAATTGCTTTTTTGAATATTGTGAATTTTGCATATATTATGCATACATGGTACATTGTTTATGCAATAATAAATATTGCACAACATAGGCATATTGTATGTATTAATAGCTATAAATTAATAAAGAAGTGAAAGGAAAGTATTATGCCAATTAACGAATTTAAACGAGATAAGAAAAGATTGCTTAAAACTCTGGAAAAAACAATAGAACTTTCTAAAACAATGGCTGTTTATATGCTTAATGAACAAGAGATAAAAAGACGACAGGGCGGAAAAGATAAAGAATTGGATATTATTGAAAATAATCTTAATCGTCTTTGTATTTATGCGTTTGCACTTCGGGATATACTTAATGACGCTAAATTTATTACCTGTTTATCAGATTTCTCTTACAAAAAACTGCAAGATTTAGCATTTAACAGCGAGATTAATATTCATCTTTCACGCGAAGAAGATTTTGTACATTATTGGGAAAAAACACACCGAAAATAAGTGGATTGGAGTTTCAGTTCGACAGAAGCTAAACTGTCATTCCGGCCTCGAGCTGGAATCTGTTTTACTCGTGAATAGTGAATAGTGAGTCGTAATTATTAGGAAGATCCTGAATCAAGTTCAGGATGACAAGATTATTTATTGATTCACGATTCACGAATTAGTCACCTCACCCCAACCCTCTCCTCAAGGAGAGGGAGTCACTCAGTCACTATTCACTATTCACTATTCACGACTTTCCAACACCTCACCCCAGCCCTGTCTTGAATTATTCGGGGCGTCGGAAAGTTCTCAGCTTCCCGACACCTTACGGGTTCCGCTTGCGGGAATGAGTTCCTTCGGAACTCCCGCTTCGCTCCACCCTACCGAAAATTCGCTCTCCTATTAGGAGAGGGAAAAGTTTACCAGCACGTATTGCTTGATATTCTCGGGAATTGTTCACGAAACGATAGCGGGAGGCGAAGCCGAGAGCGTGTTTGAGTGAATAATTCCCGAGGGATAAAACTCAACACCTCACCCCAACCCTCTCCTCTTAGGAGAGGGAGTCACTAGTCACTAGCCACCAACTCACGAACCTACACCAGACCCTCTTTCAGCGCTTTTACTGCCGCCTGGGTTCTATCATCCACTACAAGTTTTTGGATAATATTACAAACGTGGGCTTTTGCCGTATGTTCGCTTATGGTAAGAGTTCTTGCTATATCACTGTTAGACTGCCCGTCTACTATCAGTTTTAAAACTTCGTATTCTCTCTGGGTCAGGTTTGAATGCCGCTCTTTGAATACGCTTCTTGACAGCTGTCTTGAAGGAACCACTCCGCAGTTTTTATCTCTTATAAATGGTACAACGTGCGGATCTATCCACATTGCCCCTTCTTTTATCATTTTAATTATGTTCATTAAAAACTCGGTATTAATATCTTTAATCACATAAGCGCTTGCCCCTGCTTGAAGCGCGGAAGTTACTTCTTCTTCAGTAACGTGGGAAGTAAGTATTATTATGCGAATGTTATTGTTATGTTCAAGTATTTGCTTTGTGGCTTCTATTCCGGTCATATCCGGCAGGCCTAAATCCATTAAAATAATGTCCGGCTTAAGAAGTCTGGCTTTTTCTACCGCTTCTTTTCCGTTAACGGCTTCTGATATTATTTCGAGTTCCGGATAATCGCAAAACAAAGATTTGATACCGATACGCATTAGTTTTTGGTCTTCAACGAGTAATATTTTTATACCCATATTTCCTCCTTGTCCGAACGGAAAAAATACTTTCCGCCAACATAATATTAAAACATGGGTAAATCTGCATAAATTGTAAAATCAAAAATTTTAAAGGTATTTTTTACCCTTTTAAATTTTTAAAACATTTTTTTAATTTAATTTGAATACTCTTTAATTAATCGGTCTTGAAGTTCCGCAATTTTTAAATGGTTTTCCAGCATAGTTTGGTTTCTGCCTTCGTATGCCGGCTCATAACCGTCATTTTCTTCAATTGCGAGTTCAAAGTATTTCAGAGCGCTGTCAAGTTCTTCTTTGAGGTAATAAATGGTTCCGATAAGGGTGTATTCAATTTCTTTTCGGGAGGAATTTTCCAACGCCCCAAAATAGTATTCAAGTGCTTTATTAAAATCACCTTTTTTCTGCATTTCCAGCCCGAGAGCTCTTAAAGCATCCGGATCTTCCGGATTATTGGTTAGTTTTAGTAAAATATTTATTTTTTCTTTTAAATTGTATAAAAGAGTATTTATATTAGAATTGTCCATTATAGGTATGCATTTTTTCAAAAATATTTTTTTATTATGTAAAAATATTATAGCATGAACCCGAAATTAAAACAGAAGCCAATATTTAAAAACTTTTCAGGTCTTTGAGCTTGCTTTTTGCTCTTGAGCTCTTACAATTAAATTGTAAAGCTTACACTAGAGAAATAAAAACGGAATTATAATAATGAATAAGAAAAATATTAGAAATATAGCAATAATAGCGCACGTTGACCACGGGAAAACCACTCTGGTTGACTGTATGTTGAAACAAAGCGGTGCATTCAGAGAAAACCAGCATGTTCAGGAACGTGTATTAGACAGCAACGATTTGGAAAGGGAAAGAGGAATTACTATTCTTTCCAAGAATATTTCCATTAACTATAAAGGCACTAAAATTAATGTTGTAGACACTCCGGGACACGCAGATTTCGGCGGAGAAGTCGAACGGGTGCTCGGAATGGTAGATGGTGCGCTTTTAATCGTTGATGCTGCAGAAGGACCTATGCCTCAGACAAGATTTGTACTTTCAAAAGCACTTGAGCTGGGCATAAGAATTATTGTTGTAATAAACAAAATTGATAAACCTGCTGCAGATCCGGACAAAACACTTGATAAGGTTTTTGACTTATTTACGGAACTTACAGACAGAGAAGATTTAATTGATTTTCCGTATATTTATGCAAGCTCGCTTCAGGGCTTTGCAATCAAGCACCTTGATGATGAAAGAAAAGATGTAAGTCCTCTTCTGGACTGTATTTTGGAAAATATTCAAGAGCCGTCAGGTAATGTAAATAAACCTTTCCAGTTCAGAGCTACTACTCTGGATTATAACGACTATGTCGGACGAATTGTAATCGGACGTATTGCAAACGGAAAAGTATATTCTCAAGAGCAGGTTGCATGGGTTAAAGCTGACGGAAGTATTGAAAGAGGCAAAATTACAAAGCTTTTCGGGTTCAAAGACCTTGGCAGAGTTGAAATTGAATCGGCAGAAGCAGGTGATATTGTAGGTATTGCAGGGTTCTCTGAAATCCACATCGGCGAAACTCTCTGTGATGTTAATAATATTAATCCTCTTCCTCTAATCAAAGTTGATGAACCTACGCTGCAGATGAATTTTTCCGTAAACGACAGTCCTTTTGCAGGTCAGGAAGGGAAGTTTGTAACTTCAAGACAATTAAGAAAGCGCCTTTTTGATGAGCTTGAAAAGAACGTAAGTTTAAGGGTTGAAGAAACTGACTCTACAGACTGCTTTAAAGTAAGCGGCAGAGGCGAACTTCACCTTGGTATATTGATTGAAACAATGCGCCGTGAAGGGTATGAATTCCAGGTATCAAAACCGGAAGTTATTTATAAAGAGATTGACGGAGTTCAGTGCGAGCCGTTTGAAAACCTTGTTATTGATGTTCCGGAAGAGTACGCCGGTTCCGCAATTGACCGCCTTTCCGGAAGAAAAGCCGTTATGCTGGAAATGCAGAGTGCAAACGGAAGAACTAATCTTAAGTTCTCTATCCCTGCAAGAGGGCTTATCGGATTCAGAACTGAATTTATCCGTATGACAAGGGGGGAAGGTATTATGTACCATACATTTGACGAGTACAAACCTTATGCCGGTGATATTCCGAAACAAAGAAGCGGCTCAATCCTTGCGCACGAACAAGGGGAAGCTATCCCTTATGCGCTTGCCCAGTTTGAAGACAGGGGTGTATTCTTTATTACTCCGAAAACAAAAGTTTACAGAGGTATGATTATCGGTGAAGGCAACCGCCCTCAGGATATTGTGGTTAATATCTGCAAAACAAAAAAACTAACCAATATGAGAAGCGCAACTGCTGATGTAATGGTTACTCTGCAGGCTCATAAAGAACTTTCGCTTGAAGACTGCCTTGAATATATCGGGGATGATGAGCTTGTCGAAATTACTCCTCAAAATATCAGAATGCGTAAACTGGATTTGGTTAAGTTCAAAAGTATTTAACTCGTGAGTTGGTGACTAGTGAGTAGTGATTAAGTGAACCCCCTCCCGGGTTTCTAAGCTCACAAAGTTCGTTAAGAAACCCAACCCTCCCCGTAGGGAGGTAGAAATTGTGTGACTGAGTGATTGAGAAGCTCCCTCTCCTTACAGGAGAGGGTTGGGGTGAGGTGTCAATTATTCGTGAATGGTGATCTGTATAAAATTCTTTCATATTCTGTCCCCGCTATAGTATAATTACATTATGGATAATCTGGAGCAGGTTAAAAAAGCTGTAGAAATTGAGGTTAAACACAGGTATATCAATATAAACGGAAGAAGCAGAACCTTCGCTTCGTTTATATGTTCCGTTTTGCGCAATGAAATTAAGCTCCATCCCGATAACCCAAAATGGAAGGTACTTTTAGAGCATTTTGAGCGGTATCCTATGGAAACCGCACCCGTAAGAAAAAAATCACTCGAAAGATTTGTGTCTGTAATCAAAGCAGAATATATATCCCCACCTGCCAAGCTCCAAGAAAAGACTAATAAAAAGCCAATTTCACAGGCTGATGTAACATATATTAAAGGTGTAGGACCGAAAATAGCCTATATGTTAAATAAACTCGGAATCTATACGGCTAACGATTTGTTGTATTATTTCCCGCGCAAGCATGTAGACTATTCTACACGTACAAGGATAAGAGACCTCGAGCCGGAGATGACAACTACAATTTTCGGTACAATTAAATCGGTGGAAGCTTTTACGACAAAGAACAATCTCGGGGTTATAAAAGTCAGGATTAATGACGGAAGCGGAAGCATTTATCTTAACTTTTTTGCTTCCAAATCTAATAAGTATATGATGGAGAGGATGAAATCCCAGTTTCCGAAAGGCTCGGGAATTATGGTTTCCGGCACCGTTAAAATAAATTCTTATGACGGAATGCTGACTCTGGATAAGCCGACTTATTCCATTATGGATGATGAGGTTCTGGATGGCTCAAACCTTAATATGGCGCGCATTGTACCTATCTATCCTTTGAGTGAAAATCTTAATATCAAAACTCTAAGAAAAGCTATTTTTAATGTTCTTGAAACTTATGAATCAGAAATTGAAACAGTTTTACCGGATTTCCTTATCAAAAAATACGATTTAATGGATAAGAAAACAGCTCTAAGACAGATTCATTTCCCAGATAACAAGGAAAATTTAGACAGAGCGCATTACACACTTGTTTTTGAAGAATTTTTCCTCATTCAGTTACGATTAGCTCTTGTAAGGGAAGAAAATAACAAAAATCTGGTTTCAATTCCGCTCCAAATCAAGCGTGACGGACTTGTGATGAAATTTATTAACTCTCTTCCGTTTAAACTTACCGGAGCGCAGCAGCGCGCGTTAAATGAAATCCTTAACGACTTAAACTCTACAAAACCGATGCAGCGGCTTTTACAGGGTGACGTTGGGAGCGGTAAGACTGTTGTCGCTGCGGCTATGCTTCTGGCTGCCGTAGAAAACGGTTATCAGGCAGCAATTATGGCGCCTACGGAAATCCTTGCGCAACAGCACTTTAACAATATTTCCAAATGGTTAAATCCTCTCGGGATAAGAGTTGAACTGTTTTTAGGCAGTATAGGGAAAAAGCAGCGCCGTATATCCGAAACTAACCTTAGAAACGGACAGGTTGATATTGCAATCGGAACCCACGCTTTGATACAGGATAACATTGATTTTGCTAATCTTGGCGCAGTTGTAATAGATGAGCAGCACAGGTTTGGAGTTAAGCAGCGGCTTGCACTGCGCCGTAAATCCCAAAACCCGCAGGTTTTAACTATGACTGCCACGCCAATACCAAGAACTCTTGCGATTACATTAAACGGGGACTTGGACTTGACTATTATTGATGAGCTTCCGCAAGGCAGAAAACCTATTCTGACCACAATGACTAATTCCCGAAAACAAATAGCTGATTTAATCAGGCGAGAGGTTAATGCCGGACGACAGGCTTATATTGTTTATCCGCTGATTGATGAGAGTGAGACTCTTTCTGCCAAAGCAGCAACAAAAGAGCGGGAAATCTGGCAAAATGAAGTGTTTCCGGAATACAAAATCGGACTTTTGCACGGCAAACTTAAAAACGACGAAAAAGACGATGTAATGAACAAGTTCAAAAACAAAGAATACGATATTCTTGTTTCCACTACCGTTGTGGAGGTTGGTGTTGATGTTCCGAATGCGACTGTTATTGTTATAGAAAACGCAGAACGGTTCGGGCTTTCCCAGCTCCACCAGTTAAGGGGAAGGGTCGGAAGAAGCGATTTACAGTCTTATTGTATACTTTCGTCTTCCACCAAATCACAGGAAACCAGAGCTAGACTCAATATTATGACCCAGACAAACGACGGTTTTGTTATTGCGGAAAAAGATCTTCAAATCCGCGGACCGGGCGAATTTTTAGGAACACGCCAGAGCGGGCTTCCGGATATGATTATTGCCGACCTTGTTAACGATTCTAAGATTCTTGAGCTTGCCAGAAGTGAGGCTATTAATTTTGTTAAAAACTATGATATCAAAGATTTTCCGCTCCTTGAAAATGCTAAGGGTTTGAATTTTGATGGTGATATTTTCGGAAGTTAGTAAAAAGGCTGTAAGTCGGGTTTTACTCTATGTCCTTTCCCTTGAGGGAGGAGCGGAGTCTTTGATTTCGAATAGAAGAGGGAGCCACTCAGTCACTTAATCACTAGTCACCAACTCACTAATTCCCAACACCTCACCCCACCCCTCTCCTGTTAGGAGAGGGAGTTTCTTAGTCACTATTCACTATTCACTATTCACTATTCACTAATTCCCAACACCTCACCCCACCCCTGTCTTGAATTATTCGGGGCGTCGGAAAGTTCTCAGCTTCCCGACACCTTACGGGTTCCGCTTGCGGGAATGAGTTCCTTCGGAACTCCCGCTTCGCTCCACCCTACCGAAAATTCGCTCTCCTGTTAGGAGAGGGAGCTTCTTAGTCACTATTCACTATTCACTATTCACTAGTCACTAGTCACAACTCACTAATTCCCAACACCTCACCCCACCCCTCTCCTGTTAGGAGAGGGCATCCTTAATCACTTAGTCACTTAATCACTTAATCACTATTCACTATTCACTAGTCACTAGTCACAACTCACTAATTCCCGACACCTCACCCCAACCCTCTCCTGTTAGGAGAGGGAGCTTCTTAGTCACTATTCACTAGTCACTAGTCACTAGTCACGAGTTGTAACAATTTTATGAAAAACTATACCAAACTGATATTTTTGGTGTAAAATTAGTTTATGCCAATCGCATTTTAATTAGGGAAAGGGACGGCCGGGGTTTGGCCGAATGTAAAATATGACAATTCAGGAATGGTTTGATAAAAGAAAACAAGCCCAGATAGAACGCAGGGCAAAAGATATGAAAGGGATTGAAGACAATGCCGCAGGACTCTGGATAAAGTGTGTGCATTGTGATTCACAGATATTAAAAAGTGAGCTGGAAGAGAATTTGATGGTTTGTCCGCACTGTGATTATCATTTCAGGATAAACGCAAGAACAAGAATCTCCCAGCTTTTTGATGAAGGTTCTTTTGAAGAGTTGTTTAAAAATGTTCTTCCTACAGATCCTCTAAACTTTGTAGATACGGAATCTTACGCGGAAAGACTCAAAAAAGCACACGAAAAAACAGGTCTTGATGAAGCCGTTATAACCGGACTAGGCAAGATTGAAGGACACAAAATCGCTGCCGCAATAATGGATTTTGATTATATGGGCGGCTCTATGGGAAGTGTTGTCGGAGAAAAAGTTACCAGAATGATGGAAAAAGCTCTTGCACTTAAGCTTCCTATGCTTGCAGTTACCTCATCAGGCGGTGCAAGAATGCAGGAAAGTGCGCTAAGCTTAATGCAAATGGCAAAAACATCATGTGCTGTAGGAAGGCTTGATGAAGCAGGAATTCTATATATAAACCTGCTTACGGAACCGACTTTCGGCGGTATCACGGCAAGTTTCGGCACTCTGGGTGATATTATTATCGCTGAACAGGGCGCAAGAATCGGGTTTGCGGGAAGAAGAGTTATTGAGCAGACAATAAGACAAAAACTTCCTTCAGACTTCCAAACAGCAGAATACCTGCTCAAATACGGTCAGGTTGATATCGTTTCCAAAAGAAAGAATTTAAGAAAAACACTTGCCAATATTTTAGATATGCACGGAGTATAAAAAAGATGTCTATAGTTTTAGATTTTGAAAAACCTATAGTTGAAATACAAAAGAAAATAGATGAACTAAAAAAAATGAGCGAAGATTCCGGAATGGACTTGGAGTCACAAATTAAAGACTTTGAAAAGCAAGCTCAGGATTACAAAAAGGAGTTGTACTCAAAATTGAAACCTTCACAAAAACTACAAATCGCAAGACACCAAGAAAGACCGAAATTTCTCGACTTTGTTGAGTTGATGTGCGAAGATTTTATTGAACTTCACGGTGACCGGGAAGGCACTGACGACAGAGCCATTATAGGCGGACTTGCTAAAATGGACGGCAAACCGGTTATGATAATAGGTATCCAAAAAGGTAAAACCACCAAAGAAAATTTGGAATACAATTTCGGAATGCCGCAGCCACAAGGCTACAGAAAAGCTTTAAGACTTTTCAAACACGCAGATAAGTTTAATATTCCGATTGTTACTCTTATTGATACACCGGGTGCTTATCCGGGTATCAAAGCGGAAGAAACAGGACAGGGCTCTGCTATTGCGGTTAACTTAAGAGAAATGTCAAAACTAACAGTTCCTATTGTGGCTATTATAACCGGAGAAGGCTGCAGCGGCGGAGCTCTGGGTTTAGCGGTCGCTGACAGAGTGATGATGCTTGAACACGCTTACTACACGGTTATTTCGCCGGAAGGCTGCGCATCTATTCTTTGGAGAGACGCTTCTATGTTTGCAGAAGCAGCAGAGGCACTTAAAATTACCTCGAAAGACCTGCTTGAACTCGGAATTATTGATGAAGAAATTCCTGAACCTTTAGGCGGAGCTCACGCTGATTATAAAGCTACAGCTGACAGTATGAAAGCTTCTATCCTCAAAGCACTCAAGGAATTGAAAAAACTTTCGGTAAAAGATTTAAAAGAACAAAGATACGAAAAATTCCGCGCAATGGGCAGATTTATTGAAGGTTAAGTTTTGTAAATTTTATTTCGAAGACCTTAAAGTTTTAACTAAATTTGACGTTAAATATCATGTAAGATAAAGGTGCATGATGTCATTAGATAATGTTGCAAATTCTGTTATTAAATTCTTTTCATGTTTTGATACTGCAGGCAAAAATTCCCGTATCGACACCATGCTTGAGTATGAAAAATTAGGAGAATATCTGAACGGAAACCGAACAGAAAGTTTTCCAGCTTATTCTGAATTGTCAGAAAAAGACAAAAATACCCTGCAAAAATATTATGCAAAACTAAAAGATAAATTTACAAACTTTTTCTCAAATGAAAATATACTTCCTGAGATAACGTCAGAAAATGTTAATGACTATATTTCTATATACGCTGAGCTTAATTTTAAATCTGATAGAAATTCAACTGAAGAACAAAAGTATCAAAAAATTATTAATGCACTATACCAATATGCAGAAAACAGCGGTTATGATTTATTCGGTTTGGCGCCAGATCAAGTAGATTTTAAATTTGTCATGTCTGAAATTAACAAAAAGACAAGAATAAAGCAAGAACGAAAAGAATTTGCAGAAAAAAGTTTAAAGCTTATTAATGAACCATACAAAAATACAAAATTAGAATCTGCTGTTAATAAATTCATAAAAAAACATAATATTGAAAAGAAAACAGATTCAACAGAAAATATTGATTTAGGAAATGGGAAATTTGACAAACCTGCAACGCAACAGACTGAAGTCTGCTGGGCATTAGCATCTATAAATGCCCTTTTAACAACAAAAGAAGGTACAAAATTATTAGAAAGTAACAAGTATTATGATAAAAAGACCGGTGTTTTTGCAATACATCTGCAAGAAGCTGAGGATAATGGTTTTCACGATGGAATATACATAATCACACCGGAAGATATTAAAAAAGAAAGTCCTAATTTAGTACAAGGAGAAGGAGACGCTGCAGCATATGTTATTGCAGTAAAAAAATATTTTGAAGAAGTTAATCAAAATCCGGAGCTTAAAACAAAAATGGAGTCTGAAAAACATTCTGTTATAGACATGGATTCAGGCAATTACAGTTTCCGATTCTTTGAAGTTTTGACAGGAGGGAATTTTACACAATACAAATCCCTAGATAAAGACAGCAAACTCCAAAATGGTATAGGTACAGGAGACCCCTATTATACTGGAAGTTTTGATGAAATCTATAATATGGCAAATAAAAAAGAGGGAGCAGCCGTGCTTGTTATCGCAGCACACACTATAAGCATTATAGGAGCACGAAATGGGAAATTATTAGTACAAGAATCGAATAATAGTGAGAATTTCTCTCAAGAATTTACCGATAAAAAACAAAATCATATACTTTTCCAACGTGTAGAAGACATAAACGGCGCTCCGGCTTACGAACTTTCGCGAAATGATTATGAACATTATATTAATGCAATATCATTTTTGAAGTGGTAAACTTATATTATGAATTATTATGAACTAAAAATCTCTATTAATCCGGAGATGGAAGATATCATGGCCGATGTCTTTTTCTCAAACTTTGATTGCGAAGGTGTTATTCTGGCAGAGGAAGCTTACAAAGATCTGGAAATGACTTCCACCACAAGAGGGACACTTAAGGTTTTTCTTACTTCTTTTCCCCAAAACCTCAATGAAATTTTGCATACAGAAAGAGAACTCTTAAAAGAACGCGGATTTTCAGATGAGGAACTCGGAAGCTGGAAAATTGAGCTTGATGAAAAAGAGAATCAGGATTGGTCTAAAAAATGGAAAGAAAAATGGGATGTAACCCATGTTACGGATAAAATTGCGGTTGTACCGAGCTGGCTCAG
>CALUTG010000008.1 GCA_944323615.1 Candidatus Gastranaerophilales bacterium
AAGACCACTTGACAATGGGTGAACGTTTTGAAATTTCAATTTGTTCATTTATTTAAAATTTTAAGTTTATGTTGCCCCAAAAATCAAACTATCTGTACAATATAATCAAACCATGTGTTCTTTTACAATAGTCAAAATTGAATGGAATGTTTACAGTATTGCTTGGAATTCATTTCTCAAATATCTATTTACACATTCCTTGTGCTAACTCAATCCAATGTGTATCAGTAATATTAAAATTTTTCAAAAACTCATCATGAGCTAATTATCTTTTAAAAAATATTAATTCCTGCAGATAATATCGCACTTAAACCTTCTAAGACTTTTTTTGCTAGTAATTTTATTCTCTACTCGCCTCATCATAATCAATTTATCTCATAAACATTATTTATATACTCTACCGGTTTAAAGCCGGCAGCAATCAATAAATTATGGGTTGAAATATTTTGATTATCAAAACGCCCTGTAATAATTGCACAATTTTTATCCATTTTTGATTTAAGCTTTTCAATAACAGATAGTCTTTTCTTATCATCGCCGATATATGGCCAGACATTACGGCAGAAAAGTATCGTATTATCAGAAGGAATATTATCCAAATCTTTGCTAATGTCTGCAACAGAATAATCTATTTTTTTGTAAAACCAGGAATGAATTCTGGCGGGAATCATCTCCAAACCAATACCGGAACGGGGTAAAGAAAAATATTTTTTTATATGCTTATTTGTAAAATCATTTATTACTTTAATATCTGTATAATGCATATCAACAAAGAAACTTTTTGCTCTGCTAATCATAACATCATCAATATCTTTTGCAATTATTGGAAAAAATTTTTTTGCATCATCTCCAAAATTTTCTTTTAACAACATTGCAATTGACATTGGCTCTGAACCATCGGAACAAGCATAACACAAAATATTAACTTTATCTGCATCACGATACTTGTCTCGTATATATTGACAAAGCTTATCCCATTCTAAATCACCGCGAAAAAATGTTGTTGTATTTCTGTAAATAACATCACCGGCTTTATTCTTTACAGTTCTTATGCTGCTTCCAAATAAAGGATTTCCAGAGGATAAATTATTTATTGATAAAGGCGATATATACATATCGTTTATAAAAACCCGTAAACTTAAATTTTGTTACCTTAATTGAATTTATTCATCAACCAAGTAACTTAATATAAAAACTTATTGAAGCAGTATAATAAATCATACTGCTTCAATAGAAAATAAAATACTAAACTATTTTAGAAAATCTTCCTGCAACAACCACATCGGGTTCGCCCGGTTGCGGCTTAAGATTCTTCTTATACACTTCAACATGCGGCTGTAAAACACTATCAAGAACTTCTGGGAGAGGTTCTTTGTTCATAGCTTTTTCTATCATTTCCTGATAAACAGTAGAAAATGCCCTGGATTGAGTCAATGCCCCTGCTGCTTCAGGCTTTAACCCCAAAACGCCTGTTTCAACTGCTTCATTAAAGAACGGACCTGCATTTGAATATGATTTATCTAACGCTCCAATGTAACCTTGGGCATTTTCTTTTGCAACACCAAGATCCAGAGGAGATGTTAGCGCAAAAGCGTATTTATTTGCAGGATTAAAATGAGCTTCCGCACTGTGGTGCATTGCATCAGGAACTTTCGCTATTTGTTTTAAAGTATTTTTTACTGACTCATTTTGCATTTGTGAATGCCAGTTTACTGTATCTTCAAACATTGAACCCATGTACTGGTGAACCGTTGTTTTAATATTATTAAATTTAGAAAGAACCCAGAATGCAGCCTGCGCAAACGGGTCATTAATTTTCATATCCGGAGTTACGGCTATTTCTGACATTTTTTTCGCACCATTCAGCATCTCTTTCATATCATTTTTATCCATGCCTGCATACGCAAGTGTAAATAAACTATGATCATCCAAAGCTGAGAATCTTCCCCCGACATCATCATGGATATATAATTTTCCAAGCCAGTTTTCTGAGTCAGAAATTCTTCTTAATTCGCTTCCTGCAGAATTTTTATCAGTAACGGCAATAAAATGTTTAGCCGCCATTTCTGAAGCTGCTTGGTCATTATATCCTTTTTCTTTATATGCTTTTTCAAGCAGTTGTTTAATCTTCAAAAATCCATCTTTTGTTTCAAAAGTTGAACCTGATTTGGATGCAATTAAATAATTTGAATTAGTAACATCATTATCAAGTCTGTGAAGGAATCTGTTCAAACTTACAGAGTCAACATCAGAGAAAAATAAAACTTTATCTTTATTAATATTTAAGCCGTTAATTCCTAACATATGTTCAACAGTATGCTTAGAACCACCTATTCCTAATACACTTAAAAATTTAGCATTGGTTTGATTTTTCAATTTATCTGCCATTTCATAAATTTCATCAACTCTTTTCAATTGAACCTCCGGCAGACCTACCCAATTCAAAAATTGACCCGGTTTATTAGCTCTTTTTACAAAAGAATCTAATACCTCCGGCATAATTTTTTCTGCTTTAGCAAAATCTGTGTTGAAATAACGGGTTGAAACACCAATCCCGCTATTAATAGCGTTAATACTTACCATTTTCCCTCCTATAAATCTAAAAGTGTTTATTTGCTAACAGTATAATTAAACCCGAAAATAAAAAATTTTGCTAGCAAATTTTTTTATTTTCGGGTTTAATTAGTATATGAAAATTCTTTCTCTTTCAAAATCCGACGAGGATAATAATTTACAAAATTCTGCTCCTGACTTCAAACAAAATACGATTTTTAAAGGTATGACCAAGCAGCTCAAAAAGCGTATTTATATTGATGGTCAAAAGAATATAAAAGAAATAATTGATAACCGTAAAGATAAAAATCTTATCGTCGGACAACTGCCTAAGTTTATTCTTAACAAACTTCCCAAAGAAAATTTGGGAAACAGCATAAAAGAGTTCTATCAGGTTTTTGATAAAATTTCTGAGGAATTAAGGCAGTTTAACGAGAGGAATGCAAGAACTATAGAAGAAATTCAAAAAAGAAGGTACCGATCCACACAACAGCTGCTGGATAATCTATTAAGAAAATATAATCTGATAGGAAAGTTTGATGATGCAGATATTATCTACATCAATAAAGGAGGCAAGGGGGCAGGATACCGCATTATAGGATTGAGGGGCCAGGATACCGACGAAGATGAACTTGTGATAAAAAACTACCATGTTGTGGAAGGTGCAAACTGGCAGCCATTTAAAAGCCACGGGAATTATGCTGAGCAAAACAGCGCCATTTATTGGATGAACAATGCCGGTTATAATACACAAAGAGGGAAATTTTTCTGGGGAAACCTGCGGCAAGGTTATATGATTGTAAAATACATTGATGAAGATGTCAGAAACCCTAAACGTTATGTTCAGCCTTATAGTTTTGGTCTCAAGTGTACAGATGAAGATATTGTAACAAAACATAACACCTGTAAGTCTTACAGTTATGACTGGGGAGGAGTAAGAGTTGTAAACAGGGTAAAAAACTATAGTAAAACAGCCCGTGCAGTACTCAAAAAAATTCGAACCTGTCCAGAAAAATACAAAGCCATGGAATGGGAAAGAATATTTAACTTAAAAAAACTGGATAAAAGCCAAAAATATGCCGGACTTGCTATGGCAATCAAACATATGCCGAATAAAAACTATTATATTGACAGATGTTTGGAAATAAATGATAATCGTGCAAACCGTGGAATTGCGTATGTACTCAAGTATCTCCCGTACCCTGATGCGATTCAATATTTTGAAAAACTGGCACAGAAAGATGATATAGTAACTCAAGTAATATTATTCAATGAAATTCCGTTAATTGCCATGGAAAATAAAAGAATCAATGTTCATGATGACTTGAAATATGCAGGTTCCGACATTGTTCCTGAAAAAATTTTAGACCTTTATAATATAGCCGAAAAATATGCACAACCTGATTCTATAGAACACCTTGCAAGTTTTCTGCACCTGCTGCCTGAAGAACAATTCAGACCTTATTATGAACGATTGGCTAAAATTGATAATTATGCTCTTCATGATAGATTAATTTATAAACTTAATTTTGTTAAAAAAGAAGATCTTATGTTTGCTATTAAAAACATTGCAGTAAATTTAAATGATTCAGACACCTCACTAAAAAAAAGATTACTAATCTCTACCGCAGTATCTGAAGACAAAATAAAAGAAATAGAAAAATTAACCGGATTAATATATAAAGACGTGATAAAAGAACACGAACAAGGTTTAATTTAAAATAAACTAAAGCAGGAGCAAAAAAATTTTTGCTCCTGCAAATTACTTAAACAATTTCTGCATCCGTAAGTGTAAACTGTCCTAAAGAAGCAGACCTGGTTTGAATAATTGCAACAATTAATTCACTGTTTTCCGTACTTTCAATTTTTCTTATGGCAGCAGGAGAAACTTTTACTACAGAGCCTTCCTTAACTTTTACACTCTTGCCGTCAATTTCCATTGAACCTTCACCTCTTAACACCATATAAACTTCTTCATTTTCTTTATGCTTGTGACTGAAAGGAGCTTTAGACCCTGACGGAATATAATTAAAAGAGATTTCTGATCCGGTCAAGCCAAGAATTTCGTGGAGAAAAACTTTACCAGTATTTTTAAGACCCAAATCCTTATTTTCACACACGTAATCCTTAAGACTCTCCAGAGAACCCAGATCAATCATTGAAAAATTACCATCAATAATCTTGTTTTCAAGTTTTTTAGACTCATTTGCCAAATCAAATAATGTGTTCATAATTACCTCACTTTCTCTTTTTAGTTAGACATCTAACTATTTGACTAAAAATTTTTATTCTAGATTTTTGCTTATTTTTTTTAATAAAACGTTCAGTTTTGCTAAATTCTTCTTTTCAACACCTTTAAAAGCTTGATTATTCAGTTTAACTGAAATTTCTTCAAAAACTGGCTTTAATGATTCTCCTTTAGGTGTCAGCACAATGTATACAACTCTATTATCTTCGGCAGATTTTTGTCTTGCTAAAAAACCCATCTTTTCAAGCTTATCAACTAAAACAGTTAGAGTTGCCTTTGTTCTGTGAATTTTATTTGCCAAAGTTTTCATTGTACATTTTTTATGATTGAGCAATACAGCAATAATATCGCCATGTGACGGCACAATCCCTGCCAAACCTGCTTTATCAAGCTCGGCCAAAATAAGCTTGTTTGCCCCTTCACGTATTCTTGCTATCACAGAAATCGTATCATTCATAATATAATTATTATAGTTAGACATCTAACTATTGTCAAGAGATAAAATTTTTGCTATGTATTAATTATGTTAAATTTTAGAAAAATTGGAAGCAGTGATTTTCACGGAATCTATCATGATATGCTTGAACAATTTCCGCTCGCGGAACTAAAAGATTTCCAAACTTTTGCAGACATGATAGATGAAGGAGTCTATGATGCACTTATTGCTGAAGAGGGCTCGGTTCCGGTAGGTTATCTTCTTATTTTTAAACACGAAAAATATATTTTTCTGGACTATATTGCTATATTTAAAATCCGTCAGGGAAAAGGTTTTGGCGGTGAAATTCTTGATATGCTGAGAGATTATTACCTTGATAAAGACGGATGTTTTCTGGAAGTAGAAAAGCCTGATCCTAATAATTATAACACCATAAGGAGAATACGTTTTTATGACATGCACGGTGCTCAAAAAATTGACATAAATTATCTTTATCCAAATAAGGAGGGTTTCCTGCCTATGGATTTGTATTATATTGGCTACAAGCCACAAATTCCTTCAAAAGAAGATGTTAGAAATTTTATTGAAGTTTTGTTTGAAACAATCCATAGAGACATCCCTCACAGAAGAAAAGTTCTGGCAGAAATATTTTAAAGCCTTCTTTTCAAAGAGAAATTTTGGTATAATAATTCAAGGAGAAGCTATGTTGAAAAAGATTTTAGTCATATTAATGGCCTTTATACTGCCAGTTTGTGTTTTTGCTGCAAGCGAAGAAAAAATAATACAGGAAATTACTGTTCAAAACCAGATAAGTAATATCGGTATGAAAATACTAAACGCAAACAAAATTGATAAACGCATAGTATTTACATACTCAAAAGAAGATAAAAAATACAAAGGAGTACCAGAACTTACAAAACGTCAGATTATAATTTATGATGATACTTTAAAATACGCAGAGTACGAAGATGAAGTAGCTGCTATGCTCTCAAGAAAAATCTCAGATACTTTAAAGTCTTTTGACGGAGCCTGGGGGGGAATGGTGAGCGCAGCACAGGTAAAAATGGCGCCTAAGAAATATGAACTGGTAGCAGATAAAAGGGCTGTAGATTTTATGGTAAAAGCAGGATACAATCCTCTCGGACTCATAACTTTTATAAACAAATCTTGCCCGCAAAGGCGTTTTGACAGATTTTCAAATCATAATTTGACATCTAAACGACTTGCAAATATATATGAATACATTTTTACAAAGTATCCATACTTTCTTACAAACAATACTTATTTGGAAAACCCTGTTTATCAGAATTTTCTTCTCAACTCTGTCAATAACAGAAAACTCTTAGAGTCCAAAATAAGAAGCAAATCTTCCGAAAAGGTAAATTATGAATAAATTATTGATTATACTTTTTACATTAATAATTTTTCCATTAAACGCATCTGCAATAGAAAAAGACTTTCTGGTAGATGAGTTTTTGGCAGACAGAAATTTTGATAAACCTGAAACATATACTGACTACGATTTTTCAGATACGGAAAGAATTCCTATATATCTTCGAGTAGTAACTGATATTTCAACCAAAGACGGCTCCGCGCAGGAAGGTCAGATTGTTAATTTGAAAGCTTTAAAAAATGTTTACCATAATGATAAGCTTATTGTAAAACGAGGTGAACCCGTAGCTGCAGAAATTAAACTTATTGTAGAAAGCGGTATGAATGGTATTCCTTACTATATTTATCTTGATGATTTTAAATTCCAAAATCTGAAATCATCAAGAATTCTTGCAAGCTATCAAAAATCCGGTTGCAACAGAACTTACTGGGTGCTTCCGCTAAAATGGGCGCTAACTCCGCTTCCGCCGACAGGTTCTCTTACTAACTTTATTAAGGGCGGACACGCAAAAATTTCTACTAATGATACCATTACTGTTTACTATTATCCTAACTGGAAATGATAAACAATAAGGTATTATTCTTCCGGGGGTTTTTTCAAGCTGTAAATAAAATAATAATTCTTTTATGAAGAAAGAATTTTTTATTTATATTTTAGTCATTGCAGCACTTATAATTTATATAATCTACTTAATGGGACAAATTCGTATCACAGTTGATTTCAAAGAGCTTGAACCATTTAAGGGAAGCCTGCCCGTTTTTTATAAAGGGTTTAAACTCGGTCACACATCTAAAGTTTACCCGGGACCAGACTATCAATCAACAAGAGTTGATTTAAAAATAAGACTCAAAAATCTTGAACTTCCGGAGAATACTTACGCAATGATACGAAGAAAAGATAAGAAAGATTACATAGAACTTTTTTATCCGGACAGTCCGTATCTTGCAAGCCTCAGAAGCAACTCTCTAATAGAAGGACAAAAAGGAGTCAATTTTGAAACCTACCTTCAGGAACAGGCGAAGAACGGCGGTCTGGATGAAATTAAAGAAAATCTTAACGGCACAATCGTAGCCGCAGGAAAGACTTTTAACTCACTTACGGAAATGATTGGTACTCTTACGTCTATCTTAAACGATATAAAACCATCTTTAAATGAAGCTGCAGACAATTTGACAGTAGCAACAAAGAATTTATCAGATATGTCTTATGAAGTAAAAGATTCCATAAGAGGTGATTCTATCTCGACAACACTCTATAATTTAGAAAGAACGAGCAAAAATTTGACACTTACAACCCAAAACATTACAGGCATAACAGGAAAAGTTAATAATACAAGTATTAACCTCATTAATTGTGTTATAAGGAATATTAATGTCATTGTAAGCAACATCAACGATATTGTTATAGGTATCGGAAATACTCTTCAGAAAAGAGGTGGCGGACTTAGACTAATTTTTGGAAAAACAATAAGTACGAAGTAAATTCGTGAATCGTGAGTTGTGAATAATGAATGATCATTCCGGTCCACGAGCCGGAAGCTGTTTTACTCGTGAGCCACTTCCTAACTCCCTGCCCTTGGGGAAGGATTTCTTAATGAACTTTGTGAGTTTAGAAATCCGGAAGGGGGTTCTCTTAACCACTCAGTCACTTAATCGCCTAAAACCCCGATTCACTATTCACTAGTCACTATTCACTAGTCACGATTAAATTCATCGTTACAATCCGATACACTTTGTTGAATTGAAAAAATCTTTGGGCTATCCTTTTTTCAGTGGTAGTTTATATTGGGTATATTAAATGGAAAAAGGTTTTGTTGAGAATGGCTTCATTATAGATTTAAGCAGCGCTATGAATACAACCCAGCTTGTATTTGAGCTTAGCTCTATTATGGAACACCCTGAGGTTAAGGGGAAACGGATTTGTTTAAAACTGGGAAGTCTTGATTTAAAACAATCTCAGCTGTTGAGCATAAAAGCATTAATTGAATCAATGGATGCTTCAATCGCATTTATTGATACGTCTTCCGAACAAACGGATGCAGCAGCCGTAAGTCTTGGTATAATTGTCTCTAAGGTCGGAGAAGGTTCAAATATGGAATCTTATGTCGCCTCTCCAAGCAATTTACAGGAAGAATCGGTAGTTGTTAAAGAAGAAAATGCTATTGAAGATATTCCGGCTTATAATGAAGCTGAAGAAGGTAAAACTGTAGAAGTTCACGCTGACATTACAACAGCTGGCTCTGAAGAACAAAACAATGAACCTATAAGCACTCTGGAGGGTATTGAGGATGTATACACCGAACAGACAGCTGATGAATTGTCAGAAGTCATTCCTTCAGAAAACTTTGAAACAGATTTTGAAACACTTGCCGTCAACGAAGGATTAATTTCAAACGAAGAAGTCAGCAAATATATCCTTCTGGATACAGGCGACGTTTTACCACAGGATGCGGAAGAAAATAGTGTTGATACTAAGACACTTCCGACTCTTTATATAAATCAAACTCTTAGATCCGGACAAACCGTAAATTATGAAGGTAATATCCTTATTATCGGAGATGCCCACCCGGGAAGCGAAATTATTGCTGACGGAGATATTACAGTTTGGGGCATATTAGGCGGAATCGCTCATGCCGGAGCTAAAGGAAACATTTCTTCAAAAGTAAGAGCATTGAAACTGAACGCAATCCAATTAAGAATCGCAGGTCTTTACGCAAGAAGAAACGATACGCTTAATGTTCCTTACGTTCAAAAAACAAATGAGTTTACCCCTGAAGAAGCTCAAATTGAAGAAGGAAAAATCGTTATTTATAAAAAGTTAAGGAGAGATTAATGACTGGTCGAGTAATAGTAATCACCTCCGGTAAAGGCGGAGTCGGAAAAACAACAACAAGCGCTAATATAGGTACAGCTCTTGCTAAAGAAGGGTATAAAGTTGTACTTATTGATACAGACCTCGGGTTAAGGAATTTAGACTTGCTGCTGGGGCTTGAAAACAGAATTGTTTATACAATTGTAGATGTAATAGAAGAACGCTGCAAACTTAAGCAGGCTCTGGTTAAGGATAAAAAGAATCCTAATCTTTCACTCCTTGCAGCTGCGCAAACAAGAGATAAATCCGCAGTTAATGCTGAGCAATTAAAAGATATTTGCGACAAGCTTAAAGAGAAAAATGATTTTGTGCTTATTGATTGCCCTGCCGGTATTGAACAAGGTTTCCAAAACGCTGTAGCAGGAGCAAGTGAAGCTATTGTAGTTACAACACCAGAAATGTCAGCTATTCGTGACGCTGACAGAATCATTGGTCTATTGGAAGCTAAAGAAGAAATCAAAAGTTACAAACTTCTTCTAAACAGAGTTCGTCCAAACCTAATTAAGTCAAACGACATGATGAGCGTTGATGATGTTGTAGAAATTCTTTCCTGCCCGCTCATTGGAATTATTCCTGAAGACACCGGAATTATTACCTCGACAAACAAAGGTGAACCTATTGTTAATGATGAAAATTCTATGGCAGGTAAAGCTTACAGAAACGTAGCTCAAAGGATTTTAGGCGAAGAAGTTCCGTTTTTGGATTTAGATGAACCAAAAGGCTTTATGGCTAAAATTAAAAATGTGTTTGCTAAACTGAAAGCGAAGGTGTAAGATGGGACTTTTCTCTGATATTTATAATACAGTAGCAAGGTTTTTCAGACCGCAAGAAGAACAGGGCGAAGGGCCTTCCAAAGCAGTTGCGGCAAACAGACTTAAACTTGTTCTTATGCAGGACAGAACTAACCTGACTCCAAAAATCTTAGAACAAATGAGAGGGGAACTTATTGACCTTCTTTCCAAATACCTTGAAATGGATAAAGAACTTCTTGAACTCAACTTTGAACAGGAAGGCGATCAGGTTGCCTTAATGCTTTCGATTCCTGTTATAAGAGCTAAGGATGAAGATGAAATAGAAGAAGCCATAAACGCTTCTAAATCTGAAGATGAAGAAAACGAAGAATCTGAAGGTGATAATGAGGACTCAAGTGAAAATGCGGAAGATTCAGAAGGTTCAGAAAATCCTGAAGAAATAGAAAACAGCGAAACAGCAACTCCTCAGGGAGAATCGGGGGAAGAAGAGACACCTAAACCTAAGAAAAAACGATCAAAAAAAGTATCACAACCTGAAGAAATTGAAAATCATACTTCTGAAAAAGATATCCAACAAGAAAATTTAGTTGAAAATATGCAGGGTGAATAAAACTTAGCAAAAAAAATTTTTAGAATTTTTACTAATAACATACGTTCAATAAAAAGGACTTGTGATGAGTATTAGTAATCTAAACCAAACCCAACCTGCATTTCAAGCACGCCTTGTCAATTATGAATCAATCCGAAAGTCTCTGGAAGGAAGTCTTAAGCTTACCGCAAAAGAAAAATCAGTCCGACTGAAAAAATTAGATGAAATGAAAAATCTAATCGATCTTGCGGGAGATTCAGGCACCGATATTAAAATAGAATTGCAAAAATTAGCAGCACCTTATGAATATGTTCCGAAGGCTCATTATTTGATTGAAATAACCAATAAGAAATTTCCAGAATTAAAATACACTGAAAAATTAGAATTTTTACGTAATAAAATGGATGAGAATCAGTTAAATGAAAAAGTTCTTGATATGATTACGGATGAGTGTGTTTCTAAAACAAGTGAAATAGCGCAATTTTTTACCAACATAACATTACAAAAATTCGAATCAAAACTTCTGGCAGATATTTCATTAGCAGCAGGAAAGCTCCCTTTG
The DNA here is from genome assembly GCA_944323615.1 of Candidatus Gastranaerophilales bacterium. Classification (GTDB taxonomy): domain Bacteria; phylum Cyanobacteriota; class Vampirovibrionia; order Gastranaerophilales; family Gastranaerophilaceae; genus CAG-196. Next base: position 11,405 of record CALUTG010000008.1, read on the forward strand.
GAGGTTTTAAAAATATTTGGTATCAAATCTGCATATTGGGAAGAAATTGCTGATACTGCATCAAGATTAAAATTTCAAACATCTGCAAGTGAATTATTCTTAAAACAAAAGAACTTTAAAAAGGTTTATTCTAAATTTTTAAATAATAATAATATCAATTTTTTAAAACCCGGAATAAGAACCTATAATTCTGATACTCTTTGAATAAGGTTCCAGATCAGCTATTAGATTTTTTACAATTTCATCTTTCCAGTGTCCGTCAAAATCAATAAATACAGCCTGTTCTTCCGATCTGTTATTCATCATCTTAGAATTAATCTGAGTAATATTTATATGATATTTAACAAACACTTGAACTATATCTAAAAGAACCCCCTGTCTGTCATTAAGGAAAAGAACTATACTGGTTTTATCTTTTCCTGTAGGTTCTGTCGTCCCGTCACCTATTACAATAAATCTTCTGTTATTGTCTTTATTGTCTTCTATATGCTCTCGAAGCACATTTAAATTATAAAGTTCGGCGGTTTTATGAGTTCCGATTATTGAATAGGTTAAGTTATAATTATTCAAAAGTCTTGCCGACTCATCCATATTTTCCGCCATAACAATATTAATCTGGCGCGGCATTTCCTCTCTAACAAATGTTTTGCATTTAGCTAAAGCATTCGGATTAGCAATAAGCCCCATCAAGCTGTAAAATTCTGTTGTTTTAGAAAGTATGCAATCATTAACAGGCACAATAGTTTCTGCCAAAATCTGAATATTTTGATTCTTAGTCATTATAAGATTATCAATAGTCTCTCTTATAATTCCTTTATAAGTAGTCTCAACAGGAAGAATCGTTATAGCATTACAATTTTCATCAACGTAGTCAATACATTCTTTTATGGAACTTAAAGATCGCTGATAAAGGTATAAATCGTAAGCCTTAAAAAGCTTATCTTTGGCAATTTCCGAGTATGAACCGCCCATTCCGAGGCAGATTACTTCATTAAAATCTCTAAACATAATAAACTCCCGTTTGTTTTTAATTATACATTAAAAACAATAATAGAAGAATACTAAGAATTGCCTATTTCAGTAGCTCTTGAAGCCATTGAACGAGAGATATTAATAAGAGCCAGGTTAGCCTCATAAGCTCTCTGCGCCATAATAGCATCTGCCATATCGACCATGGCATTAACATTTGATGCTCTAATATACCCGTTAGCATCGGCATCCGGATGTCCCGGGGAATAGATTCTTTCCCCGAGTGTCGGATCTTCTACACAACCGTTAAACACTACACCTCCCTGCAAATAAGGAAGAGTACCGACTCCGAAAACATCGTTTTTCATTGTATTCATTAAACCATGGAACGAAATATCTTCGGAAGCATTCAGTACAGGAATTCTTCTTACATAATTAGGAGTATCTATGTTTGCAATGTTTTTAGCATGGATATCAAGTCTTAATCCATGAGCTTTTAATGCATTAGAGCCTATGTTAATTGATTCAAGAATACTCATAATTAACCTACTTTCCTACATTTAATACCGTTTTCATTTCGGTAATAATTTTTGACATACGTCTTGTTGCCATTGTATACATAATAGAGTTTTTTTGGATTTCCGCAAGTTCTTCCGCTATATCTATTTCCTGATTTGTCCGATCTTCTATAACACCGGAAGGACCGAGAGCGGAAGAGAGTTTAGTTTCAATAGGACTGTTCATACTTCCCAGATATTGAGAAAAGTCAATATCACGTCTGACATAACCCGGGGTATCAACGTTAGCGATATTTGCACCCAAAGCCCGCTGTCTTTGTGATATCAAATCCAGCATTAATGAAGTTTTACCCATTGAATCTAAGCTCGTGAATGACATTTATACACCCCGCTATTCTCTTATATTAATTGATTTGTTATACATATCATCTGCAACCTTCATAAGGTTCATACTTGCAATCATTGAAGTATTAAGTCTCATAAGGTCATTAATTTCATCATAGATATTAGTATTTGATGCTTCAGTAGCATACTGTCTGATATTTTGTTCGTCTTTAACAATTCTCGGATTTCCGGATTCTTCAGTTATAACCATTTTATTGTTATGCCCCTGTTCAAGAGACTCGGGAGAATCAAACTGGACAATCGGAATTGTACCTATTTTTTCAGGAAGGGAACCTGCTGTATCATAGTTTATAACATCACCGTTAGGCTTAATTTCAAATTTGTAAGAGTTTGCAGGAATTTTAATTCCGTCGCCGACCATCCAGTCATCCACTGTCATAAGATATCCGTTAGCACCTCTTTTCAGAGAGCCGTCACGGGTATATTGAATTTCGCCTTCCGGAGAAACTACCGGAATATAACCCTCACCTTCAATCGCTATATCATAAGGATTTTTACTTACCCTTATTGAACCCTGAAGAGCATTACATCTTATTGCGCCGTCGATATAACCGTCTTCACGCAGTATCTGCTCAAAACGGGAAGTTTTATAAGCTACAGTATTATAGTTAGCCAGGTTATTAGCAAGATAACCCAGTTTTTCAAACTGCATTGTTGTATTGTTTATACTTTTTCTTATTACTGCCTGTAAATTATACATCTTTTAGACCTCCTATGAAGTTGATCCTAACTGGCTTATCACTCTTTGTAAATTTGAACTTTCTATCAAAAAGATCTGCCTGTTTGCCTCAAAATTCCTTACAACGGGTTTAACCGCTAAGAATTCATTCTGCAAAACGACGTTAGAATGTTCGTTATATCCCTGTTTAACATCAGGATTTAGAACTGCCAACCCGTTTGAATCTACAATACCTAAGTATCCTGCTTCTACAAGCTGATTTGAAGCTTTATCCCAGACACTTATTTTGCCTTTTGTATTCACAACGACCTGAGAAGGGTTATCCGGCACAACCGGCAGCTGAATAGGCATACCGGCATCGGAGAGAACCGGTTGATCCTCGAGGTTCAAAAGGTTGCCGTTTTTGTCGAGTTTAAACCTGCCGTCACGTGTGAGTTTAACCCCTTCCGGAGTTTGAATCTGGAAATAACCTTTATTTGCCATGGTTATATCAAGCGGATTTTTAGAAACCATGATTCTGCCGACGGCATCATCAATTGTATTTGAAAGCCCGTGGACACCGATATATTCGGTAAAGGAAGATACGACAGGTTCACGTCTTTGGAAACCCACTTTATCAAACCCTGCAACATTTTCATTAATCATGCCGAGCACTTCACTTTGAAGATGCATGGCACGGATTGATGATTTCATACCTTGTTCACAAAATCTTACGCCGCCGTTTATTTGCATATATATTACCTCATTACTCCCATGTTAATCGGTGTTTATCGGGGTTACTTTAATGATTTTTGATAAAATCCTCCGATTAATGGAGCTTAATAAGAGGTATAAGGATTTTTTTTTTAAAGTCAAAGTTGACAATAGGTTTTGTTTCTTATATCATTAACTTTGTTGCCGGTATAGCTCAACGGTAGAGCAACGGTTTTGTAAACCGTAGGTTGTAGGTTCGATTCCTATTACCGGCTTTTTATCCCCCGGTGGAGCAAGGGCAAGTAAACACTCCGAATCGGATGAGGGGCTGTAGAAGATAGTAATTCACCGATGGGAAAATAAGCCTTTGTGGCGCAGGGGTAGCGCACTCCCTTGGTAAGGGAGAGGCCACGGGTTCAAATCCCGTCAAAGGCATATTTATAAAAAGATTTTGAAAACTAAATAAGGGTAGGTGGCCGAGTGGCTAAAGGCGACAGACTGTAAATCTGTTCACGCGAGTGTACGGTGGTTCGAATCCACCCCTGCCCAGTTCTTTAAGACTCCGAAAGGAGTCTTTTTTGTTTGCCAAAGGGGTAGGATGAGAACCGCCCCGGTGGTTCGGAGGATTTCCGGACGGACGACGGGGCTCTGCTCCTAGTCCGGATAGCGAGAATATTGAGCAAGCTTGAACCGAAGGTTCAATTGCGAAACTATTCGAGCGTGGAGGAAATCCAAGACAAATCCACCCCTGCCCACCATAAAAAAGAGACTGAACATTTGTTCTAGTCTATTTTTTTATATTCCACTTATTTAAGATTATTTTTATAATTAGCAATCTGAAAGTACAGAGACCAGAGTCGTTAAAAGGTTGTGTACGTAGTGAATATTGTCTTGTGTGTATGTGTTGGCTATACAATAGATATTTAGTGGTGAAATTTGTTAGGTACTATCTAATTTTACTTCTCAACATTTCCCTCGAATTGTTTTGATTAATTTAGCTATCTTGTTTTTTAGAATGTCTATTTTTATTCCAAAGTGGTAATTTTCTGTATCATGTTTATATTCTACACCTAACTTTTTAGAATATTTTTTTGATTCATTATAAGCTCGTACTTCATTATCTAGCCTGTAACGATAATATTGAAATAAATTGATCTTATCTTCTGCAGAATAGTTTATAGTAAAGATTTTTTCCATTGAATTGATTTTAGCTAAAATATCTTTTTTGTTTTTTGAAGTTATACCATCATGATGATGATACGCATTAAAAAATAAATTATAGTTAGTGTCTTTTACCATTTTCATTCGACATAATTGTTTCAATGAAAATCTATCACTAAACATATGGAAATTTTCATGCATACAAATTGGTATGTTTTTTCTTGAAATAATCTTTTGTTTAGACTTTTTATCAAATGTGTCTATAGGAACTTGTAGTTCATATGCATTGTTTTCATATATCACACACGCAGAATAATCTTTATATTCAGCTACTGGACGTATTTTTAACTTCAGTCCTAATGGTTTAAAATATGAATTTAAGATTCTCTTATATGTTTTAAAATCAATACCATTGTCATTAATATATGGTTTTATTTTTTCAAAGAAATCAGCGTTGCATTGTTCTGCTAATAGCATCCTTTTTGCGTATGAACCTTTTGGAACAAGCTGATGGTTGATTCTTCTATTGGTTTCTAGCAATGGTGATAATAATGCATTCATACTGATACAAACCTCGTAAAAATAAAATGTGCTAGTGATGTAACATTTCTTTCGATTTCATCCTGTCCAATTTTTCCAACCAATTTTTTATCTCAGCAAGGTACGCTGACATTGCTGAGATTTCATAGACATTATTAGTTAGGATTTTGTCCAGCCCTGCCCAGTTCTTTAAGACTCCGCAAGGAGTCTTTTTTGTTTGTCTAAGGGGTAGGATGAGAACCACCCCGATGGTTCGGCAGACATTACACAAACAAATTCATTGCAGAATCTTTGAGAAATAGCGAAATCGGAATAGTTTTTTCACCCTGACCGTTTTTCAGGCTGAAGTATGTACAATGTTTTCTGGCATTATTAATTAGCGGGTTTCTTATTAGTGAAACTATGTTCTGCTCATTGGGGAAATTTTCCTCTATTCCCTTAAGGATAGAAATTATTCTATCTGTAGGATTATATTTTTTTTGTAAATGTTCAAGCATATATCTTGAGAGATCTTGGGTTAGGTTTGTTTCTTTAAGAGTTTTTGAATCTGAAATAAACTGCCTGATTCTTAATAAGTCTTTCTTTACCACCTCAACATTTTGGATTGCGGATTTGATGTTAGATACAAATCTTTGAGCAAACTCAGCTTCTTCTGCAATTTTTCTGGCAGAACGCTCGGAAATAACGGAACAGACTTCCTTTGTCCCGTCTTCTACCGTACAAATAAGATTTAGAATATTATTATCAATTCTCGGCTGAATATTCACCAAAGAGTTTTCTTTCATTTGGGCAAAAGACTTTATCTGATCTAATACGCCGTAAATATTTGCTCTGTTAGAGTTATTTTGTATAAATCTTCTATCTCTGGCAAAACCTTCGCTCAATTTTAAATAATTGATATTAATATTCGCCTTAAAAGAAATCCTGTCCATATCAGTACAAAGGTTTATAAATATTTTTTTTGCTACTACTTTTTGCTTATCGTATAATATTTACCGGAAGGTAATCACAAGTATGATAATTATGAGCAAAGAGGCCTTCAAAAGGCTTTGTATATGTTGTAATCTGGCATTACTTTTAACAGCAATTATTTCAGGGTTGTCTTTTGTTGCTCAAAAAATCGGAATGGAATATGTGGGTCCATTTACATTTAATACACTAAGAGAATTCATTGGTTTCTTAGTCTTATTGCCGACTGCTATACTTTACAAAAAATACATCTCTCCTGACGGAAAACGTTTTCCGGTCAGCGAGCTGGTTAAAGGCGGGATTTGCGCCGGAATTGCTTTATTTTTGGCATTATCAGTTAACCAGTATTGCATGATTTACGCAGAAGCCGGAAAAGCAGGTTTTATTACATCTTTGTACATAATTTTTGTACCGATTCTTGCTATATTTTTCAAACACAAAATTGGCAAGAATTTAATAATAAGTATATTTTTAGCACTCGCGGGGCTTTATCTTTTGTGCGCAAAATCAGCTCTTCAATTTGAACTCTGGGATATTGTTTTGCTTTTAAGTGCATTCTTTTTCGCAGTTCATATAATGGTTTTGAGCTATTTTTCAAAAAAAACAAATGCGCTTGAACTATCTTGCGCCCAATTTTTAGTTGCGGGTATCCTCTCCGCTCCGTTAATGTTTATACTGGAAAACCCTGCGCTTACTCCTATCTTAGCGGGCTGGAAACCAATTTTATTCATCGGGGTTATTGTAACAGGGATTGCTTATACACTGCAAACCTTCGGATACAAAGCCGCTTCTCCTGTTTTGGGAACTCTTATTCTAAGCAGCGAGGCTGTTTTTGCAGTCCTCGGAGGCTGCCTTATTTTAGGCGAAACGCTTAGTATTAAAGAGATTATGGGATGTATCCTTATGATAGCTGCTATTATAATTTCCCAAAATCTCGGGAAAAAGCATTAGTTATCCATACTGCCGCGTCTTAGTCCTTCAAGATCAAGCGTAATATATCTATAACCCAGATTTTTTAAAGCAGAAGCTATTTCCTTCTGTTTTTCAAGAATAAGCGGGAAATTTTTTGTTTTTACTTCAATTCTTAAAACCTCTCCATGCACTCTCGCCCTTAGTTCATCCAAACCAAAATCAAGAAGTATCTTTTCCGCTTCTTTCACTCTGTTAACTCCATCTTCGGTTAATTCAGTATTATACGGGAACCTTGTTGCAGCGCAAGGATTGGAAGGTTTATCATAAATATCAAGCCCGTAAGCTTTTGCACAAAGCCGAATCTCTTGTTTGGTTATTCCCACTTTGGCAAACGGAGAAATTACACCTAATTCCTCAAGCGCTTTTAACCCCGGTCTGTAAACACCTAAATCATCATAATTTGTTCCGTCAAGAACATTCTTGAATCCGTTTTTTTCTGCCTCTTGCTTTATAAGAGTAAAAATCTTTTTCTTACATCTATAACATCTGTCTTTAGGGTTTGTTGAAATTTCTTTATCTTCAAGGGGATTAAACGGAATTACCTTGTGTTTTATTCCGTATTTTTCACAAAAATCTTTTGTGAACTTTATCTCATCATTTGTCTGAAAAACAGATTCAGCCGTAACTGCAAAAAGATTCAAGTCTTTGCAAAGATAAAGCAGCAGCGCACTGTCTACACCGCCTGAAAAAGCAAGGCATATACCTTGCTCATTCAGACTTAATAAATATTGTTTTAATTCATTAAATTTACTGTTTTCCATATTCTCCGTTTTTGAACATTATAACAGAACATACTCCAAACATTAACACAGCAAGGAGGATAAGCCCGCTAATATTAGCAAAAAGTGTCGGAAGATTTGCTAATACTGCTGTTTTTGTCTGAACCAATTCAAACATAGAGTACAAATACCCTTGAGTCTGGTAAGTAAAAGATTCTGACATATTCAAAAGAGACCATTCCAGTCCGTCCGGTTTAGTTGAAGCATACTGAGCAATAAACCCTGCAAGAATAAGTGACAGAGCTGAAAGAGCATAAGAGAACTTAGCAGAAAGATTTGTTCTGTTTGCAAGAACTACCACCGCAGCAGTAAATACGCCTTCTGCCAAACCGATTGCTAAATAGATTCCCTGCATAAGACCGGCAAACATAGCAGGATGAGAGGTTAAAGTTCCTGATACCCAAGCTTCTGCGGTAACGGCTAAAGATCCGAGCTGAAGAGCAACTACAGATGCCAAAATTGAAGCCAAAACCGGTTTATTTCTATCACTTAGAGGTTTAAAAATAAACGGATAGGCAACAAAACAAGCTAAGAATCCCATATTAAAGATATTACATCCGAGAGCTAAAAGCCCGCCGTCTGCAAAGAATACTCCCTGCACCAAAAGGATTGCGCACATTGCTAAAAATCCCGCAGCCGGTCCCAGAAGAGCAGCCAATAATATTCCGCCTACAATATGACCGCTTGAGCTTGTCGTCGGGATTGAAAAATTAATCATCTGCAAAGCAAAAACAAAAGCAGTAACAGCCACTGTTGAGAAGATTTTACCCCCGATTTTACCCCCATTTTTACCCCCGGTAAAATCTTTTCTTGATTTTTTAAACGCATAATAAGCAGCCGCACCCGCAGCTATAATCATTGGTATCCCTGTGACTGGACAAATAATAGAGTTTCCTAAATGCATAATATCCTCCTTTATCTTATTTTCATTACTCTTAAAACAGGGTTTTTATATTTTCTTTTTCCGGCACCGTAACCGGTTTTTTCTATAACAATTTCTTCAGGCAGTTTTTCTCCCGTATAAAGCGCAGCAGCAATCGCAGCACCGGTAGGAGTAACCATCTCGCCGTCGTTATCAGTTATTTTAAGCGGAAGTCCGTATTTTGAAGAAATTTCACAAACCGCCGGAACAGGCACAGGAAGGGTTCCATGGGCGCAGTGCACAAAACCCTGACCTTCCGATAAGGCAGAAAAATAAACCTTCTCCGGAGCCAAGTCATCATACAAAACCGCAAAACTCAAAATATCAGCAATAGAATCAATTGCGCCTACTTCGTGAAAATGAACTTCGCTTATATCTTTACCATGGACTCTTGCTTCAGCTTCCGCTACAATTCTAAAAATCTTTTTTGCCAAATCTTTGGCGCCGGAAGTAGTATCAGCTTTATCGATAATTTTATTAACATCATCAAGATTTCTATGAGAGTGATGGTGGTGCGAATGACAATGCTCCTTTTCGTCACAATGCTCATGAGAATGATGGTGATGCTCTTCAGCTTTAATAATCACGTCAAAATCCGTTGCTTTTATTGAATTTACCGTTGTATCCTCAATTTTGTACTCAAACTCATCCTCAAGATTTATTGATTTTAAAGCTTTATCCAGTTTTTCTCTTGAAGCTCCCAGATCTAATAATGCTGCAACCGACATATCACCGGAAATTCCTGACCTGCATTCAAAATATAAATTCATTTATTTTCCCCTTTTTATTTCCTCACTTTACCCCTATTTACCCCTGCTTACCCCCTGATTAATCTGGTTTGCGCTATATCCGGCATTAAACCCGTTATCAATATTTACAACAGTCATCCCTTCAGCGCAGGAGTTCAACATGGTCAAAAGCGCGGAAAGCCCGTTAAAAGAAGAGCCGTAGCCCACAGAAGTCGGCACCGCAATAACAGGGATATCCACAAGCCCCGCTATTATTCCGCCCAAAGCTCCCTCCATGCCGGCAACTGCAACTATTACATTCGCCCCTCTGATTTCATCTATCTTATCAAAAAGTCTGTGAATACCTGCCACACCGACATCATAGTAGCGTTTGACATTGCTTCCGAAAAACTCAGCCGTAGCAGCCGCTTCTTCAGCTACCGGAATATCGCCCGTTCCTCCGGTGCATATAGCAACTTCACCAACCTTTTTTATCTCGTTTTGAACAAGAGTAAGAACCCGCCCTTCTTTATTGTACTCAATTTCAGTGAATCGGGTTTTCAGATACTCAAACTGTTCTGCGCTTGCTCTGGTACCGATTACATTCTCTCCAGCAGCTTTGAAACTCTTGAAGATACCTTCAAGCTGCTCGTTCGTTTTACACTCGCAAAACACCGACTCAGAAAAACCTCTGCGTTTCCCTCTTTCCATATCTAATTTTGCGTACCCGAGATCGATATATTTATCCATGTTTTAATTTTACCACCTAATAGTACCTCTCAGTCAAGGGGGGGGTAAATAGAAAGAAGGGGGTGGGGGGGGAAATAAATGGGGGAAAATAGAAGGAAGGTATCTTAGTCACGAGTAAAGTACTACCTCCCTGCGGGGAGGGAAAAGTTCACCATCACGTATTGTTTGACATCCTCGGGAATTATTCACGAAACGATAGCGAGAGGCGAAGCCGAAAGCGTGTTTGAGGGAATAATTCCCGAGGGATAAAACTCGACCCCTCACCCCACCCCTCTCCCTAAGGAGAGGGGGCTTCTCAATCACTTAATCACTATTCACAATTAATCACTCAGTATTGGTAAGATCCTGAAACAAGTTCAGGATGACAATATTATTTACCTATTCACTATTCACTATTCACTAAGTACCAACACCTCACCCCTACCCTCTCCTTACAGGAGAGGGTCTTCCTTAATCACTTAGTCACTTAGTCACTATTCACTACTCACTAGTTACCAACACCTCACCCCAACCCTCTCCTCTTAGGAGAGGGAGTCACTCAGTCACTTAACTCACCCTGCCCTCTGATATTTTCTTTTTGTCTCAACTCTGTTCAAAAGAGCAACGGCTGCCGCTATAAGCATCGTATTAGTAAAAAAGGTCAGGCCGTAAGAAAAATTCTTACTCTTTAAATGAGCAAGCTTCTCTTTCTCCGGCATTTTAAAAATCTCGCTATAGCTCTTAATATTCCCGTTTTTATCCCTTACATTTGTTTTAAACTTTTTATCAAAAAAGTTGTAAATAGGATTCTGGATGAGTCTTTCGCCAAAGAAAAGCAAAGGAACTGTTATGGAAAACCGTCTTGCATTTTCCATAACCTCGTATTTATCCCTGCTTGCCATAAAATATCCCGCAATACTTGCCGGATAAATTAAAGCGCCATAGTGAGCAAGCTTTAAATCCCCGTCTTTTGTGAAATCAAGGAGTTTTACGGTTCTATCAATAAAAGGTTCTGTCTTTTTATAAACAGATTTATTTTTAGAAGCCATAGCAAGCCCGAGCCCTGCTCCGACAATTCCGACAGAAACCAGACCTATTTTTTTAACAAGATTCAACGTATTCTTTCCGGCTTCTTTTCTATGTTTTTTCTTCTCCTCTTTTTTTAACCCGACAACAGAGACAAACTCGTCTTTCCCGCTTTCTGAGTAAGTAATCTGATTCCTTACCGGAGCAATTCCCCAAACCAACGGAAGAATTATCCCAAAAGTTGATACAATACGGGAAAACTTAGCGAGTTTAACTTTTTTCAATGATTCCGGTGATAAATTCTTTAAATCTTCTAACGGAGCTGATATCAAGTCTTTGTTCTTTTTCCCTCCAAAAACCCCGGCACAGGCTTTAGCAAGAGCCGGCGAAGAAAAGTAAAAAATAGCCGATTCGGTAAGTTCTGCAAAACTAATCTCTCTCGATTCGTCAGGAGTTCTTGATAGGCTTAATCTTGAAATCAGGCAGCCGCCGGTATCACGAGCGAACATACCCACAGAAGAGCTGGTTTCAAGAGTCTTGAGGATATTTGCAGCGCCTAAAACCCCCGACATCATCTAATCCCCTTTTTAAACAAAATATACTGAGGATAAATCGGTTTCCAGGAAGGCTGACCAATGGAAACAGAAGGGTAATTAGTCTCCGCTCCCGTAAAAATACCATTGTCTAACCCTCTAAAACCGTACATTTGTAAATAGTCGCTCGCTGCACTTTTAAATAAATCAGACTGACCGATTATCACAAGTGTTTTTTCATTACTGTTTTTATAAAGATTTTTTGAAATAGAGTTCTGATCTTCTAAAGAATTAAATGTCCAGCCGTTTCTGAATACAAAAACCCGGTTTGAAAAATCTCCTTCCTCCGCCATTTTTCTAACATCTGATACAGAAAAGGTTACAGAACTTCTAAGCGGCTCGTTTACATAATGCTTATAAAACGGGATATCTCTCATTATTTTAACTTCCGAGTCTCTGCAAAAAGAGTACGACATTCCCATCTCTTTAATAAATTTTAAATCTCTGTCATGAAGAAAGATTACCCCTGATTTTGCCGCCTCAACCATATCAGGTGAAATATCGGACGCTTCTATCGGAAAAAACTTGGCAGATTTATTTCCAAGAGTTTTTATCAGATAGATTGCAAGAGTATAAGGTTCAGACCCGTCAGAACATCCCGCGAAATTTATTCTTACCCGTTTTTGATCCTGAAAACGCTTATCCAAAAACTTTGCGAGATTTTTCCAATTCATATCTTCGCGGTTAAAGTTGGTGTAATTGCAGTTCAAAACCCGCCCGAGTTCATCGTAAGTGCGGCTTCTTATTGATTGGAAAACCGGATTGGGATAACTGCAAGCAATCGGGCTTATTATCACTTCTTACACCTCCTTGCAAACAGAAGTCCGAGTTCAAACAGGGCATAAGTCGGGATAAAAAGAAGTATCTGGCTTGTTACATCAGGAGGGGTAAATATTGCAGCTAATATCAGTAAAATAACAATAACGTAAGATCTTTTATCGCTTATTGTCTCATATTCAATCACACCGAATTTTATTAAATAATAAGTTATTAAAGGCACCTGAAACATAAACCCAAAAGCAACAGCCATCCAAAGAGAAAGCGTAACCACATTGGATATACCAAAGACAGCTTGAATATTAGAAGTTGCAAAACTAACCCCGAATCTTATTATCAAAGGTAAGATTACAAATACGCAGAATAACACTCCTGATAGAAACAGAAGGGTTGAAAGTATAATTGCGGGTTTTATAAAACGTTTTTCATTATCATAAAGTGCCGGAACAACAAAATCCCAAACCTTTTTGATTATATAAGGAAAACAAATTATTATATCAAGGACTAACGCTGCCTTAATCTGAATCAAAAATACTTCCATCGGAGAAAAATAGTTCAATTTAACAGGGCTGTCTCCGATTATTATATCAATAAATAAATTTAACGCTTTTGGCGCGAGAAAAAATGTGAACGGCAAAACCACAGCTATTGCAATCAGACATCTTAAAAGAGTTTCACGCAAAGCCTCAAGGTGTGAAATTAATGTTTCGTTATCATTATTTGATTCAGACATATTACTTATACTTGCGGAGTGTTAACATCATCCTTAAGCTGGTATTCCTGAGGTTTTTCTCCGGAATCTTCCAGTGCATCTTTTATACCGTTAGCTTCTTTTTTAATAATATCTTTTGCTTTTTTATACTCGTAAGATGCTCTTCCTAAAGCTCTCGCAAGTTCCGGAATTCTCTTTCCGCCGAAAAGCAAAAGTATAACTATTAATATTAAAGTAATTTCAGTTATCCCTAATGACATATCTTTTTCTCCTTTTATAGCCTTGATAAAATTATACCATCACCTGTTCTCTTACCGCAAATACTTCAATCGCATCAGAGGTGCAAGATTTTCTGCATCGTCCGCATCCTATACACTTTGAACCGTCAATAACAGGGATTTTTCCGTCAGATTTAGTTATAGCACCGACCGGGCAGTCATATGCACAGACTCCGCATTTTGAACACTTATCAGGAATTATCATTGCCATACCTATTCTTGTTTTTTGTTTTTCTTCAAGAGTTATTTTCTTAATAGCTCCGGAAGGACAAACATCCGAACACTTATGGCAATCATATTTGCAAAAACCTTCTCCCTTATCGTAATTAAGATGAATTGTGCCAAAATCTTTATCCGCTTTTTCAATAATCTTATTCGGACAATTTTCTACACAAAGATTACAGTTCAAGCATTTGTTAAACATTCTGTTCTCGTTAACCGCACCGGCAGGGAAAATAACATCCTTAAACTTTTTGGCAGTATTTGCTGCTATTTGGGCCCCTGCTTTTACGGCAAGACCTAATACAACAAAAATTGAGGCAGCTTTTATAAATTCTCTTCTTTTGAAGTTAAATTTTTGCTCTTCCTTCGGACGAATCCCGTATTTCATTGCACCTTTTCTGCATTCACCCAAACATTTAAGACATTTTATACAGGTTTCGTTATCAACTCTTTTTTCTTTAGAATCTATACATCCTGCCGGACAAGATTTTGCGCAGAGTCCGCAGGAAACACAGTTATTGTTATCTATATATATTTTATTAAGCGACACTTTTGAGATTAATCCCAAAACCGCACCTACAGGACAAATATTTGTGCAAAAGAATCTGTTTTTAAAGAACACAAGCACTATTACCGCAATGGCGGCAACAAGTCCAAAAGCAGATAGACTTACTGCAGATCCAAATATTGTATAAGGATCTATATATCTGATAAGTAAAGCTGAACCGCCGATTAAAGCGCCAAAAGTCAGAGCAGCGAGGAAATATTTAAACTTATAATTTCCAACCGGTTTATTTTTTCTCCTAAATATAAGAGCCGCAAACTCTTGTAAAATCCCGAACGGACACAACAAAGAGCAATAGAACCTTCCAAAAAGCAAGGTTAAAAGAATAATACTTCCGAGCAAAACAGCAGCAGCTATTGAAAAATCAAAAACCGTTCTCTGAAACAATGCCGCAAACTGTGTATCAAGAGGATAAACCGAAACAAACTTCAGCCCGCCCCAAACCGCAGCAACAGCCAGAGCCAAAACGGCTCCGGCAATTGTTAATCTTATTCTGTAAGGAAGTTTTTTCATTGACCCTATTTACCCCTTTGCCCCTTTACCCCCTATTTACCCCCTTTGATTTGTTTGTAAGTGTCTTCTATTTTTGCAAGAAGAGTCGGGATTTCTAAAGATTGAGGGCAGTTTTTATTACAAAGTCCGCACTTAATACATTTATCAGGTTTTTCCGCATCAGCCAATGTATCGTAATAGATTGAAAACAGCATTTTATTTCCCGTAACTTTATACTGGTTATAAAGCGCAAATGCAGCAGGAATATTAATTCCGCGCGGACATACTTCCATACAGTATCTGCATGCTGTACAGTTTATTTCACCCTGAGATTGAATAATTTTTGCAACTTCATCCGCCACTTTAATTTCTTCTTCAGTCATATCTTTGTAGTGAATAAACGTTTCAATATTATCTTTCATCTGCTGTAAATTACTCATACCGCTAAGAACGGTAACAACATTAGCCCTGCTTGCCGCCCATCTTAAACCAAATGCAGCAGGAGTTGTGTCAGGATAATGTTCTTTAAGTTTTGCCATAGCTTTATCGCTCAAATTAACCAGACCGCCTCCGCGAAGAGGTTCCATAACTGTTACCGGAATCTTTTGAGCCTGAACTATATCGTATTGTTCGTGAGCTTTTACCACATCCCAGTCAAGATAGTTAATCTGGAGCTGTGCAAAATCCCAAGGATGCTCAGGCGCAACTTCTCTTAACATATCAGGAGTTCCATGGAAAGAGAATCCTACATATTTCACCAGCCCCTGACGTCTAAAGTCGTCGAGCTGTTTATACATTTCAAAGTTTCTGTAATTATCAATAGTATTTTTATTGATATTATGCACCATATAAAAATCAAAATAGTCTGTCTGGCATTTTTTCAATTGTTCTTCAAAAATACGCTTAACATCATCCTTAGATTTCATATACATAGCTGGGCTTTTATCCGCGATAATAATATCTTTTCTATTATAGTTCTTAAGAACTTTGCCCATTGCGATTTCAGACTTTCCGTCAACATACATATAAGCTGTATCAAAATAGTTTGCGCCATGCTGCATAGCGTATTCAACCATTTTTTCCAACTCATTCATATCAACTTCATCACCCTTCATAGGGAGGCGCATACAGCCGAATCCTAAGAGAGGAACATCAAGACTTTTAAATTTTCTTTTTGCAACCTGATTTTCCGAAAGTATAACCTCATGTTTCCCGCACCCTGCAAGAAGCGCAGTTCCGCCAAGAGTCAGAGCTGAGTTTATAATAAATTCTCTTCGTTTCATTTTTCCTCCAATGATTTGTACTTTAACATTTTACACCTGAGAGTTAACTCTAAGTCAAATTGTTAAGCCTAAATTAGAAATTCAAACCGTCAATCCATTTTGTAATGTCTGCTGAAGTAGTTGCTCCGCCGCTTCCGTATACCACAAACGGAGACAACACTTTAGCACCCTTAGCCAGCGCAGCCATATCTTTATCAATAGTATAGCCTCCTCCGCCGCCATGGGTTACAAAAGGAACTACTGTTTTTCCTGCAAAATTATTTTCCTCAAGGAAAGTCATAACAGGAGGTGCCATTGTATACCACCATGCCGGAGTTCCGACAAAAATCACATCATAACCGCTTACATCAATATTATTTTTTAGAGGCGGCTTAACATTATTTTCTTTTTCTTGTTTAGCTATTACTGTTGTATCATGATAATCCGTAGGATAAGGCTTTTGAGGAATTATTTCAAAAATATCCCCGCCCGTTTGGGATTGAATTTTCTCAGCAACAGATTTTGTATTACCGCTCCATGAAAAATATGCGACTAAAACCTTTTTATCCATAATACCTCCTTGTGCAGCCGTAAAAGCGCTATTATCTTTAATTATAAACATCACAGCCGCTGCTGTAAACACTAATAAAATTGCGATAAGTTTTAATGTTTTATACATAGTTGCTCCTATTTTGCATACTAAGAACCACATTATCATTATGCCAAACTGAGATAAAAATTAACATATACAATTCTGCCGATTTTTTATCTAATTCTCTCATTTTTTAAAATTATGTGATATAATAGAGGCAAGGAGGGATTCCGGTGTATTCAAAAATAGATTCTATAAAAGAGATTATTACAAACCTGCTTCCGGAGCCGGGGAACATTGAAACAAATATTAAAGGGCTTCGTATTGCAAGAAGGGATGACCCGACAGATTTTCTAAGGTGTTTTTATCATCCGACCTGCATGTTTGTTATACAGGGTGAAAAGCAGTCAATCTTCGGAGCAGACACTTTTAACTACAGAGAAAACCAGTACATGATATCTTGTACAGATGTTCCGGTTATGAGCAGAATTGTTGAAGCTTCTAAACAAAACCCTTGTCTTGCACTAATTTTAGAAATAGATCATCAAGATATTTCTAAACTTATCCGTGAAACAAAGATTCCGGAACATAAGGGAGAAAAAAACAAATATCTTGCAGTTGCAAATGCTGACGAACCTCTTACGGATGCATTTAAAAGGCTGACGGAACTTCTTATTCAGCCAAAAGAACAGCAAGCTATTTTAGCACCTATGATTATTAAAGAAATTTATTACAGAATTCTTATTGGACCGTTAGGGCAGCAGCTTAAAATTATCCATACCAAAGGAACCGTCTCTAATCAGATCTATGATGCAATTAATATTCTCAAAAACAACTACAAAGAAAAAATAAATATGGAAGAAATTGCCAAAAACGTTAATATGGCACCGTCTTCTTTCTACAGACATTTTAAAAAAGTAACAAAAGTAAGTCCGCTTCAATACCAGAAACATGTAAGGCTGTATGAAGCCCAGAAACTTATGCTTACCGGAAAATACGATTCTACAAACGCTTCCTACGAAGTAGGTTATGAAAGCCCAACCCAGTTCAGCAGAGAATACAAAAAGCTTTTCGGAAATCCGCCTAAAAGAGATATTAAAAAATTAGTTTCCGCATAAATATGTAAATTTTTGTTAATTCTTCTAAATTTTAAGACAATTCCGGCAATTTACCTGCATTATTATCTGCAGATTTAGTGTGTATGAATTATCAGGAAGGATTTCTTATGAATAATATCTCAGTACCAAGCTTCAAGACAAATTTCAATACACCGTTTAAGGGTAAAATTCCAAACGTACAAAAATTTGCCCCAAAATTACAAATGAACACGGCATTTTTTAATACCTTAAACAAAGAGCTTGACAGTAACGGGAAAAAAGCAGTCGAAAGAATCCTTAAAGAAGAATCTGATTTAACAATGGGAAAATTGTTAAAACTGATACCGCTCTATGCAAGAAATCTCGACCGCGAAATTACCGGAGAAATGAAAAAAAGATATTTTAAATTATTTGAAATTTAAACTAAAAATATTTTTTTTGTTGCGCCATTTTTTTTATTGGTGCTAAAATTCTTGTTATGAGTTCGGAAGGTGTAATAGTCGAAAACGAGAGGAATGTGCCGATTTGGCTTATTTCCGTAACCATACTTCTACCGACAGCGTTTGCGATGCTTGCGACATCGGAAACCAATGTTGCCATACCCCATATAGCCGGATATTTTGGGGCAACATTAGAAGAAGCAAACTGGGTTATTACAAGTTATATGGTTGCAAACGCAACAATGCTTCCTTTAACCGCCTGGTTTGAAAACCTTATGGGAAGGGTGAATTTCCTCAAAACTTTTATCAGCATCTTCACGATAGGCTCTATGCTGTGCGCTTTTGCACCAAGCCTTAATATGATGGTTCTGGGAAGAGTTATTCAGGGTATCGGAGGAGGTCCGCTGATGCCAATTTCTCAGGCAATCCTCATCTCGTGTTTCCCTTTTGAACACAGGGGGCGGGCAATGGCACTATTTGCGCTCGCAGTAATGGTCTCATCCATTATGGGACCGACCGTCGGAGGATTTATTGTAGATAACTCCAGCTGGCAATGGATATATTTAACTAATATTCCGGTCGGAATTGTTTCATGTTTCCTCATTCATTTCTTTATTCCGGAAAAAGAAGGAAGGGTAAAACCTAAAAAAGTAGACATTGTAGGTTTTACCCTTCTTGCTGTTTGGCTGTTTTCTATGCAGGTTGTTCTTGATAAAGGAGAACAGTATAATTGGTTTGATACAACCTGGATTTGCTGGCTCACAGGAATTTCCGTTTTTGCCTTTGTATACTTTATTGTTTGGGAAATTGAATACAAAGACCCGATGGTTAATATCAAAATTTTTAAAGATAAAAACTTTGCAATAGGAACCTGCCTTGCCTCTTTTGTTAATATGATAATTTACGTAACAATCGTGCTTTTGCCTAAATATTTGCAGAGTATTATGGATTATACCGCCTATTTAAGCGGTCTATCACTTGCACCAAGGGTTATTTCCTGCCTTGTAATGCTTTGTATTATTGATAAAATGGTAGAAAAAATCGATAACAGAATTCTTATTGCAACAGGGTTTGTTTTAATCGGAATTTCAACTTTTTATTACACAAATTTAACCCTGATGACATCGTTTGGGTACATTGTTCTACCTAATGTAATATTGGGCGTGGGAGTAATCCTTACCTTTATTCCGACCTCGGGGCTTGTACTCGGAACGCTTCCAAAATCACAGCTATCAGACGGTGCAGGTCTCCACAGTCTTGCAAAAAGTGTTGCAACAGTTTTAAGCGTTTCTTTATCTTCAACTATGGTTTCAAGATTATCACAAGTTCACCAGACATATTTAGTCGGAAATCTTGCCGGAACGAATCCTGAATTTATGCACAGATTATCCGTTATGACACATAATTTTATGACAAGACTTCCGGAATTCAGTGCAATGCACAAAGCAGGTGCAGTTTATTATAACCAATTAATTACTCAGGCAAGAATTTTTGCATACTCAGACGCTTTTGCACTCTTTGCTTTAATAGCATTTCTAATGACTCCGCTAGCATTCTTCCTTAAGGTAAATATAAAGAAATAACCTATTTCTTTGAAACCCACCCGTTACCCTTTAGATAAAACCTCCAAGGATAATCCGCAGCCTGCTTAATACCGATTCGCACCGTTGTTACAATCTCATCAGGTTTTACTCCTTCTTCAATCCAGACAGGAGATTTTGAAGAAGTTAAATCAACTCCGTTTAAATCTTTTGTTATATTAAGTGATTTACACAACCTTGCCGGCCCGTTTGTATTATCAAAATCTTCAGATAAAGGCTCCAGAGCGCGTATTAAAACAGCACACCCCCTGCCTTCTTTTTCCGTAACCGCATTAGCACAAAAGTGCATTCCGTAAGTAAAATAAACATATAAAAGACCCGGCTTGCCAAACATCACTTCATTTCTTGCAGTTTTACCTCTAAACGCGTGACAGGCAGGATCCTCTTGAATATAAGCTTCCGTTTCGACAATTTTTCCCCTGTAAATTTTATCTCCAATCCTTCTGCACAAAACGCATCCGAGAAGGTTCCTAGCAACGTTAATTGTATTTTGGGAATAAAATTTTCGTTTTAAAACAGGCATATTAATAATCTATCATAAAAAGTATATTTGATGTAAAATTAACACTATGGAATTAAAAGCAGAACCAAGAGTTTCATTAATAACACCATGCTGGAACGGAGAAAAACATCTCTGGTATTTTTTGGATTCGCTGTTGGAACAAACATATACAAATGTTGAATTTTTCTTTATAAATGACGGTTCTACCGATAGAACCGAAGAAGTTTTTAAATCATACGAAGACCGGCTGAAAGCTAAAGGCTGGGACGTTTTTTATATTTATCAGGAAAATAAAGGACAAGCAGCCGCATTGAATCAAGGTTTAAAAAGATTCACAGGAGATTACCTGATTTGGCCTGACAGCGATGATATTCTTTATCCAAACCATATTGAAGAAAAAGTTAAGTTTATGGAAGAAAATCTTCAATACGGACTTGCTTATTGCATTTTAGACATAGTATATGAAGATGATTTGTCAAAGGTGCTATATCAATATAAAAGAGATAAAACACAAAATTTATTTAATAAATTAATCTGTAATAATGGAGTTCTTTGGGAACCTATCGGTACAATTGCAAGGGCGAGGGCTTTTCTTGAAACAGTTCCGTCAAGAGAAATTTTTGAAAGCCGGGCGGGACAAAATTGCCAGATGCAGCTGCCAATCGCTTATAAATATCCTTGCGGATTTATTAATAAAGCTCTCGGAAAATATGTAAAACGGGAATCCTCTCACTCAACACTGGCAAGTAAAAGAAAAATAGCGAAAATGAAATTAAGCCTTGAGGTATGGTTTCACACTCTTGATAGAATGAATTGTATTCCAAAACATAAGCTCTTGTTTTACAAACTACAAATTATCTTAGCAAATATTATTAAAGAAACCCTACCTTATATTTTTTGCATTAAAAATGAATACAAATTGGCGAAGAAATACAGAAAAATACTGATTCTTTTCGGAGGCAAATTTGAACTAAAAAAATACTCATAACATTTTAGTTGATTATTTCTTTAATTATCTTTTTCTTAGCCAAAAAGCGTTTTCTCCAACCCTTAAATGTTAGGTTGAACATAAGTTTATAAAAAAATAAACGATATTTAACCTGCCAATTTTTACTCAAACTTTTATAATATAACGCCTTGTCTCTGCGTTTATCCTCAAGATTTGGATTATTTGAGAAGTCTTCAGTTAATACCTTTTCAAATATTTTAAGACATCTTTCTCTTTCATCAGATATAACGGAGTTAATATAATTCCAATCAGGCACATAGTCTTCCGGTTTAATACTAAAAAGTTCTTTGGAACTATTAACAAAATGTTTATCTATATTGAACAACTTTATCAGAGTATCAAATCTTGCTCCGCCTCTTTCCTTATTATAAACACAGACAAACGGTTTATTAAAAATAAGCGCCAGACAAGTTCCGTGATATGAATCAGTAATTATAAATTCTGCTGTTTCATACATTTTGAGCCAATCTTTTACAGGAATCCCTTTTACTACTTCAGTAACATCACCTAAATTTTTATACACTTTATTATATTGTTCGTTTTTATCCAGCACATAACTTAAATTCTTTACCGGAGCAGTGTCAGACTTATCAGTAATAATTTTATAATGTTCACGATCTACGAGAAATACCGGATCCAGTACAAAGTCCGAGTCTAATCCGAATATATCTTTAAAAACTTCCCTGCCTGAAATTTCTCTTGTAGAAAGATAGTCAAAGGTATTCAGAGCTTTTTTAATATACTCAAACATAAAATTTGGTATTTTTTTATCTTTTAAAAACTTTTTCTTTTCCAGCCCAAAACTTGCTGACCAGGCTATTTTTTTCACGAAATCAGGAACAAAATTTAAAAGATATGTATTTAAACCGTTATAAAGCATATACTTTATTCTCAAAACCTGATCAGATCCAAGAATAACCCCCTTAATATTCTGACAAAGAGACTCTTGCTCTGGGCGGGTATTACATAGAGGAGATAAATACAAAAACTCTTCGGCAAACTTATAGGAAAAAGAATCCTTAAAAGCCTTCTCCAACCATTTCGGATCTCTATCATTTAGTATCATAGGCTTAAATCCCAGCGATTTAACCATTTCTTGCAATGCCCATGCAGTAAGCGCCGCTCCATAATTCAATGAATACCAGAAGTTTACAATAAGGTAATCAAATTTTTTACCGAGACAGAACGCTGTAGCATCTTCTAATGTGAGCTCTTTTAGCATATTAAAAAATAATTTTCTGTTATTATTTAAACAAGCAGCTCTGCTTAATGTCTCATTCCCTTTTACAACATATTTTAAAGGAATTTTTTCACAATACATAAATTGTTCAGAAAGATCCGTAAGGCATTTCTTGCCCTTTTCATTATTAATTAATACTGCAGAGAGCCCCTTGCCGTCGTCAAGCGCCGAATCAAAATTATTACTTCCCCAAAAATCCCCCAGAGTTAAATCACCCTGCCTAGGTATTGTCTGAAAAGGGCAGCAGCCGCAGCTTTTTCTAAGAGATAAATTTTGTAAAAAAGCTTGCATATAGCAATCTCTATATGTAGTAGTAGTAGTAGTAGTAGTAGTAGTGCTAAAATATTGGTTATTTTTATTAGATTTTGTACGGAAATCTATACCTACAAATTTACTTCCTGCGGGTGTAATCTCGTCAATATATTTTTCAAAAACTTTTGGAGAAGGAACCCCATGGCAGATTATATCTGCCATGAAAAGATTATAATAATCTTTTCCTAAAAACTGTTTCAAACCTGCGGCCTGACATGGTGTGCCGGTAAAAAAGACTTTTGCATTTTTATCTAATAGAATTTTAACTTGTTTATAAATATCTCCAATTTCACTCTGAACATACTTAGACCCCTTAAGCTTTTCCAGGTCATTCAAGTTATCAACAATACAATGCTTGACTTTTACACCCTCAAATGCCGCCCCGACAACATAACCGCCGTCTTCAATAAATTTTCTGGCAATTACATAGAAAACTCCTCCGGAAGAAGATCCGGCGAGCCTGATATCATCATCTGCCATAACAGCATAAGCTTCCGGCTCTGATACATTTTCGAACTCAGCATTCAAATAGGAACAAGTTCTGGTACACAATCCGCAGTTTATACATTTTTCATAATTAATTTTAGGAAAAAGAAAACCTTCTTCATTTCTTTCCATCCTAATCGCGCCGACAGGACACGCATTAAAACAAGCTGCACAGCCATTACATTTATCCGGATTTAGTTTTTCTATCTCAAGCATGTTTATTAAAGACCTCACTTAAAAGTATTTCGTTGTTAAAGTCCTCGGCACACAATTTTGTCCCAGTGAAATAATCCGGTACCGTCTGAACTGTAATATTTTTTCTAAATTCTTCTTAGATTCTTCCCTTATTGTTGAAACTGTTTTAGCTAAATTTCTTTTTAAAGAATCATATTCCGCTTCACTTAGTTCAATGCACCTTTTCAATGTTTCTGCAAAATCAGAACCATTTTTATGAATAATAGCGTTATCTTTATTAAACTTGTGAACCTCCGCAAACTTTTCCGGCAACACGCACGGAAGATCAAATCCGTACACAAGTTGGAAAGAGCCTGATGTCCCATCTTTTAAATATCTGCTATGATCTTCTACCTCCGGATCAAGTAAGGTTAAAAGGAAATCCGCTTTTTCAAGTTCCTCAAACATTTCTTCAAATGATAAATGACCCTTAATATCAAAATGGTTCAATTCTTCATCAGAAAGCCCTTCAAGTGATATATTTCTGCCTATTAATGTGATTTTAAAATTGCTGGTTCCGGATTTCAACAATTCCTTAACTCCATCAAATAAGAGATTTGAGTTTCTTCTTCTTAATGAATGAGAGCCGATACTTATAAAATTTATCACTTCATTTTTCTTATGTTCTTTTATTTCTCCAAAATAATTAGGATTACAAAATACAGCATTTTTACCGGAAGCATTTTTGAAATCAGCCAGCTGCAACACCCTGTTTTCTGCAATCATTACCGGATTTATTTTATCAAGATGATGTTCAATCACTAAATACCCGTTTCTCGGCTGCTCTACTTTTTCAAATACTTCCCTAAAAGAATATTGTTTCCCGCCGGAAACATATATATAATTTGAGTTAAGCAGACAGTAATCATACTCCTGAATTTTTTTAGAGATTAAAATATCTCTCATATCCCAGAGTTCTAAAGCGAAAAGTTCATTATAAAAATTTCTTTCCAATCTGCTTAAAGGGATATCACGTGCAAGCTCTGGAACAACCATCAAGTCCACATTGTATCCAAGTTCATGAAGATATTTTAAATATCCCGGAATTACTTCTCCATGGCATCCGTTCATCTCAAGATACAAAATACTTTTGGGCTTAACCTTATGGTTAAAAAACCTCTTAACTTGAAAAGCTTTTGATTTCTTTGGCACAGAAAACTTCATACCAAGTATAGTAAGCACTTTATACTTGCCACAAAAAGTATAAGTATTTGTAACATTAAAAATTTTTTTTAAAAACTCTGCCACCAAAATCTTCCACTACATCTAACTATTGTTTTAATAATAACATAAATATTAAATTATTACGAAAAATAACAATAATTGTAATAAGTAATTGGACTTTAAAAATGTTTAACATATAATTATTTCAGTAAAATATTGAGGGAGAACACCATGTTGAATAATGAAAGTGTCGGTAAAAAAATAGTAGAAGCATTAAAAAAACAAGCCGAAAGCATTGATATTCCTGAAGAAACAGCTGCCACAAGTTTTGATGAAGAGCCGGTTTCAACTCCTCAGGATTTTAATACAAAAGATGATTTCTTTGCAGAATCGGCGCAGCCTGCTAAAACTAATAATTTCTTTGACGACATAGAAGAAGAAAAAGAACCGCTTTTTGCAGAATCACCTATCCAAAGTTCAGTAAGCGAAAATTCTTCTGATAGTTTTGAAATGCCGGCTAATATCGCAGTTTTAAGAAAACTTATTTCACAGCTGCCTAGCGGAGTTTCAAGACATACCGGAGCTCAAATTATTAAGCAGACAATGGAAGCTCTCGGAATCTCTATGAAAAGCGTCCTTCAAGATGCGCAACAGGTTCAGGAAAACCTGAAAGTTTCTGCAAGAGAATGCCAAGGAACTATTCAGGAATATAAAAAGCAAATCCTTACTCTTGAAAAACAATCTCAAAGCTACCAAAAACAATATTCAGCTCTTAATGATTTAATAAGTTTGTTTATCCAAACAACAAGATAAGAGGTTTAAAAAAGTAAAAACCGCTGGTTTAAACCGGCGGTTTTTACTTTTATCTTAATTTTAAAATTTCATCAGCTTCCTCTTTGGACAAAACTTTTGCTCCACCTAATAATCGGGTATTCAAAACTATTTGAGCGTAAGATTCCGCTAATTCAAGTTTTAAATAAGCATCCTCAATAGTTTTAGCACCAACAATAAACCCATGGTTTTCCATAAGCACTGCATCATATTCATCAAAATATTTTACAGTATTTTCAACCAGCTTCATAGTAGATGGCAGTGCATATTCAGCAAGCGGAATTCCTCCAAAATAAAAAACATTTTCCGCCAGCACAGGTTCAATCAAATCTTTCCCTGATGCCGCAAAACTGCTTAAATACGGAGAATGAACATGAATAATATAATTAAACTCCGGGCGCTTTTTGTAAATTTCTATATGTAAAAATTTTTCACTGGAAGGTTTCTTGCCTTTTTCTAAAGAATTTCCGCCAAAATCAGTATAAACAATCTGCCTTCTTTTCAAATATCCATTTGATGAACCGGAAGTTGTAATAAGCATTCCATTTTTAAATCTTGCGGATATATTCCCTGAATATCCCGGAGTAAAATTTTTATTTCCGCACAACTTACCGTATTTGATAATCTTATTTTCAAGACTGGCTCTAAAGAACATCTTCCATAACCTTTATATCTTCTACAACAGCTTTTTGAAGTACTTTCTTCTGCGGAGCCGATTCAAATGCAGTTTCCTCTTCTAAATCAGAATCGGCGCTCTTTTTAGCCTTCTTATCCTGTTTAATTTCAAAAGTGTCATACTCAAGTTTAGTACCTTTAGCATCCATCATCATTTGAACCGTAAAATAAGTATTTTCACGTACAAAATCGTAACCGATATTAAATTTCACATCATCAGGTCCTATTGAAAGATAGAATGAGTTTTCCTGAAAAGTCTCTCCATTTGGAGAATCACCTGTAAGATTCATTGAACCAAACCAGGAAACAGTTAAATATCT
Organism: Candidatus Gastranaerophilales bacterium; assembly: GCA_944323615.1. Taxonomy (GTDB): domain Bacteria; phylum Cyanobacteriota; class Vampirovibrionia; order Gastranaerophilales; family Gastranaerophilaceae; genus CAG-196. The sequence goes on from CALUTG010000008.1 coordinate 37,899, forward strand.
GCAAATTCTAAAATACTCTCTAATATATAGATTTTGTTTACCATAACGGTATGCATCAAAAACCGGCATAGGAGAATTATCATCATATACAGAGAAGAAGTATCCTATATCCTGCATCCATCGTTTATATTGAGTATGCAGCTGCGGCCCTAAACGCCCGATAACTTGAGTATCACCGGTTCCGTATATTGCCGCAGATAATTGCGATACTACATCAATTCCAAAAGCGGTTTGTTTTGCTTCATTTTTATAATTAAACAGATTTTGATCAGCTTGCGCCATATATCTAAAACGCATTGTTCCTATCTGTTCGCCTTGAAGTTTTCTGAAATTTGCATCCTCATCAATGTCTTGATAATAACCGGCATCAAACCTATGTGCAAATCTTGAAGCATGACCTTTTAATAAGAAATTATCACTTGAATATCCCTTATTGTATACGAGAGATAATCCGTATTCCGGTCTGCGTCTACCTAAGAACCATTCATTCATATAATCATTCATACCGTATTGCAGGTATAAATTATCATCAAGTTTTTGTTTACCGCGGATAATGAAATCACCGGCCGCAGTTCCGTATGCTGCCTGTGTAAAGTTTGTACTGTTCTGGAATCTGACCATACCGCCGACACCAAACCCGCTCTTATAATTCAATATTGGCATCGCCTTTAATACAGAACCCCGCGGAAGTTCAAACACCCAGCCGGGACCGATAAACATACCCAGTCCTCTATATGAGCCGAGTTCCCAGGAATTAGTCTCCGCAAAGTCATGGTTTTTATTTGTATAAAGTTTTACGGCAGGCATTTTAAAAATAGTGCGTTTACCTTTAAACACTTTAGGGTGTTTCATGGAGATTATTTCTAAATCACCTTTTTGGGTAATTTTTAAATCCTGTACTGTAACCTTAATAAGCCCGTTTTCCATATCATCAGTTAATGTTTCTTTTGGAGGAAGAAGCATCCTTTGCATCTGAGGACCGCGCCCCGCAGAACGGAAGTCTATCGGAAAGGATTTATCTACCGAAATTGAACCTTCTTCCTGAACAATACGATCTCCGTACACATAACCCTTTTTAGACTTAATTTCAATAGTTTCTGTCCGGGTCAGAGGATTTTCAATAAGCGCATTTTCTTCGTTCATATCAACGAAAATATAATCACCTGTGATGGTCTGCCCGCTTTTTAAAATTCTTACATCACCTTCCGCTTTTATAGTATTATTCATTCTGTCAAAAGTAATGAGATTAGCCTTTAAAATAGTACCTTGCTTAACAAAATTAACGGTAGCATCACCTTTTGCAGTAATTAAATAATTTTCAGTATCATAATCTACATTATCACAGTCCAGTATAATATCTTCAGTACTATCCTTTTCTTCAGTCTTATTCTTTTTTCGGAAAAATCGATGTTTAGGTTTTTCGTTTTCTGAAATCATTTCTTCATCGGCTTCAAACCCGTCTGCCTGCATTTCATCAAAATCTTCCGTAATTTCTTTGGAAGCATATTCTGAAGTCTCTGTTCCGGCTGAATAAATATCATCAACAGGCTCTTCCATAGTAGGAGCAAGCTCATATTTCTTCATATTGCGTTCTTTAAGCTTTTTCTTCACTATAAGCCTTAATTTTTTTACAGGCGGAATTGTATGTTTTACCCCGCTGCTTTTCTTTTCCTGAGCCTGCTCTTGAAAAACCGGAGGGGTAAAAAACGCTTCGCCGGTAAAATCAGAGGGGTCAACAAAAGAGTATTCTGACGCTTTTGCAGAACATGTGATTAATATAGATACTGTAAATAATATTGCTAACTTTTTCTTCAAAATATCTTACCTGCTATATATAATTTAACGGATTATTTGGCTGCCCGTTTACTCTGACTTCAAAATGGCAATGGGGACCGGTACTGTATCCGGTTGTTCCTTCATAACCCAAAACCTGACCTTTATTTACTCTTTGTCCGTTTGATACGGCAATGGAATTCATATGAGCGTATAAAGTTGTAATAGGTTTTCCGTTAACAATACCATGCTCAAGGATTACAACTTTTCCGTAACCTCCGTACCAACCGGAATAGATAACTTTACCGGAATTAGATGCTCTTATCGCACCGAGATTAGGTCCGCCGATATCAACTCCTGAATGGAAAGAACGGCTGTTAAAAATCGGATGGGTTCTCCAGCCGAACGGAGAAGTAATTCTGCCCTGTATTGGTTTTATAAATCCTGATGCAACCTGAACATCTTTATCCTTGGCTGTCTTATTAATATAAGATCCGATACTTGCAGATTGTTTTGCAAGCTCGCGTTCCGCTTTTTGGTAAGCAACACGGTCTGTACGCAGCTTATTAATCATGTCCTCATTTTTTGCAATCGCTCTTTGAATGTATGACTGCTGTGTATTTATAGATGCAACTGAACGTTCAAGATTTCTTTTTTTTGTCTCTATGTTGTACTTAAGGGTAGCAATTTCTTGAGCTTTAGCTTTTGCCGCTGCCATTTTATTATAATCGTCCCGAAGGATAATTTTCTGATAATAAAGCCTTTCAACAAGAATATTAATATCTTCTGAACTCAAAAGTATCTCAAAGAAGGCTTTTCTTTGAAGTTTAAATACACTTCGTATATGTTTTGCAAGAATAAAATTAAGATTGTTATATTCACTGGAGGCTTGAGTTAACTTATACTGCAAGCTGTCCAATTCTTTTTGAACAGCCCTGATCTGGCTTTTAGAAGCCTGAAGATCATTTGTTGCATTTTCAAGTTTTTGCTGGTTCTTATACAGTTTATTTGTTTCCAGGCTTTCAAGCCATTTTAAGCGATTAATTTTTTCTCTAGTCTGGCGCTGTTTAGTTGCAATATCTGTTGCATAAGAAACAGAGCACCCTAAAGTGTTCAACAAAATTGCTAAAAATATTAAAACATTTAATATTTTTTTTAAGCTCACTCTTATCCCCCAAGATTAGGAAGTATCATAAGCAATCCCATCCCAACTGTCCACAGGATAAAAGAAACCGCTATTAAACCAACTATCAGTTTTTTATGTTCTCTAAAAAATTCCATTACAACCTCTTACAAAATATAATAATACAAATACTCTCAAAGAGCAAATTTAAATAAATTTTACAAGGGTTTTTCATATAATTGGAGGGGTGCCTTATTTAAACAGCCTGACAATTGTTAGATATCAAATCATATTACCTGCTATGAACTTTTAAGGAGTCCTTATGGACAAAACTAGAACACAATAAAGAAATAATAAAAACTTTTGAAAAAATGATAAACACAGCTGCAGCAGCAAGCTTGAGCGTCTATGATAAAGTTATCAGTATAATACCAGCTCTTTAGAGCGTTACAACATGAGAATAACCTTGAGCGTAGAGTGTCAGTTCCCTCCCCAACTCGATACTGCTGTCCAAGCAGGGGAAAGAGTTTGTAAATTTATTTTTACTAAATTTTAAAATTTAGTAAATAAAAAACTTTATTTTTATGGTGTCGTTAACATTACTATATTGGAAACAATTGTACCTGACAAAAACACCTGTTCAACAGCAGACATGAGTGTTTACGCAGAAATATTACAATATGAGGCTTGAGCTGGGAATAGAATATACAGAAATTCTAATTTCATTATTATCCTAATGCTTTGATTGGTTTAATCTTTTTTATGTCATCAGCAATATTGCGCCTTGCTATTCTGAGTTCATAATCTTCCTGATAACGAAGGAAATAACCCTGAGAAAGACCGAAATATGTAGTTAAACGCAAGTCTGTATCTGCTGTAATTCTTCTTTGACCTCTGATAATCTGATGAATTCTGTTTGGCGGTACAAAGATTGCATTGGCTAAAGCGTTTTGTGTAAGGTTAAACGGCTCAATGAATTCTTCCTTGAGCATTTCACCTACTGTTGTTAATTCAATATATTCGGTCATTAAAATATCTCCATATAGATTACCATCTATTTATATTATATAGTACGTATCACGTAATTTCAACCCTATAGGAACAGTATATTAAGATAAATAACTAAGACCTAGTGATAATCGACTATTTCAACATCAAAAGAATGATTGTCCAACCACCTGAAACATATTCTATACTGGTCATTAATACGTATAGAATATTGTCCTTGTCTATCACCTGTTAAAGATTCAAGATGGTTGCTCGGCGGAATCTTTAAATCATCAAGAACAGAAGCAGCATGGAGCATTCTTAGTTTCTGTAATGCTCGTTTTTGAATATCATGAGGGAGTTTTTTAGAGAACTGCTCATTCCATATCTTCTCTGTTTCTTTGCATTTGAAAGATTTAATCATAGGAGAATTTTAACATATAAATATCCTGTGAATAGTTGAAAATGCTGTAAAAATTAGTTAAAATGTAAATGATAGTCTGATACGGTAAATCTCGGCACCGAGCCAACTGGCGACAGAGGGATAGTCCGAGTCCTCATAATCAGACTATTGTTTTATCGGTATGAGGTCGTAGAATATAGGTTTGATATATACCTGCCCAACAAATAGTTTATAAAAATAAAAGCGGCATTAAAGCCGATTTATTTTTATGGTGTCAATGAGGTTAATAATTTGGTACCTTTTAGCTACAGTGCAAAGACATTGTATAGTGAATTAATATCAATCATGAAACAATCAACTCAAGAGTATTACAATATGAGAAGTATTTTTGGGTTGAAATGTTAAGATTATTCTATATAAATATAGCGACGTGTGAAATTTATATGTTATAAATTTTTAAATAATTTAAGTCCTGATAAAAGCGAATAGTCTAGCGAATTTGATATTACTTTTATGGTAAAATTCCCCCATACTCTTTATATAAAGCTAGTACGTCATCAGATACCTTGCGACCTTCAATAATGTGAGCATAAGTTTCAGCAAGAAATTCTGCAGGATTTTCTGTTGCGTATGAAGATATTTCACCGGCTACTTTGATTTTTTGTTTGTTTCCGAGCCATTCTCTTAATTCTTTCGGATATGAACTCTTATTTTTATCATAAAACGCTTTTAAACAAGACCTTTTAGATATGTCAGGGTCGTTTAAATGCCCAAATTCATGATAAATAGATTTAAAACGGCTTGATAATACCAATGGTTTTTTAATATTTGCTTCTTTGATATACTGCATCAGAAGCGTTCGTTGTTCATCAGTTGTCATCTTTGCAATTTTATTAATATCGACTTCCAAATCAAGTGATGTTAATCTTTCTTTAGCTGAACTATTATTTAATATAGTCTTGATTTTGTTTATCGGATTTAATAAGAAACTGTTTGTTTCCGCAGTTGCCATTTGTAAGTTTTCAAAGAGTTCAATTTTCTCGTTGAAGTTACATTGGTTATTATTAAATTTGTGCAATTTTTGCAACAGCTCTTTTATAGTATTTGATGAATATATTTCAGGGTAAGCAAATTTGCCATTTTGTATTGTAATCCAAGAACTATCTTTTAAATAGTTGTTAATCGCTTTGTCAATATCTTCAAAGACTAATTTATCAATGGTTAGACATTGTCCGTCTCTAGTGACTTGAAGCATTGTTTGACCGTCTATAGCCTCATAATGAATGTTTTTCGGAGTTTTAATTTTCCCTTTTAATTTGTTACTGATATTGACCATTCCTTCATTAATCCAGTTCATAACATCAATATCTTTAGCACTAAATCCACTATAATCCTTAATTCCTAGATGAGTTTTACCAAACTCAATAGCTTCTTCAATATTATTCGCTTTTTTAAATTCAATATGTTCTGCAAGTTGTTGTACTGATTTATTGCCAACTTTTCCATTAGTTAATATGTAAGCAACTGCTCCTATACCTATTAGTGTTAATGCTCCAAGTCCAATTTTTGCACCATTAGACAAACCGTTCTTTTTATTTATGGCAGGTGTATCTTCCTGGGGTTTGTTAATTTCAACTCTATCAGATGAATAGGGTGCTGTCTTAAAATAAATAGGTAAATTACTATTTACCAACTGTTGTTGAAATGTAACATATGGAGAATATGTAATACTTGTTATAGACATTATTAACCCACTAAAACATTCTACTACATATATAAAGTCACAAACAAAACAAAAATTGATGTGTTTATAACAAATTGTTACAAATGAATTTATATAAAACATTGGTGGAACAAGTATGTAGGTTGGGCAAGTATGCCCAACGATAAAATCTTTATAGCATATAAAATAAAAAAGAGGTCAAAACCTCTCTTTTTTATGGTGTCGATGGCGGGACTTGTCTTGGATTTGCTCCCCGCTCGGAAAGTTTCGCTTTTTGAACCTGCGGTTCAACCTCGCTCAATTTCCTCGCTATCCGGACTAACTCCATTCTGTCGTGTTGTCCGTCCGCAAATCCGCTGAACCCTTAAAATGCTTCGCATTGGGGTTCTGCGTCATCTTATCGACAATAAAAAAGAGCCCCCTTGGACTCTTTTTTATTGTCGATGGCGGGACTTGTCTTGGTCGCTCGCGATTAACGGCAATTCCGTGTTTTGTTTTCGTGATTTCATCACTCCAAACAAAAGCACTCCAGCCTCAGCTCGCTCCCGCTGAACCCGCTAAAACAGATTTAAGCCCTCACCAATCAAGCATATTAAAAAAAGGATAACTAAAGTTATCCTTTTTTTAATGTCGATGGCGGGACTTGAACCCGCAAGGATCTCTCCACACGCCCCTCAAACGTGCGCGTATACCGATTCCGCCACATCGACATAATTAATTTTCACTTCTGCCGTTTGGCGTTAGACTCAACTGGCGGAAAGGAGCTTCGCTCCCCTCCTTCTGAAACCTGACATTTAGTCAGCTTTCAGTGGAGTCCTTGCCACATCGACATATATATTAACTTTTCAATTAACAAAAAATATTCTAGCATAAACATTTTTTTGTTACAAACTTTTATATAAATATTGACATAAATTTAATTCTGCAAGAAAATAAGTTTTGTAGAAAGTCGTTTTTTCGGGTAAATTTATCCCAATGATTGTTTACCCCTAATACAGAAAAGGTGCGAGTTATGGAAATTTCAGCAATATCACGTGTTGCCAACAGCGGCAGAAGAAATTTATTTATACGTTACAGCAACAGTTTTATGTCTTCTCCGGAAGGTGTAAACCCGTTTGTTAAAGCTAACGAATCTAATCTTTTAAATAATGTTTCTAAAGCTAATAAAAAAATGGGAATAGAAAATCTGGAAGAATTTACTATTTTCCCTAAAGAAGTTATTGACGGAAGAACTATCATACAAGCTTAATTGAGGACTATATGATTTTAAAAATTTACAGAATGGAACACAATAAATACGTTCCGGAATATAAGACAGAAGGTGCCGCAGGCATGGACTTATGCGCAGCTATAGAAGAAGGTATTACTCTCCAGCCGCTTGAAAGACGTCTTATTCCTACAGGCTTAAAAATTGAACTTGAGCATGGCTACGAAGCTCAAATCAGACCTCGCTCCGGACTTTCTATTAAACACGGTATCAGTCTTATTAACTGTGTCGGAACAATCGATGAGGACTACAGAGGCGAAGTTTGTGTTCCTGTTGTAAATATTTCAAATGAGCCATACACAATCCAGCCTGATGAAAGAATAGCTCAAATGGTAATCTCTAAATACGAACAGGCAAAAATAGAAGTTGTTACAGAATTGACCTCTACAGCACGCGGTGAAGGCGGCTTTGGCTCAACAGGTAAGGTATAGATTACATAGAATACGCAAAATAATGCAGAGTGGGTAAAATGTAAGTGTACCTACGGACT
>CALUTG010000009.1 GCA_944323615.1 Candidatus Gastranaerophilales bacterium
TTTAGCCTGTTTTTGAAAATTTTGGGTTTTATTCTTTTTTGTCGCCAATACTGTAAACATACATAAAAAGAGCCTTTAGGGCTCTAATTTAGAAAAAATGGGTGTGGTGGGACTCTCTTGCTCGTTCGCGTTGAACGGCAATTCCGTATTTTGCTTTTGTGTTTTCAACACAACGCAAAATAACTCCAGCCTCCGCTCACTCGCGCTCGAACCCTTCTAAATGCTCCGCATTGGGGTTCTCGTCCCTTCCACTTATAAAAAAGGCTCACATTCGTGAGCCTTTTTTATTTTGGGTGTGGTGGGACTCGAACCCACGACCAATTGATTAAGAGTCAACTGCGCTACCAACTGCGCCACGCACCCGTTTGATAAATCTACTCTATCATAAAAAATTTTATTTTTAAACACCTGTTAAAAAAAATTTTTACGTGTTTTAATATACCATATGAACATTAATAAAATACAACCTGATATAAATTTTTACAGCTCTCAAGCAGCGCAGACGGAGCCTAAAAAGAAACACGAATTTATAGACTCCCTTGCGGAAGCCGTACGAAATCCGAGGGATGTAAATGACTGTGTTGCAATCCCGCGCGGAATCTTTAAAGCATATATATACCTTATGCTTGGTTCAGGTCTTATCTCAATCGCAAACTTTCTGCCTAAAAATTGGAAATATCCTAAGCTTGCAATGAATGTCCTCGGCTGTATTTCAAATATTATAAGCGCAGTCTATTTTGCAAAACCTTTTGCGGTAAAAGGGCTTTCTCCTACAATCTCCAAAGGTGACTGCGATAAACCTAAGCAACAGACTCAGAACCCTGAGCCGAAACCGCAATCCCTTCCATAATAGTGTAAAAATCTTCTCTCGGAAGTGTGGACATTGTTTTCAGAGCGTACGATAAAACGCTGACCTTATCATACCATCTGCGGGAATTAGAAAGTTTATACAGCCCAAGAACCCTGTCAATACCGATACTTACATCAGACTCTTCGTCTTCCTCATGGAGTTCTTTTATCTGCTTAACAACAGTAGTCAAATCTCTTGACAAAGCTCTTCTTTGATTTTCATCCATATCTTTCAATATTTCAAATGCTCTGTTAGTATATTCATGTGAATCATACCAGCGTCTGTTGTTCATTTAAAACCTCTCCCCGAACAAAAAACTATCTCCTCACAAATTAATTATATTTCACATACGTTTTTTATCAATCATCCGTTTGGTCGAAGTTAACCACTCCAAGCTTTTTGCAGGCTTCATATGCACAATTCTGCTGAGCCTCTTTCTTTGTGTGCCCGTATTGTCTTGCAAGGATTTCGCCCCGCCACTCAACTTCTACCTCAAAAATCGGCTTGTGAGCAGGCCCGCTCATTCCGATTGTCCTGTATACAGGTAATGTTTTATCTACGCCCTGAGTATATTGCTGCAGCAAATCCTTCGCATTATACTTTTCAAAATGTTCATCTATATCCTGAGCGTATTTAAAAAGATATTTTTTTATAAATTCTTCTATCTCGTCTATACAGCCGTTTAAATAATATGCGCCAAGAACAGCTTCCAGAGAACAGGCTAAATTTGATTCCCGTTTTCTACCGCCCTGCTTCTCTTCCGAAGGTCCAAGCTTAATTATTTTATCCAAACCTATCTCAAAAGCCGCCTTAGCAAGAATATTATCCGAAACAAGTATAGACCTTATCTTTGATAAATCCCCTTCCGGATATTCAGAAAAAGTTTCATACAAAAGTTTTGAAGTAAATAGTTTTAATACAGAATCGCCGAAAAACTCCAATCTTTCGTAGTTTAAAAGCGAGTCTAAATTATTTTCAACAGTGTATGAAGGATGCGTAAGAGCTTTCTCTACCAGACTTTCATCCTTTGCCTTTCCGAATATATCATCAAGCATTAAAATAACCCTTTAAATAAGTCCATAAAAATATTTGATTCAACAAAATATTGAATATAATAATAAACAACAGGAATGGTTAAAATATAGCTGTCAGTTCTATCCAAAAATCCGCCATGCCCCGGTAAAACATTACTTGAATCTTTCACCCCGGCATCTCTTTTTATTAAAGATTCACACAAATCACCAATCTGCGCAAATGCCGCAATTAAAAGACCCAAAATAAGCGCATGGTACCACGGAAGCCCGATTGCAAGTCCGATTACCATTGAAAATATCAAACACATAACTGTTCCGCCTATAGCACCCTCTATTGATTTATTAGGGCTTATAACAGGCGCAAGTTTATGCTTGCCGAATTTGCTTCCTGCAAAGTAGCAAAACGTATCAGTAACAAGTACCGCAAACAAAAGTAATACAGCGTATCCGGCTCCGGCAGGATATGCACAGGACGTACAATCTTCGCCGATACTTCTTAAAAAGATTAAATGCAGAGGAAACCACCCGCAATAGACAAACCCTAAAAGCGTAGTTGCCACATTAGCTATATAAGGCTGGCGCCCTCTGAAAAGAACCCACATAAACGCCATTAAAGCAGATAATGTAAAAGCAAGAGGTATCAAATCAAACCTGCCGAAATATGCAAGAGCAGCAAAAATCAAACTTGATGCAAGAATAATTTTTAAACTCGGTAAAAATCCCTTGTGCCTTAAAATTGCCGTATATTCTTTTGAGGCATAAAAAACTATTACAAGAACTAAGAATGTAAGCCAAACACCTCCGGCAAGTATCGCAAATAAAGCGATAAAGCCAATAATCAGGCCGGTTAGAAACCTCTTTGAATCCATTATACCGTTAAAACCTCTTTTTCTTTTTCTGCAACCAGAGAATCAATAATACCTACATATTTATCTGTAGTTTTTTGGATTTGATCCTGATTATCTTTTACCATATCCTCAGGCATATTTTCAGCCTTTTCAATTTTCTTAAGTTCATCAACCATTTCACGGCGAACATTTCTTACGGCTACTTTTGCATCTTCACCGTATTTTTTAACATCTTTAGCGGTTTCTTTTCTTCTTTCTTCAGTTAAAGGCGGGAAATTAAGTCTTATACATATACCGTCACTATTCGGTGCAACGCCGATTTCAGCCTTAATAATAGCTTTTTCAATTTCTTTTAAAATAGTTTTGTCATAAGGAGTTATAACGAGAGTTGTACCCTCACTAACAGTAACCTGAGACATTTGTCTTAGCTGAGTCGGAACTCCATAGTAATCAACCAAAACTTTATCCAAAATAGCCGGATTAGCACGACCCGTACGAACAGATGCAAAATCTCTCTTCATCTGATTGATTGCCTTTTCCATTTTCTCTTCGCCGAGTAAAAACATTTCATCAAGAGCTTCTGACATAATTTTCTCCTTTATAACAAACTAACTTATATACGTTCCTACAGACTCACCGTCCATAATTTTACACAAACTGCCGGATGCTTTAAAATCAAATACAATAATCGGTATATTATTTTGTTTACAAAGAGCACACGCAGATGTATCCATAACCTTCAAATCTTTTTTTATAATTTCCGCATAGGTAATTTTATCAATCTTCTTAGCATTAGGATTCTTTTTAGGATCGTCATCATAAACCCCGTCAACGCCGTTTTTAGCCATAAGCATAACTTCAGCATTAATTTCGGAAGCTCTCAGAGCAGATGCTGTATCCGTTGTAAAGAACGGGTTTCCTGTTCCTGCCGCAAAAATAACAACTCTTCCTTTTTCAAGGTGTCTTATGGCTCTGTGTCTTACATAAGGTTCCGCTATCTGATTCATAGAAATAGCTGTCTGTACCCTGCATTCAACTTCAATCTTTTTCAGAGCGCACTGTAAAACTACAGCATTCATAACTGTTGCAAGCATTCCGACATAATCACCGGAAGCCTGATCCATTCCGAGAGCCGCACTATTTTTCACTCCGCGGAAAATATTCCCTCCACCGACAACAACAGCAATTTCTACTCCACGCTCATAAATTGAACGGATTTCATCGGCAATCATTTCAACCGGTTTAGGGTCAATACCAAACTGTTGATCACCTAGAAGCGCCTCACCACTTATCTTTAATAACACGCGTTTATATTTATTATCAACCATTAGCACCATTCCTCGTTTCTTTATATAGTATTAAAAACCAGCCGGATTGTAAAGAGGGTAATATAGATTGGACAACTATAAAAACCTTTATTATCACTTGAATACCCTGTACCTTGCAACCGCTGATTTATAAAATTATCAAAAGCTTTTTATCTATTAAACCATTTAGTAATTATTATATACAAATTAACCAGCATAAATCCAAGGAAAAATCCTGCTATAACATCTGTCAAATAATGCACTCCGAGCCATAATCTTGAAAGTGCGACTAAAAATATCCATATAGAGAATACAATAACTAAAAGATATCTCCAGAATTCATTTCTTACATAATGTAGAGTTAAATATATTAATATGCCGAGAAAACAGGTTGTAGTTGAAGTGTGTCCGGACGGGAAGCTGAACTCAGGGTATATACACGGTCTTTCTCTGCATATAAAATTTTTCATCACACTGGTTAAAAAGAACGCTCCTTGAGTAAAAAATACAAGCAGGAAGGCTTTTAAGTATTTTCCGTGAGACACAAGAACCGAACAAGCAGCAATTTGCGGCCACAAAAGCTGGTTTGCCCTGCCGAATTCTGTTACAAATGCAGGAATGTATGAAGGAAACGGCGAAAGTGCAAGTCTTATGGATCTTAAAACAGTTCTGTCAAATTCATCCAGTCCCGGCATATACAATACCATGACACTTAATACAGCAAGAATAACTATGGAGATTGCTACATAATTCCAATTTGCAACAACTCCTGAACCTTTATCTTTCATCTTTTTCCTTCCAACTCAATTATTATATACCGCATTTAGCAATGCCCAAAAGGCTTAAAACTTTGCTGAATATTTTTGCTATAAGAGGTGATATTTCGCTTACAAATACCGCAAAAAAGAATAATGCACCTAAAACAGCAATAAATTTTTGAATATCAGAAAACATAAATACTTTTTTGTTTCTGAATTCTTCAATTCCTTTATATTCATCGGTGAATGGTTTTACCGGAAATTTTTCTTCAATTCTTTCTATAACATTTGCAAATTTGATTTTAATTAAAGTGTTATAAGAATCGACATTCATCCACCAGAGTGCGCAGAAAGACATACCTATTATTGAAAATACCAGCGTTGCAGTTAATCTTTCCATAAAAACTACATTTCCTGTATAAATCATAGCAAACAGAATTACAATAATTGATACCATATAAAATCTGTTCGTATTAAAGTTTCTGTCTATAAAATTATCTTTTTGTTCAGTGTAGAGTTTATACTCTTGAAAAATCAGCTCATCTCTATCCATTTTAGGCTCCTATAATTAATTCCAGTTATCAAAAGACCGTTTGCTTTTTACTTCATTCATAAGTTCTTCAAACTCTTTTTCATCAAGAGTTTCTTTTTCAAGTAAAGTTTTTGCAATAAATTCAAGCATGTCTTTATTTTCGTTTAAAAGTTCTTTTGCTTGTTCATATTGTGTATCCACAATCTTTTTCACTTCCTTATCAATATCTGCGGCAATCTCTTCCGAGAAGTCTCTTGTATTACCGAAGTTTCTTCCCATAAACACGTGTTCTTGTTCTTTTCCGTAAGCAAGATTACCCATTTTTTCGCTCATACCATATGTTGTAACCATACTTCTTGCAAGAGCGGAAACTTTTTCCAAATCGTTTGAAGCACCGGTCGTAACATTATCTTTACCGTAGATTAATTCTTCCGCAACACGACCGCCGAGAATCATTGTTATTCTGTCTAATAACTGCTGCTTTCTCATTGTAAGGTGGTCTTTTTCAGGCAGTGTAAGCGTTATACCCAGTGCCATCCCTCTCGGAATAATTGATACTTTATGGAGCGGATCACAGTTTTTAAGCAATTTTGCCAGAAGAGCGTGACCGACTTCATGGTATGCCGTATTTTCCTTTTCTTCATCGGAAATAATTCTGCTTTTCTTTTCAGGTCCTGCCATAACTTTATCAATAGCTTCTTCCAGGTCAGGCATTTCAATTTCCGATTTATTATGTCTTGCAGCAAGAAGCGCCGCTTCATTAAGCAGGTTCTGTAAATCTGCGCCGGTAAATCCCGGAGTGCGTTTTGCAAGAGTTTTAAGATCAACTTCTTTTGCAAGCGGCTTATTTTTAGCATGGACATTCAATATTTGCTCTCTTCCGAGAACATCAGGCTTATTAATGACAATCTGTCTGTCGAACCTTCCCGGTCTTAAAAGCGCATTATCAAGGATATCAGGCCTGTTTGTAGCAGCCAGAATAATTATATTAGTATTTTCATCAAAACCGTCCATTTCTACAAGAAGCTGGTTAAGTGTTTGTTCTCTTTCATCGTGCCCCCCGCCTAAGCCTGCACCTCTCTGGCGGCCTACAGCATCAATTTCATCAATAAATACAATACAAGGCTGATGCTTTTTAGCCTGTTCAAAAAGGTCTCTTACACGTGATGCACCTACGCCGACAAACATTTCTACGAAATCAGAGCCGCTGATAGAAAAAAACGGAACTCCGGCTTCTCCGGCAACAGCTTTTGCCATAAGAGTTTTACCTGTACCCGGCGAACCTACAAGGAGAACCCCTTTCGGAATCTTAGCTCCGAGTTTTACGTATTTATCAGAATGTTTTAGGAAATCAACAATTTCTTCAAGTTCTTTTTTCTCTTCATCAATACCGGCAACGTCGGCAAATGTTGTTTTAACTTTATTATCCATAAGCATCTTAGCTCTGCTTTTTCCAAAAGACATTGCCTGAGCGCCGCCTGCCTGAATTGATTTTATAATCAGCATAATAAAACCGAGTACAAGGAGAATTGTTATCAGAGATGAACCCAGACCAAACATTGAGTTGGAATCACTGGCTTTTTTGACGTTAATTTCAACTCCGTTTTCCTGTAATACCGGTAAAATGTCGGAATTTTCAGGATAAGCCACTTTGTACTGAAGTTTTGGAGGTCTTACATCGCCATAAATCGGATTCGCATTTGTTTTATTAGCTTCCGGCTGCTTTATCGGAAGGGCAATTAAAACATCCTTCCCCATATCAACGCTTTTAATCTCTTTGTTTTCAACTTTTTGCAGAAATGAAGTGTATGAAATTTCTTCCGTGCTTGAAGTCGGACCTGAAAAAAGCATTGAAATAAATGCCAGAATCATAATGCCAAGGATTACGTACATTCCGATTGATTGATTTTTATTCATAATTCTCCCTTTTCTTACTCTGCTAAATTATTATACCAGAAAATTACACCTTGTGTGTAGCACATGAGCTAGTTAGTTTATCAATTAATAAATCTTTACAATCATGGCAATTTTTTGAGAAAAACAAACTTTATATATATGTATTATATGAACACAGGGGAATTATGTCTTTAGGGAACGCATTTTTACATGGAATGATGCATGGTGCATTTGATAGAATGTTTTTTGGCGGAACTCCTTTCTGGAGCTGCGCACCATTTTGGGGATGCAGCACTTATACATTTTTCTCCCCGGTGTGTATGAATTTTACACCTTACTTTTCTATATTTGATAGTATGCCTCCTCTACCGCAGGGTCAGGCGGATTTTGATTTTGATACCGAAAAAATCTGGGATGAATTCAGTAAACAACAAAAACAAAACAGTCAAATGCAAGAATATTTTAGCAGTATGATAAGCCAAGGAGAAACAACGGCAGAAACCGATGAAAACGAAGCACCTGAAGAACCGGCGGCGGAAAGTTTATCTGTAGAAAATGATGATGAAGCATTCAATAAAATGCTAAATTTCGTTCTGGAATCAGAAGGCGGGTATAATCCTAATGACTGCGGTCAAGCAGGGAATATGGGAATACTGCAGTCAACTTACAATACTTACAGAACAAATAAGGGATTAGCTACGCAGGATGTAAAATTATTAACCCGCGAAGAAGCAAAAGATATTTACTATAACATGTATTACAAAGCAAGCGGTGCTGATAAGATTCAGGATCCAAAGCTTGCATTTCAAGTATTTGATACAGCTGTAAATATGGGTGTTAGTGCCGCAAAATCTCTTCTCGAAAAGAGCGGAAATGATCCTGATAAATTTGAAGAATTGAGACTCGCCAGATATGAAAGTATAGCTCAGGCAAACCCAAGCAAGGCTAAATACCTGACAGGCTGGCAAAATCGTGTAGATAATTTAAGCGACTATTCTGACCGCAACTTTACGGCAATTGCATAGTATGCATCAGCTTAAGCCTTTTGCAAAAGGAACTGTGAGTTGCTTTTTGTTTTAGCTTGCCCTTTTGTCCCTTTGCCCCTTTACCCCTCTGCCGACCAAATATCTACGTGCGTAGCACTGCTCCTGTGGAATCAAAGATTCCTACGTCGCAAACGTAGTGTTCCGCGCCCTGTTCGTATCGCTCACGCGACACGATACCGGCGCTTCACACCGGCTTGTGCACAAAAAAAAGCCGTTTCTAATGAGAACGGCTACCAGACTTGGGGAGGAGGTATGAAAAACCATTTGGTTTTCCATACTCTTTATAACGGCAGATAAAAGCAAAACTTTAGACACTTGTGAATAATATCCTACATTTGTACTAGAAAGGTTAAAATATTTTAAGCTGTTATTTGCCATGTACTCGACAATTATTCTTTTTTTAGTTATGATTAGACTAACATTAGCCTGAAATAGATTAAAAGGAGAAAAAGAAATGCAAGTAATATTGAAAAAAGATGTGCAGAATATCGGTGAAGCAGGTGATTTAGTAAACGTTAAAGACGGTTATGCAAGAAATTTCCTTATCCCGAAAAATTATGCAGAAATTGCAACCGAAGGTGCTTTGAAAAACAGAGAACAAAATATTGCAAGAATCAAAGCTAAACAAGAAAAATTACATCAGGAAGCTTTAGCAAAAGCTGCTGAAATTGAAAAGCTCGGTACAATTGAACTTTCTGCTAAAGCAGGCGAAAGCGGCAAGCTCTTCGGTACAATTACTACTAAGAGATTATGTGAAGAACTTAAAGCTAAATCCGATATTGAAGTTGACAGAAAAACAGTTTCTCTCAACGCTCCGATTAATAAAATCGGTGAGTATACTATGCTTATTAAATTAACATCTAAAGTAAAAACTGAACTCAAAGTTATTGTTACTGCTTCAGAAGTTGTTAAAGAATCAATTGAAGAAGAAGTAACAGAAGAAACAGTTGAAGCATAGTTTTAACAAAGTCCGTTATAAAGACGTGCCAGCTTGTAAATCAGGCACGTCTTTTTTAAAAAAAAGAGAATAGTTATGAAGCTTAAAACAAGGTGTTTTCCTTTAGGGGCATTGCCTTACGAAACAATTCAAACAGCGACGAAAATGGTTGCAAAATTTTTTGACCAGATGCCGTTCCTTGCTGCATTACCTAATATTTCTTCTGAAGATACCATCATGAAACGAACTCTGGGAAATATACCGGGAATTACAATCCAAGATACACGAATATCACTAAATTTTAGTGATGCTTCATACAAACAAGGCATGTTAAATTTAGATAAAGCTTTTAATAATCCAACACCTGATAATCTTGATCCTTATAAAATAGATACTCCTTTTCTCGAAAAATATCTTCAAATTATCAAAAAATTCCAATCTGCAAATGCTGTTATTAACCTCATGGGTCCTTTTACAATATCACAGCTTCTTACGGTTGCAGCGGATGAACACATGCTTGTTGATAAGAATTTTAGAAAACTTTTTACGCAATCTGTCTGCGTAAAAGCACTTTGGATGATTAATAAAATCAAAGAATACTGTCCTGCCACAGTACCTATTATTGTTCTTGAAGAACCTCTCTTCGGACAATTAGGAAATATTAAACGTGAGAATGAAGATATTACAGTTGAATTAGTCACAAATTTCTTTGCAAAAGTCATAGAAAAAATCAAAGCCGCAGGAGGATTAGTTGCCGTTCAATGTATGGATAAATGTGACTGGAAGATCCCAATTAATGCAGGAGTAGATATAATTTCATTTGATGCATATAACAATTTCAATAATTTATCCATAATTCCAGAGAAGTTAATTGAATTTATTTCTCGAGGGGGAAAATTAAACTGGGGAATTGTTCCGGTTATGACAGAAACCAGAGTCAGAACCTTAAATATAGATTATCTTACAAAGAGACTTTTTAATTCTTTTGAAAGTATCATACTGTCAGGTGTGCCTGAAAGATTTATTTATAATTCCGCTCTTGTATCAATTCAAGGTAATGTAGATAAGCTTCCTGTTCTTTTTGCGGAAAAAGCTATTATTTTATCCTTCCAGCTTTCAAAAAGAATCCCCTTTAAATCATAGATTCAAACTGGCATTATTATCTATAATAATTGTATTCCTTATAAAAGAATGCGCCATTAGAAGCAAATACGGATTCATCTCATTTGTGGCAGAAAGATTAACCTTGGTTTCATGAGCATCATTTGTTTCTTCTTTTTGAGGGACAACTTCTTCAATATCAATATTCGTATTCATTGCATGAGAAGAACTTTCATCCATTAGACTCTTTTGAAGTATTTTTTTAGGGAAATTTTCCGTACAAGTTATAAGGACATCAACCGAATTTGAAGTTGTGAGAGTAAATTCGCCTTTAATGTTCCCAAAGTTTTTTGTTTGAATAAGAACTGTTAGTTTTGAATCGTTAGAATCCTGCTCTCCGTCATCAGGTGTTATTTCAAGATCAAAACCAACTCCTTCATTCAACGGAAGCCACGGAAGATAAAGCATCATTAAGCTTTTAAGATTCTGTGACGGGTTGCTGGATTCAGCCATTGCGATGCATGAATTTATTATGCTTAAAGTTTCCTGAATTTGTTCGTTACTTAAACCTTGTTTGGAAGCAGATGCCATGGCGATAATAAGGCTGGCTACTGCCTGTTTGCTGTTTTGCAGAATTATTTTTGAGACTTCGCTCAAGCTTACCATACCACTAAAGAGCAGCGCAATAGTATCTTTTTGGACATTTTGCTGAAGATTGGCAAGGGTTATGGGATCCGGATTTATTATCGGGGTTTTTGCGGCAGGTGTTGTATCGCTAAACAATGCTGCAATAGTTTTCTGATTTTGTAAAAGCTCTTGATTAATGTTTGTTAAACCAAGCGTTCCACCCATAAGGGGATTATTTTTATTCTGGGCAGACATTAGAAGCTGCCACATATTTTCCGGTAGCCCAAGCAGGTTCTTAATAAATATTGCAAGATCAAGACCTGCAATATAATTCATCTGCAAACTTTGTGTCATGTTTTGCAAATTCATCAGTACATTTTGCGCAGCCTGCTGTTTTAGATTAGCAAGAGAGGAATTCACCTCCGGAGCAAATCCGCCTATCTTATTATTGTTTTCTATATTCTGCAGCTTTTTTAATAATAACTCCGGATTTTGAAGCCCGAGAATTATCCTGCTTACGCTAAAACCGTCCATAAAATTATTATAACAGCATTTTAAGATAAGTCTATTTTTCTATGTTAACCCGAAATTTTAAATACATCATCTATTTTCATGTTTTTGTTATAATGAAGTAAACAAGGGAGAAAAGAAATGCAAGAACTATTGAAAAAGAGTGCAATGGAGCAAAGCAAAGCTCTTAAGAATAAAGAAGTTTCAGCTGTAGAACTTACAACAGCCGCTTTAAACAGAATTAAATCAATTGATGAAAAACTTGGCGCATTCAACTCATTAACAGAAGATACGGCGCTTGAAACAGCAAAAAAAGTTGACGAAAAAATCTCAAAAGGAGAAGAACTTCCGCTTCTTGCCGGTGTTCCTCTTGCCCTGAAAGATAACATGAACCTTATCGGCTCAAGAACAACCGCTTCAAGCAAAATTCTGGAAAATTTTGTTTCTCCGTATAATGCAACTGTTACACAGAAACTTTTGGAAAATTTAGTACCGATTGTCGGAAAAGCAAATCTGGATGAGTTTGCAATGGGTTCATCAAATGAAAACTCAGCATTCAAAAAAGTTCACAATCCTTGGAATCTTAATAAAGTACCGGGAGGCTCATCCGGCGGTTCAGCAGCATCGGTTGCCGCTTGTGAAACAACACTTGCTCTCGGTTCAGATACCGGAGGAAGTATTCGTCTTCCGGCAAGTTTCTGCGGTATTGTAGGTATGAAACCTACTTATGGTAAAGTTTCAAGATATGGACTTATTGCGTTTGCATCTTCTCTTGACCAAATTGGTCCGTTTGCAAGAACGGTTGAAGATGCAGCAGCTCTTTTAGAAGTTATCTCAGGACACGATCCTCACGATTCAACATCTTTAAATCTGCCGGTTGAAAATTACAGAAGTTCTCTTAACAACGACTTAAAGGGTAAAAAAATCGGTGTAGTAAAAGAACTAGTATCAGAAGGTCTTGCACCTGATGTAGAAAAAGCAATAAAAGATGCTGTTGAGACATATAAAAAACTCGGTGCGGAAGTTGTTGAAATCTCTCTTCCTAACCTTAAGCATTCAATTGGTATTTATTATATTCTTGCAACGGCAGAATGCAGTTCTAACCTTGCAAGATTTGACGGTGTAAGATACGGTTATAGAACACCGGATGCCCAGAATCTGCTTGAAATGTATTGCAAAACAAGAGCAGAAGGGTTCGGTCCAGAAGTTAAACGCCGTATAATGCTCGGAACATACGCACTTTCTTCAGGATATTATGATGCTTATTATAAAAAAGCCCAGCAGATGAGAAGGGTTGTAACAGAAGATTTTATTAAAGCATTTTCTCAGGTTGATGCATTAATTTCTCCAACCTGCCCGAATACAGCTTTTGACCTTGGCGCAAGAACTGAAGACCCGCTTGCAATGTATTTAACAGATATTGCAACTATTTCTGCAAACCTTGCAGGTATCCCTGCTATATCAATTCCAGCAGGTTTTGACCGTGACGGTATGCCAATCGGGCTGCAAATTATGACCCCGCAATTAAGCGAAGCTAAATTATTCAACTTTGCATATAAATTTGAACAAGAACACAATTATTATAAACAATTAGCAAACATTTAATAAAAAAGGGGGGATTTTTAATCTCCCCCTTTTTTTAAATTATTAATTAGTTTTACCTGCTCTGTAACCGCAATATGCGTAAATAAACGGCAACGCCTTTTCTAAATGAAGCTTGTCTACAAAAGGTACTTTAGCTAAAATCAGGACGCCAAACAAATCGTCAACGTTAGCAATTGTGTCTTTTAATGTCAATTTTCTATCAGGATTCTTATCATGCGGATCACATATAAGATTGGAAACTTCTGCAGCACCCATCATGCCGACTAAGATAGCACCGGCAGTAGATAAAATTTTAGCCCAGGCATTATTAAATTTCTGACTTGATTCACAAAGCTTCAATCCTGCAGCGGCAAGCCAGGTCGGAATTGCAGCATTACAGAATTGGAAAACACCTTCTTCTGCTTTTCTGCGGTTTGTTTTACAATCATTACCCGGCATAGCGGCAAGAACGGAGCCTATAACAGTAGTTGCAGAAACGAGTACCATTTCGGAAAGTCCGTATTTGACTTTAAGCGGATTTTTAACCCCCTGCTTCTTCATCATATACACTATAGGGAATGCAGCACCCGCCAGAGCACCTATTGCAGCTTTGACTTTATCAGGAACTGATGGTTTATGATGTGTTCTGCTTCTTCTTAAAAGATAGTTTTGTGCATCAGCTTTAACCTTTTCCTCACGATAATCGGGGGTTACATCGACTTTTTCCAGATACACATATTTTACATTACTATTTCTAAAACTAGGGATACTATTCATAATTTCGAAACTATCTTATTTCTTAAAAATTATATCGTATATACAAACTTCATACAAGATACAATAGCTAAAAAACTTAAAATAAATTTTTTTGATATATAATTTACTATCATTTAGTAAATTTTTGTAACATAAAACGCAATTATTCATCTTCATTTGTTTTATCATAATCAAAGGAGTGTAAATATGGCTGTAAGTGCAAATGTAACCAGAAAACTGGATAACAACTATGTACAGGTTGATGTAACTTCTAAAAAAACAGACCCGAGATATTATAAAGTGCCTGAATCTAAAGCAGATCAATTTTGCAAAGATTTTACTAAAACAGATAAACGCATGTCAATTATATCAGATACTTCTTTTGTCGTTTCAACACTTATTGGTTGTGCTATACTTAGTTTGGTTACAAGAAAACTAAGCGGAATTGCCCGAATTGTATTAGGAATTCTTGGAGGTCTTTCCCTTGGATTTGCAAGCGAAATGATTTCTGCAAACACTATGGTAAAAAAATACCAACAGCTTTTAAAAACATATCAGGCAGAAGAAATTAAATTTGAAGACAAACAAAAACAGCTTAATGAAATACTTTAAAACAGTATCCGATTAAACCTAGCCTCCCTGTACACCCTGTGCACCGGATACAATTTCTACAAGTTCCTGAGTAATAGCTGCCTGACGAGCTTTGTTATAATCAACAGTAAGAGTCGTGATCATCTCTTCTGCGTTATTAGATGCTGCCGACATTGCAGTCATTCGTGAAGCGAGTTCACTCGCATTAGCTTCCAGAAGCGCATGATAAATTGAGTTCGTAATATACATAGGAACAAGCTGCTGCAAAACGCTATGAGCGGAAGGCTCAAAAATCATTATCGGATCAAGTTCATGTGATTCAGCTTTTTCTACTTCTACAGGAAGGATTTCGTAATCCATGACCTTGTAAGACATCATGTTATTAAATCTTGTGGTAATAATATCAATTCTGTCAATTTTTCCGGAAACAAAATCTTCTGCAATATCTTCCGCAATAATATTTGCACCAGTAGCAGTAGGATTATTGGCAATACTCAAATAAGTCTTAACAACCTCATAATCTCCGGATTTATGCTTAAGACCTGAAATGCCCTTTTGTCCTACAACATATATATAGGTTTTAATACCTTTTTCCGTATTTTCTTTAACTCTGTGAAGTGCTGCCTTAAGAATATTAGCATTATAAGCACCAGCAAGACCTTTATTTGAAGTAATAACCAAAAGACCTTCTGCCTTCACTTCCCTTCTTGTAAGAAGTTCCGGATAGTTATCAAGCCCTCTTTCAACCTTCAAACCGGAAACAGAAAGCTCATCCACTGTGCCAAGCATCTGGCGGAAAATGGTTATAAGTTCTTCTGCAAACGGTCTGCCAGCTTTAACAGTACTCTCTGCACGTTTTACTTTAGCCGCAGCAACCATTTTCATCGCTTTGGTTATCTTCTTTGTGTTCTGTACACTGCTTATTCTGCTTTTAATATCCTTTAAATTTGGCATAAAACACCTTTACTATAAAGTTTTAATATAAGATTCGAGACTAGATCTCAAAGACTGCTGATCTTCATCAGACAATTTTTCACCTGCATTAAGTCTTGTATTTAATTCAGGCATATTTGCTTCAAAGTATTCAAACCAGCCGGTTTTGAAATCAGAAATCTTTTTGTTATCAATCTCGTCAAGGAAACCTTCGTTAGCCGCGAAAAGGATTGTAACCTGCTGTGCAACACTCAAAGGTCTGTATTGAGGCTGTTTGAGAACCTCTGTTAATTTCTGACCTCTAAGAAGCTGTTTCTTAGTAGCTGCATCCAAATCTGATGCAAACTGAGCAAATGCTTCTAATTCTCTAAATTGAGCAAGGTCAAGACGAAGCTTACCTGCAACTTGCTTAATACCTTTAGTCTGAGCAGCACCGCCGACACGTGAAACTGAAATACCGGCGTTAATTGCAGGTCTTACGCCTGAGTTAAACAGAGCTGTTTCAAGGAATATTTGACCGTCTGTAATAGAAATTACGTTAGTCGGAATATATGCAGAAACGTCTCCTGCTTGGGTTTCAATAATAGGCAGTGCAGTAATACTTCCGCCGCCCAACTCGTCAGACAATTTAACCGCTCTTTCAAGAAGTCTTGAGTGGAGGTAGAATACATCGCCAGGATAAGCTTCACGTCCAGGCGGTCTTCTCAAAAGCAAGCTCATTGCACGATAAGCCTGAGCGTGTTTAGTCAAATCATCATATACAATTAAAACGTGTTTACCTTGTTCCAAAAACTCTTCTGCCATAGCAACACCGGCAAAAGGTGCAATATATTGAAGAGGTGCAGGCTCATTAGCGTTAGCGGAAACAATGATTGAATAATCCATTGCACCATGTTTCTCAAGAGTTTTTGCTAACTGAGCAACAGTAGATGCTTTTTGTCCGATTGCAACATAGATACAAATTACGTCGCCGCCTTTTTGGTTAATAATAGTATCAATAGCAATAGCGGTTTTACCGGTCTGTCTGTCACCGATAATCAACTCACGCTGACCTCTTCCGATAGGAGTTAAAGCGTCAATCGCAGTTAAACCTGTTTGAAGAGGCTGGTGAACAGATCTTCTAGCAACAATGCCCGGTGCAACTCTTTCAATAGGTCTTGTTCTGTCAGTAATAATTTCACCCTTGCCGTCAATCGGTCTCCCTGTCGGGTTAACAATACGTCCGATAAGAGCGTCGCCGACAGGAACAGAAGCAATTCTGCCTGTAGTTTTAACAGTCATACCTTCTTTAATATGTGTATATTCGCCCAAGATAACAACGCCGACATTATCTTCTTCAAGGTTAAGTGTTATACCTAAAGTTCCTCTGCCGTCTTCAAACTCAACAAGTTCGTTTGACATTACGTTTCTTAAGCCGTAAATTCTTGCGATACCGTCCCCAACTTCAAGAACGCTTCCGATATTAGAAACTTCTGCTTTCGCTTCGTAATTTCGGATATTCTCTTTTAATATGGAACTGATTTCATCCGGGTTTATTACTGCCATATTTTCACCTCGTTTATTCCTTAATTATATGTTTACTCAAATCTTCTAACTTATGACGAACGCTGTTATCAATAATAAGTTCGTCAATATCAAAAATTAATCCCCCGATTATGCTGTTATCTACTTTCCAGTCAGGAACAACATTTTTATTAATTTTTTGGGAAATCTTATTTTTTATATCTTCTTTTCTGCCCTCATCCAATTCTATTGCTGAAGTTATAGAAACATGAGCGACATTATTAATATCATCAAGCTCTTTAGAGAACTCATCAGCAATCTGGGAGATAATATTAACCCTTTTTTTAAGGTTTAGGGCAATTAAAAAATTATATACAACCGGCATCAGGTTTGTCTGAAACAATTTGCACAATACAATCTGCTTTTCCTCTGTAGAAATAGCAGGGTTATTAATTACATCCGAAAGTTCCGATGACGAATTAATCACGTCAGAAACCTGTCTCAAATCATCCAGGACCTCTTCCTTAGAAATGTGACCGTCTTCCTGAACAAGCTCCAAAAGAGCTTTTGCCCATCTTTTTGCTATAAGTTCACAGTTATTACCTTTAACTGAAGCCGTCATTTCAGTTCAACCCCTTCTATAGCTTCAATGCTCTCATCAATTAACTTCTGGTGTAAATCATAGTTGTTATTAAGTTCATTAATAATATGATTCTTAGCAACTTCAATTGATGCGGTTGAAGCTCTTTTAATTAAATCATTACGGAGAACAGTTCTTTTATTTTCAACAGTTTTTTCCGTATTTTCTTTTATACCGGAAACTGTTTTTCCGGCATCTTCAAGAATCTTTCCGCCGACAAGTTTTGCATTATCTTCGGATTTTTTAATAATACCGTCAATTTCATCTGCAATATGCGAAAGGGATTCTTCTATTTTCTTTAAAGCATCTTCGGATTCCGCCTTAGCTGTTTTT
Organism: Candidatus Gastranaerophilales bacterium; assembly: GCA_944323615.1. Classification (GTDB taxonomy): domain Bacteria; phylum Cyanobacteriota; class Vampirovibrionia; order Gastranaerophilales; family Gastranaerophilaceae; genus CAG-196. The sequence goes on from CALUTG010000009.1 coordinate 17,787, forward strand.
GAATCCTCAATAGAAGTCACAACCCCTTCTTTTGCCTGCTCAATTTTATCCGTAACTTTGATTTTTCTGTACAGATAAATAATGATTGCGGCAAAAATTATAAAGTTAAAAAGGTTTGTTCTTCCTATGTAATTCAGTATTTCAGTAAAATCCATGCTTTAACCTTTCAGATTAATGATACAGAACCCTGTTTACGGTATCATTATCAAAGCCGTTGATATCGCTTCTGTAGCCCAGAATCTTTTCTGAGATATCAGCGGCAAGTTCGCTCATCCGATTCTTCAAACCCTCTTTAACTTCATTTGAAAGATTATCTAAATCACTTTGAGCTTTATTAAGTTCATCTTGTGCGGAATTTTGGGCTTCGCGGATAACATCGGATTTCTTATTCTTAAACTCATCAAGAATAGAAACATATTTACCGCGTGCATCATCTTTAGCTTCGACAAGTTTCTCTTCCTTTTCCCTGCCGAGTTCTTCCGTTCTGGCATTATTTTCCTGAGCATTTTTGTAGTTTGTATCTACAAAATTTTTCCTTTTCTCCATAATATCCAGAACCGGAGCATACAAAATTTTGTTCATCAAAAAGACAAACACAATAAATGTAATAATTGTAGCTAAAAATGTTCCATTAAATTCCATTTTCTATTAACCCATCATACCGCAAAGTTTCATAGCAATAACTAAAGCGTAAATAGCACAAGCTTCTGCAAGAGCAGCACCAACGAGGAAGAAACCAACTGCTTTACCTGCGATTTCAGGCTGTCTTGAGATAGCATCCATCAAACCTTTAGTAGCGAAACCGATACCTAACCCTGCACCGATTGCACCGAAGCCCATTGCAATACCTGCACCTAATTGTGCTAAATCAGAAATTGTTTTTACTTCTTCCATTTTTTTCTCCTTCTTTTATTTAATTAACTAATGTTCTTCATTAACTGCTGTTGCAATATAGACAGTAGTCAGCATTGTAAATACCAGCGCCTGAACACAGGCAACCAATACTTCAAAAAACATAATCGGCAAAGGCAACCCCCAGGCACATAATCCTAACAGCGCCGTTATAAGAATTTCACCGGCAAGTATGTTGCCAAAAAGTCGCAGTGCAAGAGTTAACGGTCTTGTCACAAATTCCAGCAATTCAACCAGCATTGATATTATTCCGACAAAAGAAAATTCATGAAGCAGGAAATGCCCTTTTTTCTTTATAAAACCGGCTGTAACATAATAAACCAAAACTATTATTGCCAGCCCTGCCGTAAGGTTTATATCATTAGTAGGAGAGGCAAATTCCCCTGTTTTAAGTTCTATCATCTTTAGCGGCAGCTGCCCCATAAGGTTTGCGGTAATAATAAATAAAAATAATGATGCTATGAGAGGAAAATGTTTTCTGCCCTCTTTTGACATCATATTCCCAACCAAATCATTGAAATACCCCAAAATTCCTTCAAATACAAGCTGTAATTTTGTCGGAAAGATAGAAAGTTTTCTCGTAGCTATAAAAGATACAATAAGCAAGAAAGCCATCGCAGCCCACATGGTAATAAGGGTATCCATGTTAAATGCCATGCTGTGCCCCATAATAACTTTATTGACTACCCAATGTCCTTCACTCATTGAATGACCTCTTCTCTTCTAAAGATTAAATCTCCGGCTAAATATTAACATAAAGAAGAAGGTTTTGCAACGGGTTAAAAGTTTTTCTTTGTGTTAAGATTTTAGTAAGCTAAGAGAAAATGAAAGGAATTATTATGCTGAGAGCCGGAATTGTCGGACTTCCAAATGTTGGAAAATCAACTTTATTTAATGCGCTTACCGCAACAAAGAACGCGCAGAGCGCAAACTACCCGTTCTGCACAATTGAACCTAACGTCGGGGTTGTAACTGTTCCGGATGAAAGGCTTAAAATCCTTGCAGACCTTTGTAAATCAAAAGAAATTATACCTACTGTTATAGAATTCGTTGATATCGCGGGTTTGGTTAAGGGTGCCAGCAAAGGGGAAGGGCTTGGGAACCAGTTTTTACACAATATTAGAGAAGTGGATGCCATAATTCAGGTTGTAAGATGTTTTGATGATGAAAATACAATTCATGTAGCAGGAAAGGTTGACCCGATAAGCGATATAGAAATTATTAATACCGAACTTGCGCTGGCAGACTTAGCTTCCGTGGAAAGAAGAGCTCAAAGAATCTCAAAACAGGTTAAATCAGGAGATAAAGAAGCTGTTATTGAAGACGTAGCACTTAAAAAACTGACAGAACTTTTATCTGCCGGAACATTCATTAACCTGAAAGAACACTTTACAGAAGATGAAATCCTTGCAATTAAACCTCTTAATCTAATGTCAGTAAAACCGGTTATTTATTGTGCCAACGTCTCAGAATTTGATCTAAAAGAAGGAAACAATTACACAAAACAGGTTGAAGAGTACGCAAAAACACACGGCGCACAGACAGTAATCATCTGTGCCCGCATAGAAGAAGAGCTTGTCGAACTAGGTGAAGAAGGAGCCAAAGAGTATCTTGAAGAACTCGGAGTTACAGACAGCGGTATTGATAAAATGATTAAATCAGTTTACAGTCTTCTTAACCTTATAACTTTTATAACAGCAGGAGAAAAAGAAGTTCATGCCTGGACAATTATAGAAGGAACCAGAGCCCCTCAAGCAGCAGGCGTAATTCATACGGATTTTGAAAAAGGATTTATCCGCGCAGAAGTCACTGCATATAAAGATTTTGTTGAATGCGGATCATATACCGCCTGCAAAGATAAGGGTGTTACAAGACTTGAAGGCAAAGATTACATAATGCAAGACGGAGATATTGTTCACTTTAGATTTGCAACTTAGATAAGAATCTGGTTTTCTTGTGATTCGTGAATTGTGAGCCGAAGTCTTGAAATTTCAAAAAATAAGCAGTGTTTATTAAAATATTTTATAACCCCGATTCACGACTCACTGCTTACGATTCACGAAAAGAAGGAGTTCCTTAATCACTCAATCACTTAGTCACTCCCCCACCGACTCACTGTCCTTCACGCCTTACAGCATTAACTACCCAGCCGTCTGAACGGAAATGGGCATAGTGGTTTTTATTCAGGTATTTTTCAGACCCTTTCCCTCCATGTCTCAGCCATTTTTCTAAAATCTCAAGTGCTTTTCTGATAAACTCATATCCGTACTTTTCAACCAGAGACCCGTATTGGTCAGGAGTTAAGATAACAAGATTTATATCAGGTATCTCAACTCTTATACTACAGTTACTCTTAGGACGTCCGCCTTTTTGACCGTTATATTTACATATAAGCTTCCTGTCTCTTATAATCATCCTCATCTCTCCTTGGTGCGCCATATCTTCTTACTAGTTCTATTACAGTCTCCTTCATTTTGCAGTGAAAATTGGTATTCATAAAATAAATCTTATATAAATTACAGCGGCTGCAGGAACATCCGATAAAATAACAATCCATTGCTGCTGGTGTCCAATTTTTAGAAATTGTTTCACTACATGATACATTATATTTATACCTCATTTAATTTAACTCCAACCCCTTAATAATACAAAATAAACAAACTTTTAGAGAATTAATCAATTGACAGATGTACCAATATATGTTTAAATATCATATATAACATTACATCTTGTACATCATTGTAAGATATTATTTGACATATGTCAAGCATATATTTGACATAACGAGAAATTTATGAAATTAGAAGAACTCTTGATAATAATTCCTAAAAAAACAGGAAAATATATAAATCAGTCCACTCTTGCCGAAAGCCTTGGAATAACAAGACAGACTGTAAGTAACCGCATTAAAAATGAAAGTCAGGTTACTATAAGCGAGTTAAAAAAAATTGAAAATTTTTTTAATATAACTCTTTTTAATGACACATCCGAATCAGAAGAAAATGTTATTTATATTGATTACTACACAGATGTTTTTGCAAGCTGCGGAAGCGGAAATATTGTTTTTTCAGAAGAAAAAATAAAACTCCCTATCCCTGAAATATTAATTGACGGTTTCTCTAGACTAAAAAATTATTCAATGATTAATGCTACAGGAAACAGCATGGCGCCTACAATTGATAACGGTGACAAATTAATCGTTGAACACTGGCGCGGCGAACAAATTCAGGATAATAAAATCTATGTTTTTTGTTTTAATAATGAAATTTTTGTAAAACGTTTATCCAAAAATCTTGATGAAATTATTATTAAATCTGATAATCCGGAATATAGAATCCGTACAATAAACGGAAATACTATCAATGACCTTATTTTAATTGGAAAAATTGCAGGTGTTATTAAGAATCTGGGATAATTTGTGAAATTGACTTTATAGGTATTTTGAAGTTAAATATTATCTATGAAAATGATACTTTTTGGTGCAAACGAAGTCGGATCAATGATAGCTTCCGAGTTTTACACCGATAATGATATAACAGTAATAGACAGTGAAGAATATAAATGCGATGCTTTCAATAAACTTGATGTAAGTTTTGTAGACGGCAACGCATCTAATATTGAAATTTTAAAACAGGCAAATGTAAAAGATGCCGACGTTTTTATTGCCTGCACGGATTCCGATGAATTAAACATTGTAGCGTGTCTTACTGTAAAAAAAATGAGTAAAGCATGTACGATGTGTTTTGTCAGAAAAGAAGAATATAGGTCTTCTTTGGGCATTACCAAAGACGCAGAATATAATTTTGGATTTTACGTAGACTATGTAATTTGGCCGGAAGAACTCCTGACTCAAGAAATATTCCGTATCATAACAGTAGCAAAGGCTCTGGATGTTGAACACTTTGCTGACGGTAAAGCAAGGCTGTTAGAATATAAAATCGCCCCAAATTCAGTATTAGTCAATAGTATGATTAAAAATTGCGAGTTTCCAAAAGATACCTTAATTGTCGGTGTAACCAGAAACGGAGAATTATTTATTCCGAGCGGTGAAACCGTTCTTCATCAGGATGATAAAGTAATTTTTATGGGTCTTTCAAATTCTCTCGATATTCTTGCGGGAAGATTTTTCCACGAAAAAGAATTTGTTAAAAAAGTTGCAATCATTGGTGGCGGTAATGTCGGTCTAAAGCTCGCTAAAAATCTTGAAAAACTTAAACTTAATATTAAAATTATTGAAAAAGACGAAAAGAGGTGCGAACTCCTTTCAGAAGAACTTGAAACCTCTCTTGTTATTAATGGAGACGGAACAGATTTAGAACTTTTGAATGAAGAAGATATAAGTTCATCAGATGTTGTAGTTAGTGTAACGAACAATGACGAAAAGAACCTCCTATGCTCTCTGCTTGTCAAACAGCTTGGAGTAAAAAGGGTTATATCAAGAGTAAGCAAGAGTGCCAATGTGTCTTTATTTGAAAAAGTCGGAATTGATATCGCCATTTCTACTAAAACAGCATCTTTAAACGAAATTAAAAATAACCTTTGTGATACTAATATTGGTATATTAGCAACAGTTGAACAAGGCATGGGTGAAGTTATGGAAATTGAACTCCCCGAAAATTATCAAACAATTAAAATTATGGAGCTAAAACTTCCCGCTAAAGCTATTGTAGGGGTTATTCAGCGAAGAAACAGAATAATTATTCCGAACGGAACAACCCAGATTATGAGCGGCGATAATCTTATAATTTTTACTACAAGTGCAAATGCTCCGGTAATCAGGAAATACTTTAAGGTGGATTAATGAGACTCAGTTATCTTGCATATACTTTTAGTCTTTCAATGATGTATTTCAGTGTACTGCTTCTTGCACCGATATTAATTGCATTTTATTATCACGAAACATCTGCAATTTTCCCGTTCTTTTTTGCAGCCATAGTTGCATTTATAATAGGAGTAACATTAAGAAAAATTGTTCCGGGTGCTTCTACTGTTAAAAATGTTAATGATATAAAAAAAGCAGAAGGACTTTGTTCTGTTACTTTTTGCTGGCTTTTTGCCGGACTTCTGGCAGCAATACCCTACATGTTTTTTGGAATCTCATTTATTGATGCACTTTTTGAAGCCACATCCGGAATTACAACAACCGGGTCAACTATATTTACACATTATGACTATCCTAAAGCATTATTTTTTTGGAGAGCTTTTACACAATGGATAGGCGGTATGGGGATTATCGTATTATTTGTAGCTATTCTTCCGCAATTTGCTATTGCCGGAAGGCAGTTATTCTTTGCAGAAGCTCCGGGACCGACCGAGGATAAATTTACCCCGAGAGTGCGAAATACCGCATCTGCTTTGTGGAAAGTATATATCGGGATGACTATACTTGAAATAGCTCTTTTAAGAATAAACGGAATGAGCGGATTTAATGCAGTATGCCATTCCTTTTCATCCGTCTCGGGAGGCGGACTTTCTCCAAATTCATACTGCCTTGTAGGTTCAACAAATATTATTCTATGGATTGTCGCAGTTTTCACTTTCTTCGGAGGCGCCAGCTATAACCTGCAATATAAAGCCTGGACAAAATTTAACCCGCTTGTGCTATTTAAAAGTGAAGAATTCAGGGTTTATTTCTGGATTACTGTTGGGATAAGCCTGTTTTTGGCACTTTCATTACAACTCCATGAAGGATATGGAATCTTTAATAGTATAACTCATGCATTCTTTAATGTATGTTCGGTAATATCCTCATCAGGATTTTGCAGTGTAGATTTTGCAAAATGGGATTATGTGAGCAAAATACTTTTATTTATCGCTATGGCGACAGGCAGCTGCGCAAGTTCAGCAGGCGGCGGAATTAAAATCATGAGATGGCTTTTGATTTTTAAAATTATGAAAACCGAGCTTACAAAAGTTCTTCATCCTAAAGCCGTTTTTAACATAAAAGTAGAGAATTGCACCGTCCCAAAAGAAATCTTATACCAGACACTTATGTTTGTATCATTTTATTTTGCAATCCTTATTTGTTCAACTCTGATTGTAGCAATGATAGAAAAAAGTACGGTAATCGGGATTACAGGTACAGTAAGCTCCCTTGGAAATATCGGTCCAGGCTTGGGAGAAATAGGACCTCTGGGAAGTTATCAAGGGTTAAATATTTGGTCTAAAATAATCTTCATATTAGATATGTTCATCGGACGTCTTGAACTTATTCCGTTCTTGGTTCTTTTCCAGAAAGATTTATGGAGTTTTAAATAAAGCTTTATTCATGCTAAAATAGAATAAAGGGGAAAAGATTATGTCAATAAGAAAAGTTGTAAAATACGGAGAATCATCCCTTAGACAGCCGTCTAAAGAGGTTCATAAAGTTTCTCAGAAAATAAAAAATCTTGTAGAAGATTTGTTAGATACTATGTATGCCCAAAACGGTGTCGGGCTTGCCGCACCGCAAATCGGAGAAAATTACAGGGTTTTTGTTATTGATGTTTCTACAGGAAATGAACCGCTGAACCCTATAGTATTTATTAATCCCAAAATCATTAAAAAATCAGGAGCTGTAATCAGCCACGAAGGATGTTTGAGTTTTCCGGAAGCTTTTACGGATGTTAAAAGATATGCCAATGTTATGATAAAAGCTCAAGATTCCAACGGAAGGTCGTTTATTCTGGAAGCAAAAGACGGAAGCCTCCTTGCAAGAGCTATTCAGCATGAGTTTGATCATCTTGACGGAATCTTATTTATTGATCACGTTATTAATCGTTTTGAAGCTGAAAAAGTTCTTCAAGAACATGATCTTCCGCCGATTGAAGTGGATAAAATCCTTGATGAGCCGGAACTTACCGCTCAGATAGAAGAAATTAAAGCAAAACAGGTAGAAAAAGAAACAAAAGAGAATGCTTAATATAGTTTTTTTCGGAACCCCTGATATAGGGCTAAAATCACTGGAATATCTTTATAACTCAGATAAGTTCAATGTTCAGGCTGTTGTAACCAATCCGGACAGACCTTCCGGCAGAGGGCATAAGCTTATGCCAAGTCCTATTAAAGTGTTTGCACTTGAACATAATATTCCGGTTTTTCAGCCAAAATCAATAAGAAAAGAGCCGGAAATTATTAATGCATTAAAAGAATTAAAGCCGGATTTTTTTGTAACATTTGCTTTTGGGCAGATTCTATCGCAGGAAGTACTTGATATTCCAAAATATGAAACAGTTAATCTTCATGTGTCGCTGCTTCCGAAATACAGAGGTGCAAATCCGATTCAGCGTGCAATTATGAACGGAGAAACAGAAACCGGAATCTGTACAATGATTACGGAACTGGGGCTTGATACAGGTGCAATTTGCCTGACTCACCCGATTGAAATAAATAACGATATGAATTGCGTTGAACTTTTTGAAATCTGCTCTTCCGAATCGCCAAAACTGTTAGAAAGAACCCTCCTCGGCATAGCAGAAGGTACTCTAACTCCTACTGCACAATGCGAAAACGGAGTTTGTTACGCAGAAAAACTTAAAAAAGAAGAATGCCAAATTGATTGGAATAAGTCTGCAGCAGAGATTCATAATCTTGTAAGAGGGGTTTATAAGTGTCCGGGCGCATTTTTTGAGCATAATGGCAAAATCATTAAAGTTATGGAAACAGAAGTTGTCGATAAAACTCAGGAAGGACATGCCGGAGACTTTATCAGTATCACAAACTCCGGAATTGACGTTCAGACAGGAAAAGGTGTCTTGCGTTTATTAAGAGTCAAGCCGGAAGGCAAAGGCGAAATGTCAGCCCGTGACTGGTCAAACGGTCTTCATATAACGTAACCTTATTTTGTCATGCTGAACTCGTTTCCACTGCTGTCCCGAATAATTTAACAAAAATTATTCATATAACAATATATGATTGTAATAGATGGTATTACTAAAATGTTGAGACAATAAATAATCGAAGGTTATGCACCCCGAAAATGCGCCTGTATTCCTTTAGCAGTCAGCGGTAAATGAATTGTGTTAAAGATCTCCTTCCCTGGTTAGGGAAGGTTGGGATGGGTATTGGTCCTTTCTATATAATCAGCACCCACCTCTTATCCTCCCTCAAAAAGGGAGGAAGATTATCAATGATGATTTTATCATGGACAACATTGGAACTCGTTTCAGCATCTTACCAACTTGGCGTTATACTTGTTTTTGGGCAAGATTCTGAAAGGGGTAAATAAAGCTGGTAGTCTAAACGTTAAGCTGCTCCGCCTGATGTAAAAAGTTCGGGATGACATTTTAGTTTATTGTCTATACCCAATTTCTTTCAACAATAATGCCTGTCGTTACTCCTTTCGATAGTTTTCTACATAAAATTATTCAATTCAGGACGGCAGTACCTCTGCGCGCTAAAATCCTATCCAAAAGAGAATTAATTTCTTTTAAATTATCCATCAAAACCAGTTCACCCCTGCATTTTGAAGCCCCCGGAAAACCGTTTACATAATACGGATAAAACTTTCTTACAAACTTAATTCCGACATCTTCCCCTCGAAATTCCACCTCTTTCATCAAATGTTTTTTCATTCCGTCAATTTTTTCTTCCAGTGAAGGCGGAGGTAAATATTCTCCCGTTTGAAGATATTTTTCGATTCTGGAAATTAAAGTTACATCCCCCAAAACTCCTCGCCCTATTGCAACCCCGTCCGCTTGAGATTCTTCAAGACATTGTATGGCAGTTTCTACAGACACAACATCCCCGTTTGCAAAAACCGGAATATCAACATTTCTCTTAAGCTCCGCAATCTTCTTCCAATCAGCTTTCCCGCCATACATCTGCGAACGGGTTCTGCCATGAATTGTTATAAAATCAGCACCCGCCTCCTGCATTTTTTCACCGAATTCAACAAAGTTAAGCTCGTCCATTGTATATCCCAGACGAAATTTCACAGACACAGGAATAGAAATTTGAGACTTAACCGTTTTTACAATCTCCTGCGCTAGCTCAACATTTCTCATAAGAGCGCAGCCGTCAGTACCTTTAACAACCTTATTCACCGGACAGCCCATATTTATATCAATCATATCCGCAAATTTTTCCAAATACTTAGCACCATCAGCCATCATTTGAGGCTTATGCCCGCTAAGCTGATAGGATATAGGAGAATGATCCTCGCCCCTTGCCACTATATCAACATCTTTAACCTGATTCAGAGCTTCCGAACTAATCATCTCTGTCGTTAAAAGACAAGTCTTAGAATGCTCTCTTATAAGCGAGCGTAAAACATAATCCGTTATTCCAGCCATCGGAGCAAGTGACACCCTGCTCGAAATCATTTCCTTAACCTGCATACGGCTTCAATTCTTCCACCCTTGATTTTGCGTATTTTAGATATTCATCATCGGTTGTGTAGCTTGAAATAAAGATATTATAGTATTTGTAAGCCTCTTTATACTTTTCTAAAGTATCATAATCAACCGCAAGCATATAATTTGCAATAGGAAGCTCGTTTGAATACTTCAACGCATTTAAATACTCGTTAATGGCAAGCTGTCTTTTGTTCTGCTCATCATAGATTAAGCCTCTATAATAATAAGCATAGGCATTATTTGCCTCTTTTTTAATAACTTCATTAAACTTATTCAAAGCTGATTGAAAATCATTCTTCTCAAAAAGGTTTATACCATCGTTAAGTGAAGCCAAAGAATAATTCTGCAACACATAAGTAAGCAAATTTTTTGCTTCTGATTCAGGATTTAAGCTGACAGCTTTTTTAAGATAAGTTTCCGCTTCCATCCATTTTTGCTGTTCAGAATACAGATAACCGATGTAGTAAGGTATTTCTGCATTCTTAGGGTTAATTTGTTCTGCTTTTCTATAATACTCAATAGCCTTGTCGTAATTCTCCATAGCCTGATAAGACGCTGCAACACCTATCATAGAATCTTCCGTTGCCGGAGATATCGCCAAGTACTGTTGCACAGCTCTGTTATAATCTTTGTTTTCATAGCTTTGAGAAGCTGCTGCAAGAGCGGTAGATGCAGAATCCTTCTGAACATCCTGCAATGTTTTTAAAACAAGATTATTTGCAGGGAATTTAGCCTTTGCATTATTTAAAACAGCTACAGCGTTATTATAATCATTCTTAGCCGCATAACAAATAGCTAAGTTCACGTAAGCATCGACATTTGTACTGCCTGAAGAAATAACCGCCCGATAAGCTTTGATTGCAGAATCAATATTGTTTTCTTTATGAAGTTTGTAAGCATAGTCATAAAGCATATTCTGCATAGATTTATCGGAAGAATTTTTCGCTAAATAATCAATATACTCCTCCGGAGACATTGCCGCCTGCATAACTCCGGCGATTTCGGCTTTTGCGGTAACGTTAGCCGGATCAAGCGAAAGGACTTTGTTATACAAAGCAAGCGCACCCTTTTTATCCCCCATTTCAGAAAGAGCCTGAGCTTTATATAAGTTAGCCTGAACGTTGTCAGGATACAGAGTTAAAACAGAGTCATAAGACTTGATTGCTTTTTGATAATCTTTGCGCTGCTGGAAAAGTGTTCCGACATTTAACCTTGTATTAACATTGCTCGGATTAATCTGTTCTGCTTTTCCGTAATAGCTTAAAGCAGTCTCAAAATCTCCCTGCGCCTGCTTAATAGCACCGAGGTTTGCATTCAATTCCGCATCAGAAGGTGTCTGAGCAAGTTTTTTCAAATAAATCCGCTCAAGCGCATACAATATTTCCATATCACCCTTGCTGTTTGCAAGAGCATAATTATACTGTTCTACGGCCTCATCGAATCTTCCGAGTTTATCAAGAGTTCTGGCATATTTCATCCTCAAAGCACCGTTTGTCGGAGCTAAATCTAGAGCCGTTTTATAATAATCCGCCGATCTCGGCTCGTTAGCTAAAAGCTTCATTAAATCAGCAATCTGCTCATTTGCCTGTGCTGCAAGTTTTTCACTTTGAGCTGACTGAGAGAATTCATACGCAGCTGCAGAAAAATTTCCTACGGCACGAAGTTCTTCCGCAGTTTTATAACGTGCAGATGCCGTTTTATCAAAACTCATAACATTCAGACATTGATTCAAATTTTCATTGGCCGAAGCAATCATGGCGGCAGAATTTTGAACTGTCTGATCTTTTGTCGGGTACATTCTTAAATAAAATAAGGCACTTCTAAAATCATTAGCCGCTTTATTGTAATTCTTTTCCTGATTGGCATAATAAGTTGCTCTTGCAAGATAAGAATTAATCAAGCCAATTCTTGCGGAGTTATCAAGATAATTGATTCTCAAAGCTTTTCTAAACTCCACAATAGAAGAAGAGTACTGTCCCTGCGCCAAATAGCTCTGACCTGCATTGTAATGCTGTGCAAACATGCCGGTTGAAGCACTGAAAACCGGCGCTGAAGGCGATAACAAGACTAAAACACAGACTGTCCCTAACAATGTTTTTTTCATAACAACATTTTACTACAAGATAAAAAAAATACATACTCTGTAAGGGGGTAAATGGGGTAGTTTATATATCGCGAATTGTAAATCTGCGATTGAGTGACTAAGCGTGAGCTATGAATCGTGAATTGACCCATGTCCTCCCCTTGAGGGAGGACCGAAATCTTTGATTTCGAGGAGGGGGGGGGAAGCATCATAAACGCCTAGCATACCGTCATCCTGAACTTGTTTCAGGATCTTTTAAGTGACTGAGTAATTAAGACCAACCCCTCACCCCAGCCCTCTCCCTAAGGGAGAGGGAGAATATCAGGCATTTTTCTATCGAAAAATGCAGCGGCACGTGCTTTCTTTTTCTTTGTTTCGCAAATAAAGAAAAAGAAAAGTACAAACTATATTTATTATAATTTATATAACCAGCACCCACCTCAATCCTCCCTCACAAGGCTACTGCTGTCCAAGATAATTTGTTTTGTCATGCTGAACTCGTTTCAGCATCTCACCCATTTGGCGTGACACTTGCTTTTCGGTAAGATCCCGATAGGGGTAAATAAAGCTGGTAATCTAAACGTTAAGCTGCTCCGCCTGATGTAAAAAGTTCGGGATGATATTTTAGTTTATTGTCTCTACAAGATTTCTTTTGTGTATAATACCTATTTTTACTCATATTATTAGCTTTCTATATGAATTTATCATGGACAGTAGTGCTCACAAGGGAGGAAGATTGTCCATGATTCATAAAAAAAACTGACTCATTACGAAGCCAGTCTAAGTATTTTCTCTAATAATTTTGGGAGGAGATTTGGGGATAGTTGATACATGGCATGCTACTATAAATTTTGTAATCATGGTACATGCCTGACAAAAAGTTTTACAAAACTTAATACTTATTATTCAAATATAAACGCAGGGTAAAATAATCCATATGTTGATGTTACAAAATGGCACACAAAAAGACACTCTAACCCAAGAGTTCAGTCAATAAAGTAGCATTTTCTTCAGCTTTAAGGTTATTAGAAATTTTATTACGTTTAATATATACTCTCAAAGCTTCTCGAATCAATTCGCTTCTGGTTCTTTGTTCAGAATTAGCTATATTATCTACTTTAGTTAGAAAGTCGTTAGACATAGAAATCAATACACGTGCCATATTCCCTCCGTAATCACACCCTATTATATCATATAAATAGTTTATTACAAGAGTATATCTGTAATATATTAATAAATTGTTACGCAATTAAATCATGCCCAAACCCTGAAATCACATGTATTTCCATGATGTTAAGTTTTGTAAACATGTGTTTTTAAAAAGTCAATTCATGAAAACATAAATACTTTATATATATAACGAGAACTATTAAGAGGATAAAAGAGTATGACGTTTCCATTTATGACAACAGGATTTACAGGATGGCAGCCATCATTCATTAACTTCCAGATGTGCAGCACTAATCCTATGAATTCAATGAACATACTTTGGAACCAGCTTAATATGAAAAGTATAGCAGACAGCATGGTTTATAATTATCCTGTTTTTAGTATGAGTAATTTTACACCATTCTTTGGTGACACAAATTATAATACATTACTTGATCCAAGCTTAGCTGTAATGCAAACTTGGTGGAAAAGTAATAACCCTAACAACGGCTGGAGCGGATTTAATAATACCGCATTTGGCAATATGGACTTCAGCAATTTGTGGGGTAATTACAACAACGGCGGCGGAAACAACAACACTCTTGGTGATGACAGAACCAAAACTGAAGAACAAATAAGCTATCAAAGAAAATATAACAAACTGCTTTCATTAATGAAACAGTTAAAAGAATCTGATAAACTTTCTCAAGCAGAAAAAGATGCTATTAATGCAGCAATTATTGCAGATAACGAAAACTCCAGAGGAGAGTGGAAGGACAAATTTAACGCATTAAAGAAAGTTTATGATGAAAAAATTGATGATACACACATCAAAAAACATATCATTAACAGCATGACAATGGGTACCGAAGAATCACCTGATGCTGATGAAGTATTCAAAGTCAGATTGACAGATGCAGGTTTTGAATACAGGGCAGATAGCATTGATGCCAGCCTTTATGCACTTAAGACGGCTATTGATGAACTCAGCGACAGCAATCCGTCTATTACTAACGGATTAATCGGAGCGCTTGATTATGAAAGCACTGATACAAACATTCTTGATTTAATCAGCAGCTGGAACAGTGAAAAAGGAAGCCTCAATGTAGACAACAAACGTATTATGGCTTACATTGCAGATAAATACAACGACAGCAAGATTAAAGATGAATCCAGAGAAGAAATAAAAACAAGTCTTGTTAAACCGCTTTATCTCTCATTAATAAATAAAGCAAAAGACTTAGCTAACCAGCTTGAAGGAGAAGAAATCGACAATCTTACTAATGCAATCACAGCATTAACTACTGAATATGATAAACTTGATAAGAATATGTCAACATCATTTGTTCAAGCATTTGATAACTTGTATATAGCAACAAGATGGGCTGCAATAAAAGTTATAGCTAAAGATGCTGATGAATACTACGGCGATATTGACAGCATGTTCAACAGAGAACTCTTTGACGAAGACACTAAGAAAGACTTAAAATCAGAAGGTTTTTCTGATACGGAAATCTCTGCTCAAATAGTTAACTATCAGGCTATAGAACACGATAATGCCGATCAAGGTAACAATAACGGCAGCGGTACTTTAGGAAATACTCCGGAAGAACAAGCAGCAGCATTGCAGCAGCAGGGTTATATTGCAGTTTTGCAAGGTAAGACCTATGCAGATGGAGAAGCTGTTTATGAAGAAATAGAAGGCACCAACTCAGACGGAACAAAAAAACTATTTATAATTAAAGACGGAAAATGGCAGGAACTCAAAAATCCAACATTGGATGCTAACGGCAAATATACAGCAGACAGCTTACAAGAAATTACTGCAGAAAAGATTAAAGAATACAAAGAAGATAAATTAGCTGCAGAAGAAGCTGAAAAACTGGCAGAGGAAGAAGCTAAAACAATTCAGAAGTCTCAAGGGGCTGCATTTCGGGCAGGCAAAGAAGCGAAAGAATTTCTTTGCCGTTGGACAAAAAAGGATCAGCGAAACGACGTAGATAAACGTCTAAATATAGTAAATAAAGATAATGTTCTTGAGTTCTTAAAAGGAGTCTATCAAAATACTGCCGTTGATGGAGGCAGCGGAAGATTTTCTGTGGAAGGATTTATAGAAAAACTCGTTGATGATGCAAAAACAGATACAGATACTATTGTAAAATTCCTGGAGGCAGTACTGGCAAAAGCTAAAGAGTTAGGTCTAGAACCTTCTGATGACTCTTCTAATGAATATACCGTTCTTAAAATTATACTTGAGTATATAAAAGACCATCCTGATTTGAATAGCAGAATCGGAAGAACTAATGTTATAAATTGGAACGGTGAGCTTGGTGAAAAAGCCATAAACGGTAAACTCTTTGGTAATAAAATAACCGAAGCTATAGACCCTATTCTTGAAAGACTCTATAAGAAAATGCTTGCCGCTGAAAACCCTCAGGTACAAGCGCAAGAATAGAAGTACATAATAAACGAAAGTCCGGCTTTGCCGGACTTTCGTTTATTTATAAAATGTATATTTATCTCTTGCACTTTCCAATAAATCGTCTTTATTTCGAATATAAAAAGGTTTGTAACTGCCACCAGAATAACAAGTACTATAATCATCATAATCCGGTCTAATAGCTTTGCAAATATTTCTGAAATCTCTCATCACTCCGCTGTCATGTACAATGCCGGTTTTGTCCAAATACTTTCTAAAAGCAATACTATCAGCAGTATACTGACCCAGAACATTTCCGTAATATGGCATATGGTTGTCCCTATTAACTTCTTCCATATTTTTTATAAACCTCTGATATTCCTTAGTCGTCATATTTTCTTTCAGATAATTCAATTTTTTATCTAATAGTCTTTGTTTGTTAGTATGATGAAAATGCTCAGTCAAGATAGGAAAAATTTTTTCATCATACTTATAAGAATTCTCTATTCTATCTGCAGCTTCTTTATAGCCATGATCTTTCAGTATATCAGAAAAAGCCCGGCGATCTAGTTTTCTTTGATCCCCCTCTGCTTGCACTTCCATCATAGTTGCATTTCTGAACGCATAATCATAATAATCAAAAGCAAAACTCTCTGCCGCTCTCTCAGTATAATCTCTATACTCTGCATAAGCCCGCATACGTGCTTCCAGCGGGGCATCGTAAGTCCTTGGTTTGGACAATATTGCGCCCGCTGTGATTGCGCCTGCCGCACCCAGAGCTGCCGCAATACGTACTGCCCATTTTTTGAATTTAGGTGATTTCATACCGGTTTTTACAAACTCATCCGCCCCCTGTGCTGCCTGTGCAGCAGCCTTTGCTTCCGCTGCCGCAGCTTTCGCCGCTTGTTTTTGCGCCTTACTTATTTTTGCTAATCTAATTAAAACATTCTGATGTCTCACGGGTTTTACGTTCATATAATACACTCCTTAATAATTTGTTGGTTTATTTATTAATGTTCTTATTAAAAGACATAAACACTTTTTTTGCCAATATATTTGACAAAAATTTACAAAAGTTAAAGAAAATAGGGCAAATAGGGGGGGGCACCTCACCCCATCCCTCTCCTTACAGGAGAGGGAGTATTACTATCACTCAATCACTTGAAAGATCCTGAATCAAGTTCAGGATGACGCGGCACTTTGCGTTTTGTATTCCGTTTTTCGTCATTCCGAGTTTGACCCGGAATCTATGTAAGCTTGTACATTTCTTTTTCTTTATTTGCGAAGCAAAGAAAAAGAAATGTACCTAAAGAAAAAGAAAACACGCTATTGCTGCATTTTTCTGACAAAAAATGCCTGAGATACCCCCTCTCCATAAGAAGAGGAGATAATACCCCCCCTATTCACTAGTCACTTGAAAGATCCTGAATCAAGTTCAGGATGACAGTTGATTTGACGATTCAAAATTCACGGGTTATCACCTCACCCCATCCCTCTCCTTACAGGAGAGGGGGCTTATTAATTACTTAGTCACTTTCTTCGATTCACAACTCACAGCCCCTCTTACCCCAGCAAAATTTTTTCCAAATCTGCCAGAGCTTGCGCTATGCTGTCATTTACAATCTTGTAATCAAATTTTTCGGAATTTTTTATCTCAAGTTTGGTTGACTCAAGCCGTTTTTTAATAGCCTCTTCCGACTCGGTTTTTCTGCCTCTGAGTCTTGACTCAAGCTCCTCCATTGACGGCGGAAGTATAAAAATCAGTTTAGCCTCAGGCATAAGAGATTTTACATTCAAAGCACCTTTTGTATCAATCTCTAATATCAAATTGTGCCCGGAATTAAGAGTTTTTTCAACATAATCCTTTCCGGTTCCATACATATTTCCGGAAAACTCCGCCCACTCAAGAAAGTCTCCGTTCTCAACACGTTTAATAAACTCCGGTTTAGAAAGGAAAAAATAATTTACTCCGTCAACCTCACCCTCTCTGGGCGCGCGGGTTGTACAGGACACAGAGAGTTTGAACTCCGGATGTTTATTTAAAAATTCCTTGATTACAGTACCTTTTCCGACACCCGAAGAGCCGGAGATTACAAATAATTTTCCCATCTATTCTTTAAATTCCTTTAAACTTTGGTGTACGTGTGTTTCAAAATTCAAATCAGAACTGAGCTTTTCCGGTTCTTTTTTTACTTCGCAATAAGTTTCCGGAATTGTTACGGAAGATTTTTCCGCTCTTGATTTAGAATCTCCAAAAACTTCTCTGGTAAGTTCCGGCATATCCATTTTATCCGTACAAATCTCAATATAACAGAGTTTATTCATAATCTGTGTAACTTTCAACGCTTTATCAAAGTCATCTTCCGTTGTAACCCTTGTTGCCCAGACCTCACCCTCAAATACACGCGCAAATTTCGCATAATTCATCTGCATAATTTCATTAAACTTGTCATCAGGGCTGTCGGAAAGAATTCTCTCAATCGTGTATCCACCGTTATTTAAAACGATAATAACAGGTTTAATTCCGCGTCTTAACATATTTCCGATTTCCATTGCGGTAAGCTGATGCGAGCCTTCTCCGGTGATTAAAATAACTCTTGAATTAGGGTTAGCCGTACAAACCCCGAGAGTCGCCGGCGTTGCCCAACCGATTGAGCCCCACAGAGTCTGGGTGTGCATCTCCACATTCTTCGGAAATTTTATCTGGCACATGCCGTGCGGAATAATTCCTGTTTCTGCAACAACAATATCATTATCCGTAATAAATTCCTGCAGACGGGGATAAATATATTCCGACGTTAATTTGCCATTCGGTATTTTTGTTTTTTCATAGCCGATAACCGGTTTTTCAAACTCATAATCCTTGTGTTCAATCTTAGCACTCAAGCCTTCCAGAACGTCGGACATTTTTACATTTTCATACTTAATCCCGTTTACGTAAGTATAAGTTCCGTAAATTGCGGCATGAGAATTTATCTTGTAAGGAAGATTAAATCCAAAAGAGTTCAAATCCCCGTATATCGGTCCTACCGCAATCAAGCAGTCCGTTTCCTCAAGATATTTTTGCGCGACAGGATTACGATACTTATGATAATACATTCCGAGATATTTTTCGTAATCGGAATCAATAAGATTATTTCCCATTAAAAAGTTTGTTACCGGAATCCCTGATTTTTCCACAAATTCTCTAAATTCAAGTCTTGCGTCAAACCTTTTAATAAGAGAATCCCCGAGAATTACCGGTTTTTCTGATTTTTCTATTTTATCCAAAATTTTATTTACAACAGTATCAAGAGTATCCTTATCGCTTGTCCAGCTGTAATCGACATCTCTTGAAGAGATTTCCATTGTTGCAATATCCAGAGGAATAGCAAGATAAACCGGTCTGCGTTCTTTGACAAAAACTTTCAAAACCCTGTCTATTTCAAGCTTTGCATTATCCCTGTTTAAAAAAGCCGTCGCAGCGGTTACATGTTTATGTGCTTCTTCAAAAGCATAAGGTCTCGGGTCATAAAAGTTATGATGCACAGGAGTTTTGTTCTCAATACATTTTGTCGCAGGAGCTCCGACTATTGTAATTACGGGAATATTTTCCGCATAACTTCCTGCAATTGCATTAATTGCACTGAGTTCACCGACTCCGTAGGTCGTAATTATAGCCCCGAACCCTCGCTGCCTCGCGTAACCGTCTGCCGCATATCCTGCATTAAGTTCATTTGTACAGCCTATCCAGTTTGTATTCGGATTGTTTTCAACCGCATACAAAAGATTAAAATTGTAATCCCCCGGAAGCCCAAAGAAATCATTAATGCCAATTTCTTCCAGCTTTTTTATTAAATATTCGGCAGTATTCATAATTAAAACCCTCTAGTCTGTTAAATAAATAGTACCAGAAAGATATTACGATTACAAAGCCAATTTTAAAATTTCTTCAACATCCTTTTTAGTTAATAAATCAGTATTACCAAGAAGTTTCATTGTTTGAGATGCCAGAAATTCAATATCCGGATTTGTTATCCCCGCTTCCGAAAGTGTAACCGGTACGCCAAGCCTGCTGAACAAAACTTTAAATTGGATAATCGTTTTATCAGCAAGACTCTTTTCCTCATCTCCCGTAAGTCCAAAAACATTTTTACCAAACATCGCCAGACGTTTTTGATATTTTTCTTTGTAATAAGTCATTGAAGCCGGAATCAAAATCGCAAGCCCGTTTGCATGGGTAATATCATAAACAGCGCTTAAAGGATGTTCAATTACGTGATTAACAATTACATGCGGCCCTGCTCCGCAGTTTACAAGACCGTTCCAGGCAAGTGTTGCAGTCCACATAATATTCGCTCTGGCTTCTAAATCCTTAGGATTCTTAACCAATCTTTCCAAGGCCTCTAAGTCAGATTTTACAAGAGCTTCAACAAACCTATCCAGAATAAAAGAATCGTTATCCGTCTTAGAAAAATAGGCTTCCATTGAATGAGTCATAATATCAATTGCCGCAGCAATAGTATACTCGACAGGAATAGACAACGTTGTTTCCGGATCCAAAATCGAAAAGACCGGATAGTTTAAAGAAGTCCTAAATCCCCACTTATCTTTGGTTTCTTCATTAGTAATAACACCGTTAGGATTCATCTCTGAACCGGTAGCAGGTACTGTTAAAATTACATATAGAGGAATTGATTTTTTAGGAACAGCCTTATGGCAATAAAAATCCCATAAATCGCCTTTATAGCAAGCACCGATTGCAATAGCCTTACTTTCATCAACTACACTTCCGCCCCCAAGCGCCAGAATACCGTCCACTTTCTCTTCTCTTGCCAAGGCAGCACCCGCCTGTGCATGTTTTAAGGTTGGGTTAGGTTTTATACCGGAATACTCAACATACTCAATCCCGTGTTCTTTCAAGGATTTTACAACTGTATCAAAGATGCCGTTCTTTTTAACACTGCCTTTTCCGGTAGTTAAAAGAACTTTTTTGGCTTTTCCTTCAAGCAAACTCCCGATTTCTTTAATTCTTCCGTTTCCGAAAATAATTTCCGTAGGGTTTTTGTAATTAAAACTTTTCATCCTGACCGCCCCCTTTTTTAAAGTTAATTCCTGATAACTACTAAATATCTTTCATAAACCTCCTCTGTCGGAAGAGAGTATTCTATAATATCAACTACACCTGCATTATAACGCTTTAATACATCTTTTGCATTTTCAATTTCTTCAGATGCTTTTTTAGATTTATAAGCAACAAAATATCCGCCTTTTTTAAGCAGAGGAAGGGCATATCCGGAAATCTTTTCCAGATCTCCGACAGCACGGCTTAATACAACATCGAACTTTTGTCCCGACAGGTTTTCCGCTCTATCACATATAAGGTCTAAATTTTTGAGCCCTAATTTCTCTTTTATTGAGATAACCGAATTAATTTTTTTTCTTATGCTGTCTATTCCGACTATCTTCAAATCAGGATATTCCATCGCTACAGGAACACACGGAAAACCGCCTCCGCACCCGATATCCAGAATTTTCCCTCCGGAAATTCCGTATTTCTCAAAGAAAAGTTTTACACCGAGAGAATCATAGAAATGCTTTTCGTACAAAAACTTTTCATCATTTTTAGAAATTAAATTGTGCTTGGAATTTTCTTCCAAAAACACCTTTTTAAATTCTTCAAAATCTTTAGTAATACTAATTTTCATACTTCTTTGCAATCTCATTAAATTCTTCTGCACTCATTCTCAAGCGCATATCGTTGATTCTTGTCTCTATTTTATTAATATCAACCGTTCCGGCAAGATTCTCCGCTGTCTTTTTGGCTTTGAAATATTCCCGCAAAGCTTCTTTATGCTTATTCGGCTCATTATAATAATAGTCTCCGAGCGCAAGAGTTGATTCCAGAATATAAAAATCTTCATTAATAAATTCTGCACTCTTCTTAGCCTCTATTAAATATTCAAGCTGCTTTTTCTTATCCAGCTTCGCCAGATGAGAAGCATTATAATAAATTCCGTCATAATTATTGCTTGATTTATCCAAATTGTAAGCGTGCAGAAAGCAATCCAGAGCTTCGTCATAAGTGCCGTTCTCATAATAACAAGAAGCTAAGTTTGAATATGCAAGCGATTTATACGGGTTTTCAACAGGAATCGCAATACATTTATTATAATACCCATACGCCTGTTCCATTTCACCCCTGTCATCACAGGAAAGCGCATATTTAAAATAAAGTTCTGCCAGAGTTTGATCCTCTACATTGTCATCTAAAGATTCTAACGCTTTTTTATAATAAGTATAAGCATCATCAGGATTATTCATGCTTGAATATATATTTCCCAGAAGGGTGCAGGAGCTTACCATAAGTGATTGAGGAGTATCAACAGAATAAATAACTTTTTTTGCAGTCTCAATCGCTCTTTCATTTTTGTACATTTTGAAATACAAATCAGTCATTTCATAGTAAAGATAGTTTAAGTTAATAAACTCATTATGCTGCTTATAATATGTTTCAACAAGTTCATAAAAATGGCTTGCCATATAATAATCAGCGACTTCTTTATAAAGCCTTGCCAGATGAAGCCTGATATCCACAACAGTAATCAAGTCAATCCCCTCTGAATCAAGAATTTTTTTATAACTTTCAATAGCTTCCGTAAACTTTTTGTCCGCTTCCAACTCTTCAGCAGCTTTTAATCTGTCAGAAATAGTCTGCCCGCCGGATGCCGGTTCATCCTTTTGTTCTGAAACTTTTTCAGGCAGCGGATTTTTATTATCTTCCCTTACACCGTTTTCAATTTCAAAAATACATTTATTATGATATTCTATCTCAGCCCTCAATGCTTGCCGTGAAATCAGCATTGCCCGCTGTTTCAAAGGCTGTTTTAACTGGCTTTCATAAATATTTATAATATATTTATGCAGCTTTATCTCTATTTTATCCGGAATCGCAATATCTATTTTTTGCAAAAAATAATCCTGAACATATATCATCTCGCCTGATTGAAATATCATTAAATTAGATTTTAAATACTCAATCGAAAATTCATCATAAAGTTCAAAAATTGCAAGCGCATTGAGAGATATACCATGTCTTATCGTACGCAGAAACCAGAAAAAATTCCTTATTACATTAGGAATAAGATTAATATATGTCATGCCAAGATATGAATCAAAAGACATTCCGGACATGGTAAATTTTTGAAGAAAATCATTTAAAGTTGTTTTCATTGCCTGAACAATTTTGACTGACAAGGCCGTATAATAATAATATCCCCTTGTATATTTATAGAAATCTTCTATTGTTGTATCTGTTGCCTGAATTAAATTTGAAGTTAAAAATTCTTTAAAAATTTCTTTTGTAAAAGCTTTAAGAAAGAGTTTCCTATCCTCCTGAATACCTGAAAGCAAATTTTGTTTCATCGCTCTAGTAGAAACAATCAGCCTGACATTTGGCTCACTAAGAACTTGAGAAAGCATGTCCGAAATAAGCGTCATATTTTCTTCCAGTACATCATCCAAAGAATGAAGTATAATTACAAAAGGTTTTTTGATAGAAGAAATATGCTGATGAAATTTTACCCCTAGGGTGGTAATCTTAGCATTTAAACTGACAGCTTTAGATATTGCAAGATTTTCAATAGTATCAATGAAAGAAAGCAATATATCATCACACACTGTTGCTTCTTTACAATAATACTCAAGTTTTATAACATCATTTGCCAAAAATTCGGTTATGTAATTTATAAACTGCCGCTTTCCTGTACCTAAAAATCCATGGATATATAAAAACTTTTCCTCAGAGCCAAGAAAATCTACAGCTTTAATAATTTCTGCATAATTATTTTTCAACAAAAAAGGATTAATTTTATCAGAATCAGGTAAAATTATGTTCTCTCTGTCAATTGAGCTGTTTAAAAATTCATAATCCATACAACGATTTTAAATGATATTAATTGTTTTTGCAAATATTTGGTATAATAATTACTAAAAAGGAGGAAGTATGATAAGTGCAATATTTGATTTAGTACTAACAGTTGTAATAGCCTATATTATAGGTTCAATCCCGACAGGCTATCTTATAGTAAAAGCAAAGACCGGTCAGGATATAAGAACCGTCGGTTCAGGTTCAACAGGAGCCACTAATGTGAAAAGAGTTCTCGGGAAAAAGTGGTTCTTTACAGTCATGCTCCTTGATGCCCTCAAAGGTGCAATACCGGTTGTATTAGCTAAATATTTTGTAAATGCCGGAACATCTTTAGGCATTGCCCCTGTTGCAGCAGCAATAGCCGTTATAATAGGACACAGCAAACCTTGTTTTCTGCAATTTAAAGGAGGAAAATCCGTTGCCTCAGGCGTCGGAACTATTCTTGCACTTAATTTTACAGCCGGACTTATAATCGCAGCCGTATGGGGGGTAGTAACTTACTTTACAAAATATGTTTCTGCAGGTTCAATAACAGCCCTTCTGCTTTCTCCAATTATAATGTTTCTTTGCGGAACCCCGATTGCTTATTCTCTATATTGTCTTTTAGGTGCAATCTATATCGTATATCTCCACAGAGAAAATATTAAACGTTTAATAAACGGTACAGAAAATAAGGTTAGATAATATATAAATAAAACAGAGGGGGCGGATACAATGTATCCGCCCCCTCTGTTATTTCTCACTTTAAGTGTTATTTGATATTAGAGTATGTCCAAGCATCGAAAGTAGGAGTTTCTGTAATATTCATCTCTTTTCTCTTTTCGCCTGCTGAAACATCATCATGAGCAATAGGAGCATACAATCTGTTATAGTATTCTATAACCATTCTGTCTGAGTTAAAGTAAGCTTCAGAAGTTCTGATTGCCTGTCTCATCAATCTTGCCCATTCCTGCTTATTGTTGTAGTAAGTAGGAATAATTTGATTTTCAATAATATCCATTAAGCATTCATGATCTTTCCAATGTCTTTCTTCCCAAGGCATTTCATCATCAAGACCAGGATATTCAACAGTATATCCGTTAATACCGTTAAATGTACCTTCAACAGCCCATCCGTCGTAGATAGAAAGGTGAATGGCACCGTTAGCATTAGCTGACATACCTGAAGTACCTGATGCTTCAAACGGTCTCAACGGAGTATTTAACCATACATCTGTACCGCGTTTGAGCATACCTGATAACTGCAATTCATAACCAGGAAGAACAACAACATTCTTCAATGTGTGTGAACGGTTAAGAAGTTTGTTAAACATTTCCTTACCCATTACATCATCCGGATGGAATTTACCTGCGAAGATAATTTGAACTTTATTTTCTTCAAGCAGTTTGTTAATTCTGTCTTTATCCATCAAAATTAACCAAGCACGTTTGTAGTCAGCAAATCTTCTTGCCCAGGTGATAGTTAATACATCCGGGTCAAATCTTTTACCGGCAACATTAGCAACATACTTGAATAATTCTTCTTTCATTTCTCTTTTTGCAGCTAGCAGCTGATCAAGAGTTTTGTCTCCATGCATTCTTTGGTCTTGCCAGTAATGAAGATTAACAGCATTGGTAATAGCTCTTATAGGGCATCTTCCATCAACCCATTCCCACATCTTGTTAGCAACAAGACCATGAAGCTGAGATACAGCATTTGCAATTCTTGACATTCTAAGAGCTGCAACGGTTAATGAGAAGTTTTCACCGCCAAGCTGAATAGCTGTGTCACGAGAAGCGCCTGCAAAGAAACCTCCTTCAAGAAGCGTATCAACCCAGTGAACTTCATTACCTGCTGCAACAGGGGTGTGAGTTGTAAACACTGTTCTTTTCTTAACTTCTTCCAGGTTGCCGTTGTATTGTCTTAACAGCTCAAATGCAGCAGGAAGAGCATGACCTTCGTTCATATGAACAACGTCAAAATTGTATCCTGCAGCCTGCAAGACTCTAACACCCGCAACACCGAGAACAGTTTCCTGAGCTATTCTGATTTTTTCATTTCCGTCATAAAGCTTATGGGAAATGCTCTTAGCCCAATCACTGTTTCCGTCAATATCAGTTGTTAAAAGATATACAGGGCATGTACCGAAAAGTTCCGGTTCAACTCTGTAAGCTTTAACTTTAACCTTCTCGCCGAAAGTATCAACATCAACTACGATACCGGTATCAGTTAAGTAATCATAATATTTTCTGATGTAAGCTACTTCAACGTTTCCTGAATGGTCGATTCTCTGGTCATAATAACCATAAGACCATAACATGGTCACACCAACCATAGGCATTTGTAAATAACCGGCTGACAGCATGTGTGAACCTGCTAAAAAGCCTAAACCTCCTGAGTATGTGCTCAGAGATTGATCCATTGCTATTTCCATTGAGAAATAGGCTACATTTGGTAATGTCATAATTCTAACCTTTTTTTATGTGTACTACTAAAGGACTATAAAGCCCCCATTAACTTATATCAATAAAATAACATATAATCAATCTTTTTGTAAAAAAAGTCATCCTGCAATACAAATAAAATAGCTGTAAGCCTGATATATTCAAATTTTTAAAAATGTAAAGAAATATTAAGAAATAATACTTTAGGATTAGTCCGATTTGGTTATTTAATTTATCCATGAAAAAACTTCTACACTTTCTTCTTATGTTACAATTATAAAAAAGGAGAAAGATTTATGCTATCAGGACCGTTTTTAGACAGAAATTGGATGGGACAGAACAATGATTACGAAAGCTCTAAAATCGTTATGCTGGGTCTGCCGTTTGATGGGACAGTTTCGTATAGACCAGGCTCCCGTTTTGCACCTGAACAAATACGATTAGCCAGCTGGGGACTTGAAGAATACTCTCCTTATTTTGATAAACATCTTGAAGATTGTAATTTTCATGATGCCGGTGACTTGGAATTTCCCCTCGGGAATACTGTTAAATCGCTGGACTTAATAGAAAAAAACGTAAGAGAAATATACAAAGACGGTAAAAAAGTTTTCGGAATCGGCGGGGAGCACCTGGTTACATTACCTGAAATCAAAGCGGTTTCGGAATTCTACAAAGATTTGGCTATAGTACATTTCGATGCTCATACTGATCTAAGAGAAGAATACCTTGGAGAGCCGCTTTCACATTCCGCAGTGATAAGGCATGCCGGCAAAATTGTAGGGTTTGAAAACATTAAACAAATCGGAATCCGCTCCGGAATGAAAGAAGAATTTGATTTAATGAAAAAATATAATACTCAAATTTATGATTACAGCGAGCTTGACTGCTTTAAGAAGAAAAATATTTTTATAAC